>PDSI01000100.1 GCA_002748415.1 Micrococcales bacterium | reverse complement strand
GGTCCAGTGCGTGGGCCCGCCGGGTCGCCACCATCGGTCATGTCACTGCCAGCGCAGGATTGGCGGACCGCACCGGAACTGTCCCGGGCCCACCAGGTGATGGCGCACCAGCAGGCTCGAGCCGCGATGGGCGCCCGGCTGGCCGAACGAGCCACCAGCAGTGGCAAACAGCTGGAGACCGCCTACCTGCTGTGGGCATTGCTCGGACACCTGGGCGGGCATCATTTCTACCTGCACCGGCTGGCCACCGGGGCCTTGTACACGGTGCTCAGCGTGGTGGGCTGGGTGTCGTTCTATCAGGGCCTGGGGGTGACATTCCTGGTGCCGGTATGGCTCGGGCTCGGCGTCGACCTGCTCCTCATCCCCACCTACCGGGCCAGGGCCCGGCACTCGATCTGGAGTGTCGGTTAGGCCGGCCCATATACCGCTGTCGCCCACCGGCCTCATTCGTTCTCAGCCGACACGGCCGCCAGTTGTTCCAGGCCGGGCGGTAGCTCCTGGGTGTACACCAGGTGCAACCGGGCGGTCGGGCGGGTCATCGCCACGTAGAGATCGTTGTGCCCGCGGGCCCCCTGCTCGATGATGCGGGCCGGTTCGATGATGACGACGCCGTCGAACTCGAGACCTTTCACCTCCTCGACCGTCAGTACCGCGATGTCCTGGTCGATGGCGGTGCTACCACGCCCGACGCTTGCGCCAGGATCCCGGCCGCGCAACGCGATCAACGCGTCTTCGACCACATCGTCGGTACCGATGACGCCGAGCCGGCCACCGCGCACCTGTTCCCATTCCGCGGAAACGACCGCTGCCAGCTGGGCAGCCCACGTGTCTCCCCGGCCCGCCGGCAGGCGGGTGGCCACCGGCACGTCCGGGACGTCGCGGACCGATTCCGGCGTCGGCACCTGGACTCCCGCCCGCTGCAGCATGGCAGTGGCCAGTTGCATGATCCGGCGTGGGGTGCGGTAGGAAAAGGCCAACCGCTCCAGCCGCCACCTGTCCTGAACCAGCGGCTCGAGCGCCTGTTCCCAGGTGGATGGGCTTGCCGCCGAACGGGTCTGCGCCAGATCCCCGACGACGGTCATCGACCTGGCCGGGTTGCGCCGGCCCAGCAACCGCCACATCATCGGTGAGCACTCCTGGGCCTCGTCGACCACCACGTGCCCGAAGGCCCAGGTCCGGTCGACCGCGGCCCGTTCGGACAGCGATTCGGTCACCGAGTCCCCGGCGAACCGGTCGGCCAGCATGTCGGTGCTCACCAGCCCTGCGGTTCCGGTCATCGACACCACGGCTCGGGCGTAGTTGAGGTCCTCGGCCCGCTGGGCCGCGGCCCGGTCCGCCTCGGCCTGCGCGGCCGAGGGGTCCTCCCCCAGTTGTTCGGCGGCCTCGTCCAACAGTGGCACGTCCTCGACGGTGAAATCCGTTCCCCGTGGCCGGATCAGGGCTTCGATGTCCTCCTCGGACAGCCACGGCGAGCTGGACGCCAGCCGGCGCGGGTCGGACAACAGCCGGTCCACCAGGTCTTGCGGAGTGATCGGCATCCACGCCAGGTTGATGGCCCGGCGGACGTCGACATCGGAACGCAGGTCGGCGATGACCACCGCCCGGTCCTCCGGTGACAGGTGTGCCCCGAGGCTGGCACCCACCAGGTCCGCCAAGTGGTTGAGCAGGTCCTTGGCGAATCCCACTCGAGCGACGTTGTGCGGCTTGCCGGTGCGCCGGGCCCGGTCCCTGGCCGCTCGCACGGCCTGGGCAGTGAGCTCGATGCGGCTGCCGTCGAGGTTGATCCGCACCGGTGCGTCCGGGACACGTTGCCGGTCCGCGATCGCACCGGCGATCGTCTGCACCATCCGTAGGTCGCCTTTGAGCCGCGCGCCGTGCGGGGCGTCGTGGACGTGGGCGCGTACTCCTGGGAACAACTCGCCCGCGGTCAGCATGACCACTCCGGTCTCGCCCAGGCTGGGCAGCACCCGGTCGATGTAGCGCATGAACACCGGCGAGGGACCGACCACCAGGACTCCGCTGCGGGACAACCGCTCCCGGTGCGCGTACAGCAGGTAGGCGGCCCGGTGCAGAGCCACCGCCGTCTTGCCGGTGCCCGGCCCGCCCTCGACCACCAGCACACCGGTGTGTCCGGCCCGGATGACGGTGTCCTGTTCGGCCTGAATGGTGGCGACGATGTCGCTCATCCGCCCGGTGCGCTGGGCGGACAGGGCGGCCAGCAGCGCGCCCTCCCCGCCCAGGCGGGAGCGCTGATCGTTGCTGAGGGCATCCAGGTCGAGCACGTCGTCCTCGATACCGGTGACCGCGCGGCCACTGGTGACCAGATGCCGGCGCAACACCACGTCGCCAGGGTTGGCGGCGGTGGCCTGGTAGAACGGTTCCGCGGCCTGCGCCCGCCAATCCACCAGCAGCCGGGTCTGTTCGCCGTCGGCCAGCCCGATTCTGCCGATGTAGCGCCGTTCGTCGTCGCGCAGATCGAGCCGGCCGAAGCACAACCGGTTCTCCACCGCGTTCAACTGGGCCAACCGGTTCTCGAACAAGGTGGCCATCGAGTCCCGTTCGGAGCGGTTCTGCGGGTTGCCGCCCGCCCGCTGCATGCGGATGGAGTCCAACTCGGCCTCCGTGTGCTGCCTGACCTGATCCAGCCGAGCGTAGAAGGTGTCCAACGCATGCTGTTCGGCGGCGATCTGGGACTGCAGGACGGCCGCGCCGCCCGGGCCGGCGCCGCTGTCCGGCTCGGCATCCTCGACCGCGTCGGGGCGGTCGGTGTCCTCGTGCGTACTCACCGTTGGGCTCCCGGAGAAAGGTGGCCCACAACTATAACGGCCGCCGGCACCGGGACCAGCCCCCGACGACACTGACATAGAGTCTCCGCGAACGGGCAGGCCGTACCTCGCGCCTTTTCCCCCCGCGAACATGGTGTCGGCCAGGATGGGTCGTTGCTGCCG
>PDSI01000074.1 GCA_002748415.1 Micrococcales bacterium | reverse complement strand
AGCCGGACCGGCACCTGCTCCTCGGCCAGCTCGGGCCGGTCCGCCTCGACCCTGCTCAGGATGTCGCTGGGGTTGAACGGCAGTTCCACGATGGCCAGGAAGAGTCCGTCCTTGCTGCCGAAGTAGTGGTGGATCAGGGCCGGGTCCACCGCGGCCTTCCTGGCTACCGCCCGGACGGACGTGGCGGAGAAGCCCCGCTGGGCGAACAACGTCCGGGCCGCGTCGAGAATCTGCTGACGCGTGTCCGGACTCCCCCGGCGCCGGCCGGTGCGGCCTGCTTGACTGCTTGTCACCGCCATGGACCGCTCCCCTATTTCACCGTGCGTTGAGTTCCACTCTAGGACTGCCGCAACAGGAAGTCAACGAATGATGAAATAGCTGGGCGGGGGCCGACGCGACCAACCTGTTTACCCAGCTGGGGAGCCGCCAGTCCAAGGCCGACCCATCACGCACGCACAGTCTTCGGTCGACCTTGGAACCGCGCGGTGAGAACGTACAACGCCAACGCAGCGACCAGCATCGTCAGGTGAACAACGATCAGCAACCAAGGGTCAGTGAGCCCGGCCAGCGCGGTCTGGGTCCCCGTCGCGGTCATCAGCAACACGAGGATGGCGATGACCTCGGACACCGCTGCGGAGATCGAGGTGCCGGCGCTGACGGGGACCACGATCCCGACGGTGCAGGCAAGCACCATCTCGACCGCCAGGACCGGGAGCAGAAAGACGACGTCCTGCCACCACCAGCCTGTCAGCAGGACGATCCAGGTGCCATGCACCAGCATCATCACGGCCCACACCATTGCCACGGCCATGACCTTGGCGGGGATCCAGGCGTGCGGCCGCCCGGTGAGTTCGTACTGCCACAACTGGCTCCTGGTGGGGCCGTAGGCACCGACCCCCCACGCGCTGAGTGCCATGAGCAGCAAGGCCGCCAGGCCCAAGTCCTCACCGTCGCTGTTGAGGACATGCACGAGGGCGGCCAGAGCCACGCCGTTGAGGAAAAACAGGGAGACGGCATTCGGTGCGAAACGCAGGATCTGCACCAACTCCAGACCGACGAGTGACCGACCCAGGACACCGGGGGCGCTTCTGGCGGGCGAACGCGCCCAGATTTGGGCTTGGCGGGCTGGCTGGGGCACGAGGCCCGCCAGCACCAGGGCCGCTAGGACAAGGAGGCCGAACGGCAATGCCGCAGCCAGGGCGCCCCCGTTCATCGCGCGGATGAGACCACCGGTTAGCCAGGAGTGGGAACCCCCAGGCTCGTGATAATTCATCGGAAGAGCATCGACAAAGGGCCACAGCAGGATTGTGGTCGTCGCCAGGGCAGCCAGCCCCGAGCCCATGGCGCCGGACCCCGGCCAGATCCGGCGTACCAGCCACGTGAAGCAGGAGTGCAGCGCCGCAGCGACCACCGAACCGCCTACCCCGAGGAGCAGGGACGCCGCGAGCGGAGCAACCGAGCTGGTGGAGAAGGTCATGGACAGCAGAGGGACCAACACGAACAGTCCCAGTGGCAGCCCAACCGACACCGTGAGGACTCGCTGGGCCAGCACGATCCCGAGCCACTTCACGGGGAGTGTGGTCAGCATCTGCCCGAGCAGGGTGGCATCGGGCGTGTAGAGCGCGATCAAGATCGTGACGAGCGCGGGAATGGTGAAGAACAAGGCGCCGTACGTGGTCTCGACCCCCGCCAAGCTGGCTACACCCAACTGGGCGGCCGACTGGGCAGTGCTCCAGCCAGCGAACGCAACGGCTGTGACGACCATTCCCCCCAGCAGTGCCCCCGCGCCGGCGCGGGACCCGAGACTCCGCGCCAAGTCGTTGAAGAAGAGTCGCCACGTCATCCGGGCGATCTCCCGCACCACGACAGGCGTGGACGGTGGACGGCTGGACGTGGACAACTCCGTGCGATCGGTCTCGACGCCCATCAGGCCCGATCATCGGCCCGGGATCGGGCTGCCCCGCCGATACGCACGGCAATCCGCGCCAGGGCCGACAGGAGCAGCCCCATCAGCACGGGGCCGATCGGCGAAAAGGACAGCCCGGCGGAGAGCCGCCCCGCGGAGTCCTGTTCGGCAGTGACTTCGAAGAACCACGGAATGCTCATGCTGGACTGGGTGACGAAGGCCCCCACCAAAGCGAAGACGAGGACGACGAAGGTAATGCCGAAGCCAATCGCCAAGGACGTGGAAACTCTCATGGGACGGAATCCTTTCAGCTCAGGCGCTGCTCAGCGCCTCTTTCTGCGTGGGCCTCCGGAAGGTCCTGCGCCAGCAGACGAGCGATGTCGGCTCGGGCCGACTCGACGCGGCCCTGGATACCGGTCAGCAGAACGAAAGCATCGGTCAAGCTAGTGGCACCAACGTCGCGACGAATGCTGTCGGGGGATCCGTGGGCGACGACCTCCCCGTCGGCCAAGACCACCACATCAGTGAAATCACGCTCTGCGGCCAGTAGGTCATGGGTCGCCACCAGGACGGCTCCGCCGGTGGCCGCGAACTCCTCAATGACCGCGTGCATCAACTCCGCGGCCTCAGGGTCGAGACCGCGCATCGGTTCGTCCATCACCAGGACCTGTGGCCAGTGGGACAGAGCCAGGACCAGTTGGATCTTGCGGCGCATTCCGTGAGAGAAGTCACCCAGCATCTTGTTCTGATGCTCGGTCAGCCCGAGGACAGCCATCAGATCACCGGCGAGGTCCTGGTCCAAACCTGGCCGGAGACGGCTGTGGAAAGCCAGAACCTCACGCGCTGTGAGCGCATCAGGCAACGGCAAATCGTCGGGGAAGAAGCCGAACGCGTCCTTGGCCTCGACCGACTCGTGTGGGTGACCGCAAATAGTAATGCTTCCCGCAGTGGTTTGCTGCAGGCCAGCGATACAATGCAGTGTGGTGGACTTGCCGGACCCGTTGGGACCCAGAAGGCCCACCACTCGGTTGGCTGCGACGGTGAAGGATACGTCGTGCACCGCGCGATGCCGGCCATAGTGCTTGGCGAGTCCCTGGATCTCCAACGGGTCAGACATGCGTCCCTTTCAGCGGGTGACCTGGCTCACTCGCAGGCTATCTTGATACCGATCTTGATTCCCCCTGGCCCGCGCACGGCTTCGATGTCGCCAGTGAACCCGGCGAAGCCACGACTCCGACAGTAGACGAAGGCGGCCCCTGCAGCGATCGCCATGACGCCGATCAGTACGAGCCACACCCAACGGGCCCTCGACTCTCCCGCCATTGCAGCCTCAGCACGTCGCCGCAGGTGCATCTGAGTGCTCACACCGGCACCTATTAGGCGATTGGTGAAGGTGTCTGCGCCCGACTCAACGCGTGGTTCAAATAATGGTGTAACGGTCATTGCACTTCTTACTCTCGGTAGTCGCCGGCATTGCACTGACCAATTGGTAAGTTACTCTTTATCTCCCGAGATCCGCAACACCTCGACGGGATTCACGTGTCGGTCTCGCCGAAGCCACATCTCACTCAGTTGATTCTGATACGAGAGATCGGTTTCCATGGAAGGAGCGCGTCGTGTCACAGCACCCACCGACGCCCCGACAAGTCCAGATGCCGCCACGCCGAGTCCACGCACCGACGATCGACCACCCCTGCCCCACACCACACCCCAAACCCCCACATTCACGACAGGAGAGCCTGCTCTTTCGGTGGTATTCGGTGCGGTCGACTATCAGGCTTTTCCTGGCGGGCTCTCCGGCGTCGTCCTGACATTTGCATTCGCCCTGGCGGGGCTTGACCCGCAAAGCTAGCCCACGGGTCTATCGTCCCAGCCGTCCTCGCTCACGCGGTCGCGGATATCACTGCTGTCGATCCCGGTAGGGTTGATCCATATTCCCGAGTGCTTCATACGTCGCTGAGCGGCTAGCGCCCGAAGTGGAGGGGGCGGGGACGCCTATTTTGTGCGGCCGACATCATACTCCTTGTTCTCGCTCGTCAAGGATGGGTGATCCGGTCGTCGGTGGAACCTGAACTTGTCCGAGCGTTCACCGGGTTGGGCGTTGGGATTGTGGTTGGTGAAGACGATCCGGGCGACCTGGACCCGATGATCGAGGTGGTACTGCCACCATCAAGGGTGACCTTGAAGAACTCTTCGGTGAGGCGAGGGGCCGCTGACGAGCATTGGGCACCGAGTCTGGCACTCATCCGGGTAGCGCCGCGCGGGCGGCGACCCTATCGTGGCCGTCCGTGCGCCTGCATGGTGAAGGCAGCGCATGCGCGAAACGCAGTATGGGAGTAGCACAGGAACGCTTCCGCCACTGAGGTTTTCTCCCTCGGGGTTTTCTGGCCATCCGCCGGCTGGTACGCGACGCCGGCCAGGCCAGCGACGGCGGCGTTGGGCTCGGTTCGCACCTCGGGGACCGGACTGGTCAACCCAAGAACCGGCCCGCGCCGGGCCGGATAGGCCGACGATCCACTCCCCGATCGCCACGAACGCGCGTGACCCGGCGAGCATCGCGCAGACCACGGCGGCCAACAGTGGCCTGACACGGGTGTCACACACCCCAGGTACCGGCCCGGCGGTCAGGCACCCCGGGCCAGAACCTCCGAGAGGACCCCCGGTTGGGTCACGATCAGGACCCCCCGGCCGGGGTTTGAGCTAGGACACGTGCAACCCGTTGGGATGTGCTCGCCATCCGGCGCGGAAGCCGGGGAACCTCCCCCGGCTTCCGCAGGAACAGCAGTTCAGGCGGCCGTAGCGCTCCCGCGCACGGCGCCGTCGATCATGCGGCCAGCGAACGCAGCACGTACTGCAGGATGCCACCGTGCCGGTAGTACTCGGCCTCACCGGGAGTGTCGATGCGCAGCACCGCGTCGAACTCCACCTTCTCGCCGGAGTCCTTGGTGGCGGTGACGTGCACGGTGTCCGGAATGCCGTCGTTCAGCGCCTGCACTCCGGTGATATCGAACGTCTCGGTGCCCTCCAGGCCGAGCGAGTCCACCGACTCCCCCGCCGGGAACTGCAGCGGCAGCACGCCCATGCCGATCAGGTTGGACCGGTGGATGCGCTCGTAGGACTCGGTGATCACGGCCTTCACCCCGAGCAGAGCGGTGCCCTTGGCCGCCCAGTCTCGCGAGGACCCGGAGCCGTACTCCTTGCCGGCCAGCACCACCAGCGGGGTGCCCTGAGCCGCATAGTTCTGCGCTGCGTCATAGATGAACGCCTGTTCGCCGCCGGCGGTGAAGTCCCGGGTGAACCCGCCCTCCACGCCGTCCAGCAGCATGTTGCGCAGCCGGATGTTGGCGAATGTACCGCGGATCATCACCTCGTGGTTGCCGCGCCGGGACCCGTAGGAGTTGAAGTCCTCACGGGCGACCCCGTTGCTGGCCAGATACTTCCCGGCCGGCGAATCGGCCTTGATGGACCCGGCCGGGGAGATGTGGTCCGTGGTCACCGAGTCACCGAGCATGGCCAGCACCCTGGCGCCGCTGATGTCGCCGACCGGCTGCGGCTGTGCTCCCATGCCGTCGAAGTACGGGGGCTTGCGCACGTAGGTCGACTTCTCGTCCCATTCGAACACGTTGCCTTCCGGCGTCGGCAACGAGCGCCACCGCTCGTCACCGGCGAACACGTCCGAATACCCGGCCTCGAACATCTCCTCGTCGATGCAGGAGGCGACGGTGGCCTCGATCTCCTCGGTGTCCGGCCAGATGTCGCGCAGGAACACGTCGTTGCCGTCGTGGTCCTGGCCCAGCGGGTCGGTGTCGAAATCGAAGTCCATGGTCCCGGCGAGCGCATAAGCGATCACCAGCGGCGGGGAGGCCAGGTAGTTCATCTTGACGTCCGGATTGATGCGGCCCTCGAAGTTGCGGTTACCGGACAGCACCGACACCACCGTCAGGTCGTTGTCGGTGATCACCGCCGAGACTTCCTCCGGCAGCGGCCCGGAGTTGCCGATGCAGGTGGTGCAGCCGTACCCCACCAAGTGGTAGTTCAGCTTCTCCAGGTACGGCCACAGCCCGGCCTTCTCGTAGTACTCGGTGACCACCTTGGACCCCGGCGCCATCGACGTCTTGACCCACGGCTTGACCGAAAGCCCCTTCTCCACCGCCTTCTTGGCCAGCAGTGCCGCGCCGAGCATGACGCTGGGGTTGGAGGTGTTGGTGCACGAGGTGATCGATGCGATCACCACCGCGCCGTCCTTGATACCGAAACTTGCCCCATCCCGGGTCATCGTGACCTCGCGCAGGTCGCCGGTCACCCCGTAGTTCTTCACGTCGACCGCGAACTGCGACTTGGCCGAGGTCAGCTCGATGCGGTCCTGTGGGCGCTTGGGCCCAGCGATGGACGGCGTGACCGTGGACAGGTCCAGCTCCAGGTACTCGCTGAACCGGGGCTCGCTGGACGGGTCGTGCCACATGCCCTGTTCCTTGCAGTAGGCCTCCACCAGCGCGACCTGATCGTCGCTGCGACCGGTCAGCCGTAGGTAATCCAGCGTCACGTCGTCGATGGGGAAGATGGCGCAGGTGGACCCGAACTCGGGACTCATGTTGCCGATGGTGGCCCGGTTGGCCAGCGGCACCTGGCCCACGCCCTCGCCGTAGAACTCCACGAACTTGCCCACCACCCCGTGCTCACGCAGCATCTGGGTGATGGTGAGGACCACGTCGGTCGCGGTGTTGCCGGTCGCGATCGACCCGGTCAGCTTGAAACCGACCACCTTGGGGATGAGCATCGAGACCGGCTGGCCCAGCATGGCCGCCTCGGCCTCGATACCGCCCACACCCCAGCCGAGCACGCCGAGCCCGTTGACCATCGTGGTGTGTGAATCGGTGCCCACCAGAGTATCCGGGTACGCCACAACGGTGCCGTCGTCGGTCTCGCGCGGCATGACCACCCGGGCCAGGTGCTCGGTGTTGACCTGGTGGACGATTCCGGTGCCCGGCGGCACCACCTTGAAGTTGCTGAACGCGCCCTGGCCCCAGCGCAGGAACGCGTACCGTTCGTGGTTGCGCTCGTACTCGATCTCCACATTGCGCTCGAACGCATCCTGGCTGCCGAACACATCGATGATCACGGAGTGGTCGATCACCAGTTCGGCCGGGTTGAGCGGGTTGATCTTGGTGGCGTCGCCGCCGAGGTCCGCCATCGCCTCGCGCATGGTGGCCAGGTCGACGATGCACGGCACCCCGGTGAAGTCCTGCATGATGACCCGCGCCGGCGCGAACTGGATCTCGGTGTCCGGCTCGGCCTTGGGGTCCCAACCGGCCAGCGCGCGGACGTGATCGGCGGTGATGTTGGCGCCGTCCTCGGTGCGCAGCTGGTTCTCCAGCAGCACCTTGAGGCTGAACGGCAGGTCCGCCGCGCCGTCGATTCCGGTGATCCGGTAGAACTCATAGCTCTTTTCCCCTACGGTTAGGGTATCCTTAGCGGCAAAACTGTTCACGCTCATGCTCAGGCTCCTTTGCTGCTGGTCCGGCGCGGGCCGGGTGGTACGCATCCGGCTCCGATACTGTCAGATTGCCGGATCGGGCAACGGGGTGGGGCGTCCTGTTGCCGACCACACATCGGTATTTATCTTGATGTCAAGATATCATCCGGTCCGGGCACCGTCCAACCACCTGACCGGTACGTGGACTCAGCACGGCAACGCACTCGACGTGGTGCGTCATCGGGAACAGACCGGCGCCCGCTACGCGGGATTACAGGGCTGTGCGCTCCGGTCCGGTCAGCGGCCACAACTGACCGCTGACCTGCGCCGATGCCGATTCGAGCCGCTGCCGGCCTCGGTGACCGGTTGCGGAAGTTGGCGAATCAAGGTGGGCCCATTCCGAGCCCTCGCGTCGACAGTCGCCGACGGCAGCAACAAGCGTGAACTCGGATCGCGTCGCCGCTGCCCCGGCGTAGGCCGCAAGCCCGACCGAGACGAACGTCCGGAGGTGGACCCATGACCCAGCCAGCGGATCGAACGCACCGCCCGACGGTGGACTGGCCGAGAGATGCTGGACTGGCCGAGACCTTGGCGCCCTATCGCGCGGGCGAGGATGTTTCCAAGGACGACGCCACGGCCCTCGCACCTGCTCGGCGTTTGACTCAGATGAGGAGATCCCCCGATGACCACGCAGAACGTCCCGCTCAGCGACCACGGCCGTGTGTACGCCGCTGCCGCCGTCGAGAGCGGCGAGGCGAAAGACGCAGCCAAGGTCGAGGCATTCCGCGAGGCAGCCCAAACCGGGCTTGATGACCTGGACAACGGTCGGTTTACGGCGGTCGCCCTCAAGGACCTCTGCTCTTTCATCAACGGGCTGAGCCCACGACTGTCCCAGGGCACGCCCGGGCAGTGAAACCCGAGCCGCGGGTCGTGTACCGAGCCAGTGGTCGGCGAACACGAGCCCGTAGCGGCACTTCTCCCTAAGACGCGCGAGACCGCCCGTGCCGACACGGCCAAGGTGCAGGGACGCTGGGGCTCGACCGGATGCAGCGGTCCCAGCGAGATGGGGTCCGGCTGTGCGACGCGGACGCCGCTCGATTCCTCGTGACGCGAGAGCCGGTCAGCCACCTTGAACGTCTGCTGGCACGGGTCTTCGCCGGCATCGCTCGGTCGGGCGCCACCGAACACGCCGTCGACTTCGTCACGGCGAAACGCTCGATTTCGGCCGGGCATGGCGTACAGCCGGGAGTTCAACCCAGTTCTGGCGGACCCTCCGCCTAGACTCGACCAACGAGTCGACGCACGGCGGGAGGTGGACCATGGCCGGCTCAGGTGAACACTTCAAGGCGCTCGTACGAAGTCACGGTAGCGGCGACGACGAGGCGTTCTACTCTGTCGCGCTGCAAGTAGCGGCCCAGGCTGCCCGCCAAGGCCACCACCGTCTCGCGTCTGACTTGAAGGCCACTGTTCAATCGTCGCGAGCGGAGCGACCCAAGAGGGTCACATCGATCGCGCAACCCCGAGGCGATCTATCGGACCTTGTCATCGCGACACACCCGACGGTCAGCCTTAAAGAACTGGTTCTTCCGCAGGAACTGTCGGAACAGGTGCATCGCATCCTCAGTGAGCAACGCCAGCGGAAGAGTCTACTGGACCACGGCTTCGAGCCCGCTCATCGGCTGCTCTTCGAGGGTCCCCCTGGGACCGGCAAGACGATGACCGCGGCTGTGCTGGCTCACGAGTTGTCACTCCCGCTGCTGACCATCCGCTTGGACAGCTTGATGAGCAAGTTCATGGGCGAGACCGCGAGCAAACTGCGCATGATCTTCGAGTCAGCCGAAACGCGGCGAGGTGTCTACCTGTTCGACGAGTTCGACGCACTCGGTGGCGACCGAGCCGGAAACGACGTGGGTGAAGCCCGCCGCATCCTGAACTCGTTCCTTCTGTTCCTGGAGAACAGCTCCAGCGAAAGCCTCATCATCGCCGCAACAAACCATCGGTCGATTCTCGACAAGGCCCTCTTCCGGCGCTTCGACATGATGCTCGTCTACGCACTCCCGGATGTGCAGCAGGCGGCGGCAGTGATGCGTGGTCGCCTTGGCTCCCTCGCCAAGGGCGTTCGTTGGGCTTCGCTGGCTGACGACATGAAAGGGATGTCGCATGCGGACCTCGTTCGCGCGGCTGAGGCCGCCGCGAAGGGCGTTATCTTGGCTGGTAGCAGCAAGGTGACTCTCGATGACATCAGGTTGGCCCTCAAGTCACGGCAGGCGGCAAGTCTTGGCTGATGGTCACGAACACCTCAGCCACCTCCTGGTAGAGAATCGTTCGGCAGAAGAAGAGTTCCGTCGCCGGGGAGGCGGCGACCCGAAAATCCGGCCGGTCGAAGACCGCATCGGCCATGGGCGCGGGCGCTTGGACGAACTGCAATCGGCTTTTGCCATCGGCGACGACGCCCGAAGGGAGCAACTCCCCGAAGAGGAATTGCGAGCACGTGGCACCATCGTCACCTTGGAAGGCCAGAACCCCACCGACCCGCTGACGGCCGCCTACCCACGGAAGGCAGCTTACCCACTGAAGCTCGACAGCCTCCAGCAGCTCACGCCCAACCGCGGCCCGCAGAGCCAGGAGCCGAAGTGGCTACTGCTGGCAGTGCTCCCGGCCGACGAAGCGGCGGGGACCCCGGAGGTAGCTAAAGTCTGGGTCAGCGATCGGTACAGGGCGGAGTTTCTCGAACTGTTCGAGGACTACCTCGGAACCGATTTGCCGAACGGGAAACCCAGCAACAACGAGCTGGTCGCCAACATCGCCCGCATCCGCTCCACGGTGCTGCGCGACCTGTGGCAGTCCGAGGGTGAGCCGCCCGCGACCGGGAAAACCTGGTGGGAGGTCTGGCTGTGTCCGAGCCCCGATGGGCCTGAACTGTTCCGACGCTTCGCACAGAATCTGGGCCTGAAGACCTCCGACCGACTCCTTCGCCTGGTTGATCGTGACGTCATGTGGGCCGAAGCAGCCTGGGCTCAACTCGAAGTGCTCCCGTTCACCGCCGTACCTGTTGCAGAGATTCGGCGGCCAGAGTTCATCGACTCCATAGAAGACCTCACGGTGGAAGAGCAAGCCGAGTACGTCGACGACCTTGTTCAACGCCTCGAACCCGCCGAGGAGATTGACCCAGCTGTATGCCATCTCGACTCAGGCGTCGCCCGCACGCATCTCCTTCTTGAGGGCTCGCTTGCCCCACGAGACCTGCATACCGTTGTCGGTACCAGCGGGTTCGACCTCAATGGGCACGGCACCCTGATGGCGGGCCTTGGACTATTCGGTCCCAACGTTGACGCCTATCTGGTGAGCAGCGACCAAGTAGCCATGCGACACCGGTTGGAGTCGGTCAAGATCCTGCCCGCAAGATCACAACAACAGCACCAACCGATCACCTACGGCGACGTCACAGCGCAGGCGGTCGCATTACCCGAGATCACCGCTACACGGCGCAGGATCTTCTGTATGCCGGTGAGCACCAACAGCGACACACCAAGAAACCCAGGACAGCCGACTCTGTGGTCGGCGACCATCGACGCACTGGCGGTTGGCGCCAGCGTCGTTCGCAACGGGGACGAACTGCGTCTGCTAGATGCGCCCGACCCAGGCGCAGCACGCTTCTTCGTCGTCTCAGCAGGAAACGTCGATCCACCGTGGGAACCGAATCACCTTGCGCACTCCGACACTTCCCCGATTCGAGATCCGGGCCAAGCCTGGAATGCTCTCACTGTCGGCGCCTACACCGAACTCGACGGCACCGTAACGGACCCTGCCTACTCGGGCTGGTCCACACTCGCTCCGGCCGGCGACCTGTCACCGCACAGCCGGACCTCTCTGCTGTTTGGAACACGCCCGTGGCCGATCAAGCCAGACATCGTCATGGAAGGCGGGAACGTCCTACACGACGGCGGCTCGATGTTTGAGCCGTGCCACCCCGCACTGTCACTTCGTTCCACCAGCCATGCGAACAATCAAGCCCTCGGTTCCGCCAACGCCACCAGCGCCGCCACCGCCCAAGCAGCTCGACTCGGGGCGTTAGTGATGGCGAGGTACCCGCAGTACTGGCCCGAGACGGTGCGCGGGCTCATCGTCCACGCCGCGGAATGGACGCCCAGGATGCGCGCCGAACTTGCTCGCGCCAGGAGTCGAAGTCTCGAAGAGCAGCAGCGCATCCTTCGCCGGTACGGGTGGGGCGTTCCCACCGAGGAGCGCGTTCTCTTCTCCTCCCACCAAGCGGTCACACTCGTCATCCAGGACGAATTCATTCCTTTCGACGGGAAGGACTTCAAGGTTCCGGCATTCCGCCTTCACGACCTGCCCTGGCCTCGGGAGGTCCTACAAGAAGGCATAGGATCTGCCACCGTCACGCTGCGGGTCACTCTCTCCTACTTCATCGAGCCCACGGCGTCACGCCGTGGCTGGCGCCAGCGCTACAGCTATGCCTCGCACGGCCTCCGATTCGAACTCCAAAACCCGCTTGAGGACGAAACACAGTTCGTCCAGCGCGTGAACCGGGACGCCCGCACCGAAGAGGGCGGCGGCCGTCCAGCATCCGGGCGAGTCTCCTGGTTGGTCGGCGCGTACCAGCGCAACTACGGATCACTGCATCAAGACGAGTGGGAGACCTCCGGTACCGAGTTGGCCAGCACTGGAAGACTCGCCGTCTACCCGGTCGGAGGCTGGTGGAAGAAAGTCAATAAGCGCGAGCGCATCGGCCAGCGCGTTCGCTACGCACTCACGGTGTCACTCAAGACTGACGCTACGAACGTTGATCTCTACACACCTGTCGCGAACCTGCTGCACGTTCCGGTAGCCGTAATTGGCACCTGAGATCCTCCGTTTCAGACGAACTTCGGAGGACGCGGACGTCCTCGTCACGCCAGTTCATAGACCGTACCGTGTGGCCGGTCATGGTCGACTCGACAGAGCCCCAAGACTCGTCCTCAAGCCGGATTCTCGGCATCGGCGCCAACACGCCGGTTCGTATCACCGTGGGTCAGGCCTTTTCGTCAGCACGGCAACGCACTCGACGTGGTGCGTCATCGGGAACAGATCGAACGCCTCGATGCGGTCGAGCTGGTACGCGTGCTCGCCGAACAGTGCCACATCGCGGGCCAGCGCGGCCGGGTCACACGCCACATAGACGATGCGCCGCGGCCGTAGCCGCGCCACCGCAGCGACCACCGCTGCCCTGGCACCGGCGCGCGGCGGGTCCAGCACCACCGCGGCCACCGAATCGCAGTCCGCGGCGGCCGCAACCTGTTCGGCCGCCCCGGCCCGGATCTGCACCTGCGGCCGGTCGTGCGCGTTACGCCGGGCGTTGCGCACCGCGGCCGGGTCGCCCTCCACCGACACCACCCGCCCGGACGGGCCCACCAGGTCGGCCAACGGCAGGCTGAACAAGCCCACCCCGCTGTACAGATCGACAACGACCTGCCCAGCCAAGTCCAGTCCGGTCAGGGCGCCCACGACGGCCGCGACCAGGACCGGCGCTGCACCTCGATGCACCTGCCAGAAACCCTCGGCACTGACCCGGTAGCGCCATTCGGCTACGCCCGGCAGCCCCACCACCTCGCGCACGTAACGGGACCGGCCGAGCCGCACATCGGCCGCCGAGCCGTCCGCCGCGACGGGCACACCGTCGACCAGCACCACCGGCGGCCCATCGCCGGGGGCGACCGCCCGCACCCGGGCACCCGGCGCAAACCGGCGCTCGAACAGCCCGAGCCCGGCCAGCTGCGGCACCGCCAGCGGCATCGAGTCCAGCGCCAACACCTCGGCTGCCCGGTGCCGGTGCATGCCGGGCCTGCCGTCCACCCCGGCTACCAGGTCGATCCGGGTGCGATAGCCCAGCCCGCCCCGCTCGTCCTCCCCCGGCAGCGCCTGGACCGCCACCTCGGCCCCGGGCAGCCGGGCGATCCTGGCCAGCTGCTCGCCGATCACGGCCGCCTTCCACGCCCGTTGCGCCGGCAACGCCACATGCGCCAGTTCGCCGCCGCCGACCCCACCGGGCCCGGCCGCCGGCCATGCGCTCGGCACCCGGTCCGGCGACGCGTGGAGTACCTGCACCGCGTCGGCCCGCCAGTATCGCCGGTTGCGGGCGGTCACCGCCGCCAGCACCCGCTCACCCGGCAACGTGTGCCGCACGAACACGACCCGGTCCTCATGGCGGGCCACGCAATGGCCG
>PDSI01000248.1 GCA_002748415.1 Micrococcales bacterium | reverse complement strand
GCCCTTGAGCCTCCCCGCACCAGCCACGCGATAGCGTCCCGGCGGATTCGCCGGTCCCCGACCACGCTCGCGTGATCGAAGCCCACAACGGGGCGGACTTCGACATGTGCCCGGGAACCGGCCAGCAGCGCAGCGAAACGTTGAGCCGCCTCGGCCGGGACGTGAGTGTCGCGCTCGCCCACGTGGAACCGGATCTCGACCTGGCGATCGAACGCGGCGGGGTGCGTGATCGGGTCGACGGCGTCGTAGTAGGCCTGCGCCGCCTGGTCCGGTTCACCCTGGTCGATGGGCCGAGCAGGGTCACCGTCCACGGTCATCCCGGGCCGGGTCCAGTCCGGGGTGGACCCGAGCGAGACCACCCGTTGCACCCGCGGGTCGATGCCGGCGAGCGCGACCGCGATGTCCCCGCCCATCGACAGCCCACCCGCATACACTGGGCCACTGACACCGAAACGACCTGTGGCCCAGGTGATCACGTCACGCGCATCCTCGGCGGTGCCGCCGAGGATGGGCCACATGGTGCGCCGGAAGGCGCCCATCACCTCCCGGTGCAGATCGTCCCTGGTCGCATCGGCTCGCGCGCCGTGGCGCCGCGGATCAAGGCTGACGCCGATAAACCCGGCCCTTGCCGCCCGGGACAACGCGTCGTCCATGTCCACCGCGGTGCCGGTCAGATACGGCAGCCACAGGACGATCCCGCGGGGCCTGCGCCACCGCGGACGGCGCACCCGTACCGGCACCTCGCCGACCCGGTGGGTTTCCAGCGTGCTCAACACCGCCGCTAGCCGCCTGCTGCGCTCGACATGATCCGCATGCTCGGCTCACTCACGGCCGGAACCGATGACGGGCTGGGCCGTTTCACCGCGGATCACAGGTAACCGAGGGGATCGACCGCGGTGCCGTTCACCCGCACCTCGAAGTGCAGGTGGCACCCGGTGGAGGCGCCGGTGGAACCCACGTAGGCGATCAGTTGCCCTCGCTTGACCGACCCGCCCCGCACGGCGAACCGGGACAGGTGGCTGTAGGACGTCGCCAGGCCGGCGCCGTTGACCCAGCCGTGGTCGACGACGACCTGCTTGCCGTATCCGCCGGCGGTGGACGCCCGGATGACTTGGCCCGCTTCGGCCGCATACACCGGGGTGCCGCAGCCGGCACCGAAGTCCAGCCCGGAGTGCATGCGCGGATAGTGGTAGATCGGGTGCATGCGCATGCCGAACCGCGATGTCATCGGCGAACCCGGCACCGGGTTGTTCAGCAGGCCACCGGTAGGGCCTGTCCGCCCCGGGCTGCCGCCCTTGCGAGGACGCGCCTTCTCGGCGCGGCGGCGCAGCTCGGCGGCCAGCTTGTTCTGCTCGGACTGCAGTTCGGCCAGCCGCGCGTCTTCCTCGGACTTGCGGCTCTGGATCTTCGCGGCCGCGGCCTTGCGCGCATCGACGGCGCGCTGCACTGCCTGTTCTTGGCGGGCCGCCTCGGCCCGAGCCGCTTTGGCCCGCTCCAGGTTCTCCGCGGCCAGCCGTTTCAGCTCGGTGATCTGTTCGCGCACGCTGACCAGCCGGTCCTGGACCGTGGCCATCCCGGCCCGCTGCTCCTCCAGCCGGCGCATCGAGCCGCCCTGCTGGCGCAGGACGTAGTCGACCATCGCGCTGCGGTTGGCGAAATCGTCGGGACTCTTCGAGCCCAGCAACAGGGTCAGCTGCGGGGATATCCCGCTGTCCCGGTAGACGCGGGCGGCGAACTCGCCCATCGCCTCCTCGGTCTCTTCGATGGCGCGTTGTCCCTCGGCCAGCTCGGCCTGGGCGTCGGCTTCGGCCCGCTCGGCAGCCTTCAGCCTGGTGGCCAGTTCGGCGTCCTTGCGGGCTGCTTCGGCTTCTTTCGCCTGCGCCGCCGCTAGCTTGCCCTGCGCTACGGACAGCTCCTGCTGCGCGGCGGCCAGTTGCTGGTAGCTGCGCTGCAACTCGGCGGAGGTGCCGGCCAGCTGCTCCTGGATGACGTCGACCGCATCGTCGACGCGCTTCTTCTCTTCATCGAGATTGTCCGCGCGCACCGGGACAGGAACCGATGCCGCCAACGTCGCGGTCATCGCGAAGAACAACACGCCCCGGCGAGTCAGGGTCGCCGTTTTACCCGATGGTGTGCGGTCCATGACGGTGGGCTACTCCTCCCGGCTCACACTCGCAAATGCCAGTGCGTGGTCACCAGCGACGAGGCGACGCCGATGACAATAGCAAGCCCGAGCAGCCCTGGCGCGACCAACACCATCGCGTCGGCTGAAATGTAATCAATGACCCGCAATTGTTGCGCTAAGTAACCGTCCACGCCGAATTGCAGTAAGCCCCAGAGGATACCGCTGGCCAGCACGGCACCCAGCACCGAAATCAGCGTTACTTCAAGGAGAAAGGGCAACTGGATGAGCAGCCTGGATGCCCCCACCAGGCGCATGATCTCCACCTCACGCCGCCGGCTGGCGGCAATCAGCCGCACCGTGGTGCCGATGAGCAGCAGCGCCGCCGCCAGCATCACCAAACCGAGAACCACGGCGATCGCGGTCAACCCGTTCAGTAGCCCGAAGAGCCGGTTCAGCAAACTGGACTGATCCTGAACCTGGTCCACCCCCTGCATGTTCCGCACCGCCTGGCTGACCACCAGGTACTGGTCCGGGTCTTTCAGCTTCACCCGGTAGGACTCCGGCATCTGCTCCGGGGTCAGGTTTCCTTCAACGGCGGAACCCTCGAACTGCTCGATGAACAATGCGTAGGCTTGCTCGGAGGACTCGTAGAACACCTCATCCACATAACGAGACGTCGGGCCGCTGGTCAGCTCCGCTTCGATGGCACGTTTCTGTTCCGCAGTGACACCCTGCCCACCGGCGCCGCAATTGGGCTGTTCGCTGGATTCGGTGCACAGAAAGATCGACACCTGAACCCGGTCATACCAGTACGTCTTGATCTGCGAGACCTGCATCTGAAGCAGGGCGGCTGCACCGACGAACATCAAAGAGACGAACGTCACCAACAACACCGACACGGCCATGCCCAGATTGCGACGTAGGGCAACCCAGATCTCCCGGAGAACGAATCTTGCTCTCATGCCGAGGGGCCTTCCGGTTTCCGGGCGGGCGTTTGCTTGGCCGCAGCCTGCTTTGCCGTGCCCTGCTGGGTCTGCTTACGACGAGACCACGCGGTGCGCTTACCGGCCGGCTCGATCGGGCGAGGAGGTCCCGGCACCCCGGCCGCAGCCGGCTTCGCCCCGGTCCTGGCACGTTCGGCCGGCTGCGGTTCAGCGGGCTGCGGCTCAGTCGGCTCCGGTTCGGCCGGCGCAGGTTCCGCGGCTGGACGTGACACCTCGATCCGCTTCGAGCCCGCCCGAGCATGAGCCGAATCCGGCACCGCCGGGGAGTCCGCGTCCGGGAAGTACTGCCCACCTTGCTCGTCGCGGACGACGCGCCCGTCGTCCAGTTCCACCACCCGTTTGCACAGGGTATTGACGATCTCGTCGTTGTGGGTGGCCATGACGACGGTGGTCCCTGCCTGGCCGATGCGCTCCAGCAACCGCACCACACCCATCGTCGACCCCGGATCCAGGTTGCCCGTCGGCTCGTCGGCCAGCAGGATCGCCGGCCGGTTCACCACCGCCCGGGCGACCGCGACCCGTTGCTGCTCACCACCGGACAGCTCGTGCGGCATCCGGTCTTCTTTGCCGTCCAAGCCCACCATCTTCAGGCTACGGGTTGCCTCCCTGGCCGTGTCGGCGTTGGACTTGCCCAACACCTGCAACGCGAACGCGACGTTCTCGAACACGGTCTTGTTGGTGAGCAGCCGGAAGTCCTGGAACACCACGCCCATCTGCCGGCGCAGGTACGGAACCTTCCACGAGGACAGCTTGCCCACGTCCCGCCCGGCGACCATGACCCGGCCACTGGTGGCGGTGTCTTCGCGCAGTACCAAACGCAGCATCGTCGACTTGCCGGAACCGGACGGCCCGACCAGGAACACGAATTCGCCGCGTTGGATGTTGAGGCTGACCGCGTCCACGGCGGGCCGGGAGGTGTTCGGGAAGCTCTTGGTCACCTCGTCGAACAAGATCACGCGTGCATCACCTGATCGCTGGGGAACGGTTTACTCTTACTCCGCCAGGGTAAGCCTCAAACCCGCCCGAGCCCGGCAAATCAACCCGGTTTGTGGCAACCGAGTCAGGCGTTTTGCCGTTCTGCGGTCCGCCGCCAGCGGATGCCGGACTCCAAGAACGCGTCGATGTCACCGTCGAAGACCGCCGCCGGGTTGCCCACCTCGTGCTCGGTGCGCAGGTCCTTGACCATCTGGTACGGGTGCAGCACGTAGGAACGCATCTGGTTGCCCCACGATCCGGAGTCGGTGCCTTTGAGCGCGTCCAGCTCGGCCTGCCGTTCCTGCCGGGCCCGTTCCAGCAGCTTGGCCTGCAGCACCCGCATCGCCGCGGCCTTGTTCTGCAACTGGGACTTCTCGTTCTGGCAGGAGACCACCAGCCCCGTGGGTAGGTGGGTCAGCCGTACCGCCGAGTCGGTGGTGTTCACCGACTGCCCGCCCGGGCCGGAACTGCGGAACACGTCCACCCGCAGATCGGACTCGGGGATGTCGATGTGGTCGGTCTCTTCCACGTCCGGCATCACCTCGACGCCGGCGAACGAGGTCTGCCGGCGTCCCTGGTTGTCGAACGGGGAGATCCGCACCAGCCGATGCGTGCCCTGCTCCACCGACAACGTCCCGTAGGCGTACGGGGCGGACACCTTGAACGTGGCCGACTTGATGCCGGCCTCCTCGGCGTAGGAGGTGTCGTAGACCTGGGTCGGGTACTCGTGCCGTTCGGCCCAGCGCAGGTACATCCGCAACAGCATCTCCGCGAAGTCGGCCGCGTCGATGCCGCCGGCCTCGGACCGGATGGTGACCAGCGCCTCCCGGGCGTCATATTCCCCGGACAAGAGGGTACGGACCTCGAGTTCCTCCAGAACCGTTCGCAGCGCGGACAGCTCGGTTTCGGCGTCGGCCAGCGCTGCCCGGCCGTCGGGGCTGTCCGGGTCCTCCTCGGCCAGTTCGACGAGCACCTCGAGGTCCTCCACCCGTGCGCTCACCGTGTCCAGCCGCTCCACCTCGGCCTGGGCGTGGGACAGCTTGCTGGTGACCCGCTGCGCGTTCTCCGGGTCGTCCCACAGGTCGGCGGCGGCGGCTTGCTCGGACAACTCACCGATGCGTGCGCGCAACCCCGGCAGGTCACTGACGGCGATGATCGACTCGAGCATCTGGCGGAGGTCGCGTATCTCGGTCGGGAAATCTACAGGCACCCGACCGAGGATACGCGTTCGACCACCGGCCGCAGCGCGCAACCGGGCCGGCCGCACTCAAGCGGCATACTTGCGCGGCCGCCCGCGCGGCCGTTTGCGGGCGATGACCTGTCCACCCTCGAACAACTGGCCACCCCACACCCCCCAGGGCTCGGCCCGGCGCAAGGCGCCGGCCAGGCACTGTTCGCGGACCGGGCAGTCCAGGCACAGCATCTTGGCGAGTTCAAGGTCGGCCGGAGCCTCGGCGAACCACAGGTCGGCCATACCTGGTTCCTGACAAGGCAGATCGAACACAGCGCCGGCAGTGGTCACCGTGCCGGCGCGATCCAGCAGATCGGTGAGCTGCATGGGTACCTCCTGATTGAGCGGCTTGTGGCCGCAGGAAACCTGAAGAATTGGTCAGCGCACTGTTGGCTGTGCGCAAAGCGGTCACGCGAGAACGGGTTTCGTGCATGCGTGCTCGGGGGCGCCCGGGCGGCAACCCAGGAGGCCGCGTGCCTGACGGTCCGCGGCTTCCTATGCCCGGGATCAGCGGCGCCGACGCGCCACCGGCGTCGACGTCAGATGGTTCGCCGAAGCCGGTCCGCCGGGCTGCGGCCAGCACCACATGAACCGGTGCCACGCAGGCCAGTGCCGTGTAGGCCAGTGCCACGCCGACCGGTGCCGCGCTGGCCGGTGCCATCCGGTCCCTGGCTGGTCGGCCAGCCGGGCCGGGTCAGGCGCACCGTGCCTGCGGAGCACGCCTCGAACGCGCCGGGAATCTTGCGGGCTGGTGCCGCGACGACAATGAGGGCAGCCGTGGACTCGAACCGGGCACCCGCGGTAGTGGGAGCGGCGAGGAACATCGTGGCCTCCTTCAATCCGTGACGTCGCGTGCAGACCAGCGCACACACCGTGCAAGGGTAGGCAGCGCGCATCGAGCGGGCAAGCGATTTTTCACTCCAGCGCCGCAGGCTATCGCCGGGGCTGGCTCTCTTCGTCGTGAATCTGACAGGAACGCCTGCACTACAACGTTTCCCGGCCGCGGCCGGCCAGCGGTGCGCTGACTCAGCAGTGAGCTGCCTCCCACTGCCGGATCACGGTGAGGATCCCGTCCCCGTACCGGTTCAGCTTGGCCGGGCCGACGCCGCTGATCCGGCTCAGGCCGGCGACGTCGCCCGGGCGGTGTTCGGCGATGAGCTCCAGGGTGGAATCGGTGAACACGACGAAGGCCGGCATACCGGCCTCCTCGGCGGTGCGTTTACGCCAGGACCGCAATTCCTCGAACAGGGCGGCGTCGTAGGGCGGCGGGCAGTCCCGGCACCGGCCGGTCTTGCGGGCAGCGGCGGTGTTCAGATCCGCTCCGCAGGACCGGCACCGCCGATGCAGGGTGCCCTTGCCGGATTTGGCCGCGGCGGGCCCCCGGGCGCGGCGGCGAACCGGCTCGCCGATGCCGGTCAGGAATCGTGAGCGGGATCGCACGGAACGGCCCCCGGCGGCCCTGGCGGCCGCGAACGACAACAGCAGTTGCGACTTGGCCCGGGTGACACCGACGTAGAACAACCGGCGCTCTTCCTCCACCGCTTGGGGGGTGTCGGCGTAGCTGATCGGCAGGAGCCCCTCGCTGAGCCCGACCATGGCCACCATGCCCCATTCCAGGCCCTTGGCCGCGTGCAGCGTGGACAGTGTGACCCCGGCACCGGTGGGCGCGTACTGAATCGTGGCCCGGCGCTCCAGCTCGGCCACCAGCGTGCCCAGATCCGCTTCCCCTTCCGTTCCAGGCTCCCGCTCATCTGCCGGTTCCCGCTCATCTACCGGTTCCCGCTCACCGGCGGCCGGGCGGCACAGGTCGTCCGCCAACGTGACGATGGCCTGCAGCGATTCCCACCGGTCGCGGACCGCGCCGGTGGTCTGTGGGGCCTGCTCGCTCCAGCCCACGGAGGCCAAGATGTCGCGGACCAGCTCACCCAGGGGCGCGCCAGGGTCCGCGCTGCTGACCGACCCGCGCAGCAACACCATCGCCTGACGAACCTCGGGGCGGGCGAAGAACCGCTCTCCACCACGCAGCACGAACGGCACGTTCGCCTCGGTCAGCGCCTGCTCGAAGGGTTCCGACTGCCCGTTGGTGCGGTAGAGCACGGCGATCTGCGACGGCGGGGTACCGGCATCGACGGCGGCGCGGATCGCCCGGGCCACCTCGTGTGCTTCCTCGGCGTCGTCGGCGTACTCGCTCAGCCGCGGCTGCGGCCCGCTCGCACACTGGGACACCAACTCGACCCGCCCGGGGCGGCCGGCCAGGATCGAGTTGGCCAGCTGCACGATCTGCGGGGTGGAGCGGTAGTCGCGGACCAATTCGACCACCTGCGCGCCCGGATACCGCCGGGGGAAACGCAACAGGTAGTCCGGGCTCGCACCGGCGAAGGAGTAGATCGTCTGGCTTGCGTCGCCCACCACGCAGACGTCGTCGCGGCGGCCCACCCATTCGTCCAACAACCGTTGCTGCACCGGCGAGACGTCCTGGTACTCGTCCACCACGAAGTGCCGGTACTGCTCGTGCACGGCGGCGGCGACCTCGGGAGCCTCCTGCAGAATGCCGACGAGCAGCAGCAGGATGTCCTCGAAATCGATTGCCGACTCGGCCTGTTTGATGCGTTCGTAGGCGCCGATCACCGCGGCCACGGCCCGCGGTGGCAGCCCGGCCGGGCCGCGACGCTTGCGGCGGGCCATCTCCACCGGGTACTGCTCGGCGGTCAGCATATTCACCTTCGACCACTCGATTTCCGCCGAGAGGTCCCGCACGGTGGCTCGGTCCACGGAAAGCTGCTGGACGGCCGCGGCCCGCCCGACCAGCCGTGCCTTGTGTTCCAGCAGCGCGGGCACCGACCCACCCACGACCCGCGGCCAGAAATACTGCAACTGCCGCAGTGCGGCGGCGTGGAATGTGCGCGCCTGTACCCCGTCGGCCCCCAGCTGACTGAGCCGGGTGCGCATCTCCCCCGCCGCCCGCGCGGTGAAGGTCACCGCAAGCACCTGCTGTGGGCGGTACAGACCGGTCCGTACACCGTAGGCGATGCGATGAGTGATGGCCCGCGTCTTGCCGGTGCCGGCCCCGGCCAGCACACACATCGGCCCGGTGAGATTCTGCGCGACCGCCCGCTGCTCCGGATCAAGCGCGTCGAGGATCTCTTCCGGGCTAGGTGGCACCGTCACAGTGTCTCAACGTGGGCGCCAGCCGCCGAACCGGCGCATGACGCGCCAGGGGGTGAGACACGGATTTCACCCCAGGCCCGACACGTTTCTCACACCAGACCCGACACGTTGCGTTGATGCCGACCGTGGCTCCTGCGGCCCTGGGCCCACCAACACCGGGTGACTGAATCTTCTCGCTTTCCGCGCCGGCGGCCGCCTCAGCACCATCGGTCAGCACGGCACGGCCGCGAACCGGTCCGCGCCGCGTGCGCATCACTGTCGGGGTCGCTGAATCCCATTGACTGCCAAGTAAAGAAAATGCACGGCCGGTAACAAAACACCGTGCAGGCGGCGATGGAGGCATGCCAGGCGTAAGCAGGCCGAGGCGAGAAGTCTCACAAACTTCTCACCAACGGTTCGGCATCAGGAGTCATTGCATCGAGTACTGTGGGCGCTACCTCGTCTCAAACACGGAGACGGCAACTACCAAGTGAGTCGAAGGAGATTCTTGTGTCTGATACAACCAAGGTCGCATTCATCACCGGCGGCGGGGGCGGCATCGGTTCTGCAGCTGGCGCCCGGCTGGCCCATGACGGCCTCAATGTTGCACTGGTAGATCTGAACGCCGAGGCAGCCGAAGCGGCCGCTGCCCAGATCCAGGCGGAAACCCCGAACGCAAAGGTCATGGGCGTCGCGTGCGACGTGGCCGATGCCGACAGCGTCAACGGCGCGGTCGAATTGGTGAACAAGGAACTCGGCCCCATCGGAGTAGCGGTCAACAACGCCGGCGTCACCCGGGACAACATGTTGTACAAGATGTCGGAAGACGACTGGGACACTGTGATGCGGGTACACCTGCGCGGCGCGTTCCTGGTGTCCAAGGCCGCCCAGGCGTCCATGGTCAGCCAGGGCTGGGGACGGTTGATCAATATCTCCAGCATCAACGCGCTCGGTATGAAGGGCCAGGCCAACTACGCCACCGCCAAGATGGGCCTGCAGGCGTTCACCCGCACCTTGGCCATGGAGCTGGGCGCCAAAGGCATCACGGTGAATTGCATCGCGCCCGGCTACATCCGCACCCCGATGACCGAGGCCGTCGCCGAACGACTCGGGCTGGATCCCGAGAAATTCTTCGGTGACCTGGCCAAGAAGACCCCGCTGGGCCGCGTCGGCATGCCGGAGGATATCGCCAACGCCGTCGCGATGGTGGTCAGCCCGGATGCCGGCTTCATGACCGGCGAAACCCTGTACGTGGACGGTGGCTTCCGGCTCTGACCCGTCCCACACCAACCCGCAACAGCCCTGCGGCCTGATCTGCTGGATCACCAGCAATCAGGCCGCGGGGCTGTTGCGGGCAATGACGTGAAACACATGCCAGTGCTTGGGCCCGCGGAAGGACTGCCCCTGCGCGTCCTCCTCCTGCATGGTGACCACGCGCAGGCCGCTCAGCAGGGCCTCGGCCTGCTCCCGGGTCAGGAAGGTGGCAGGCTCGCCGTCGGCTCGCATCGAGTCGCGCTCACCGAACAGGTGAACGGCCAGCCAGGCGCCCGGTTTCAGGGCGTCGCGGATCGCCCGCCAGACCGTGGGAAAAACGTCGGGCGTCGCGTACGGCAACGCATAGCCTGAATACACGAGGTCCGCCGCGGGAAGCTCGGTGACGTCGCGGAACAACCGGGTCTGCACCTGCAGCCGGTCCACGGACCCGGCGCACCGCTGCCGGATACGCGGCGCGGTGGTGGGATCACCGTCCACCGCGAGCACGCGCCAGCCGGCGGCGAGCATGGCGTGCGACTCCACCCCGGCGCCGGCGCCCAGGTCGATCGCCAGTCTGCCGGCACCCGGACCGGCGTGCTCGAGCACGTCGGCCAGCAGCGGCCGCACAACGTGCTCGGCGCGGTCGGCGTTGTACTGCGTCCACAGGGTTGCCCGTTGCTCGTCCCAGTCACCGGGATCATCGGCCGGGTTCATCCGGCTCGGGGGCTCTTGCGGGCGGCAGACCGCTTGGTGGCCGCCGCGACCGACTGCTGCAACGCGGAACGCAGGTCCAGGACGGCCTCGTCGTGCCCGTCCGCGCCGGACAGCGCAACCTCAGTCGCCCGCCCGCGCACGGCACCCATCCGCTGGCATCCGATCCGCCCACCGGCTCCGCGGTGCTCCTGATGGAAGGAGACGCCCCCGGACCCGGTGGCGGTGTGCATCGTGACCGGCACCCGGACCAACCCGAAGGAGGTCGTACCGTTCCACATCGACCGCATCCGTTCCTCCGTCATCTGCCGGGTGGGGCACCACCATGGTGAGGCATAGTTGCACGAAGTGGTGTGGAACGGAACATGTGCACTCGCCGGCCGGCCAAAAGATGCAGATCAGGCATGGGACACGGGCCGGTGCCGGAACCCGGGCCGGGCACGAGGAGCCGATCGTGGCGACGTGAGGAAAAACTGGTTCAGGCCAGCGGGGCGGTGTTGCCCACCGGCATCGGCACCTGGTCGGCGCGGAAGGTCAGCTGATCGGCTAGCGTGATCAGTTCACTGACCGGAACAGCCTTGGCGTACAACCATCCTTGTGCGTAGCCGACGCCGAGCCGCTGCGCGTGGGTCTCTTGGTCCGCGGACTCGACGCCTTCCAGGACCAGGTCCAGTCCCAGGCCCTTGGTCATCTCCACCACGCCACGCACGATCGACTGGGTGCGCAGGTCCACCAGGGTGGCGGCCAAGAGCCGGTCGATCTTCAGCGACGTCACCGGCAACCGGTGCAGGTAGCCCAGCGAGGAGTAGCCGGTGCCGAAGTCGTCGACGGCGACACCGACCCCGGCGCGCTGAATGTCGGCCAATGTCTGCCCGGCGACGTCGTGCGGTGAGAGGAAAACGGACTCGGTGACCTCGATGACCACCTGGGCCGGGTCGATCTGCATCTGCCGCAGCAGGTCCAGCAGCTGGCCGGCGAAGCCGGCGACCCGAAGCTGCAGGGTGGACACGTTGATCGAGACCCGCAGGCCGCGCTCGAAGAAACCGGCTTCCTGCAGCTCGGTCAGCGCGGTCTGCAGAATGCGCCCGCCCAGGGTTTCGATCAGCCCGGTCGCCTCGGCCACCTCGATGAACTCGAACGGCGGCACCGAACCGAGCTCCGGGTCGGTCCACCGGGCCAGTGCTTCCGCTCCGACCATCCGCCCGGTCGCCATCCCCATGACCGGCTGGTAGTGCACCTGGACACTGCCGCCACCGTCCAGCAGATCACGCAGCCTCGCCTCCACGGCCAACCGGCGCTGGTTGCGGGAGTCCAGTTGGGTATCGAAGCTGAGCACTTTGTTTCGCCCGTCCGCCTTGGCCGCGCGCATCGCCAGCCCGGACCGGGCCACGGCCTGCGCCAGCGCTTCCTCCGTCAGCCCGTCCGGGTCGATGCTGTGTTCCAGGCCCACACTGCACCCCAGGACGACTCGTTCGACACCGGGCACGGTCACCGCGGCGGTCCGCACCATGCCCGGTAGCCGGTTCGCGAACGCGGCGGCATCGGCCTCGGCGGCGGTGGTGATAATGAGAAACTCGTTGCCGCTGAGGCGGAATACGTTCCCCGGAAGAGATTCGACCGCGCCGCACAGATGGTGGGCGACCGCGATCAGCAACTCGTCACCGGTGGCGGCACCCAGCAGATCGTTGACGCCCTTGAAGCCGTTCAGGTCCAGGCTGATCGCGGTGACTTCGGTACGCCGGCCCGTCGCCAGCCCGGACAGGTATCTCTTCAGCGCTCGACGGTTGCCTACCCCGGTCAGCGCATCGGAGTTGGCTTCTCTGGTGATGATGCGCGAGTTCAGCGCTACCTGCCGGGACCGGATCACCTCCCGCGCCCACAGCAGCATGACGATGCACGCGATCAGCGCCCAGTGCAGCCCGCCCATCCCCCGGAACACGCTCAGCGCAGCCAGATTCAGTCCGATCAAGGCCATGATCAAGGTGCCGGGGATGATCCGTTGCCGACTGTAGGCGACCTGTTCGGGATCCGGCCTGCTGATGCGGTAAGTGCCCAGCGCCCAGAAGCACCCGGTTGCCAGCAGCCCGTGAACGACCAGCAGCGGCCACATGGTGTTCCCGGTCAGTTCGAGATAGACGCGAGCGATGTCGGCCAGCCCCATGGCGATGGCGACCAAGAACGCCAGCCGCAGCCGCAGGTTGCGTTCGCTGCTGGCCACGATCGTCAACAGCGAGAGCACGATGCTGCTGACCGAGATGGTGGTCAGATCCCGTGTGTGCATGGCATGGCTGGCAGCCTCGTGGAAAACCCATGCGTACAGGCCCATCACCAGCAGGCAGGCAACCAGTAAGCCTTCCACCGCGGCGCGGGCCAGCTCCAACGCCGGCCGGCTGAACGTGGCCACCTGGTGCAGGCCGCGGACCAAAGCCGCGCCGCACAGCGCCGCACCACCCAGCCACAGCAGGCGCGGGCCGGCGTCCGGGCGATGACCGATGAGCACGTTCAGCAGGAACATGCTGGCGCTGGTCGCTGCCGAAACGGCCAACCAGGCTCGTCCGGCGACCTCGCGGTCCTGCCGCTGGGCCAGCACGACCGCGACTGTCGCGGCCACGACGCACACCAACATCAGCGGCACCGCCCAAGTCGTGGTGCCCGGGCCACCGGCGAGGACGACAACGGCGGCAACAGCAGGCAGGAATACACCCACCGGTCCCGCGTTGTGTTGCACGGTCTTCACGGAAATGGTGTCGGGTGTCCGAAGAAAGGGCTGAAGGCCAACTAGTGCGTTTCGCCCGGTCAGCGTGCCTGTTGACTACGGATAGCGATCACGGCAACTTGAGTAGCGCATTCTCCACCACCTCGGACAAGGCCGGATGTGGCCAGTATTGAGCCCTGGCCGCACTCCGCCCGCCCATCCCGGCCGCAGCCATGCTCAACAGTGGCTGGAGCAGCAGGCTGGCTTCGTGGCCGACGCAATGCGCCGCCAGTAGTGCACCGCTGCCCGGATGGGCAAGGTGGTGCGCGCCGGTGCGCGCCTCGGCATTGGCCACGTGGTCCCGTCCCGGCGCGCGGCCCGCACTCGAGTGTTCAACCGTAGGTCGGTCCGCTGCGACAGCCGCTGGGTCGATTCCTGGGACACGGCCTGCTCGGCCTCCCGCAGCACTGCGGGGCCGCGAACGACGACGGTGACCGAGGATCCGAAAGAGGTGAGCACGTGGGCCATTTCGCAGCTGACGGTGCCGCCGCCGATGATGGCTACCCGGTCGGGCAGTTCGTCTACCCGCATGATGGTGTCGGAGGTGTGGACTCCTCGCGAGGGGTCCACCGCGTCCAGGCCCGGTAGGTCCAGCAGGCATGGCGGGACCCGGTGGCAATGACGATGCGGTCGGCAGTGACCTGCTTCGGCACCGGCGATGCGCCAGCCGCCTGCAGCGCAAGCGTGCGCGGGCCGACGAAGTGGGCGGTCGCCTCGTACAGGGTCGTCGTCTGCTGCCGGTACTTCCTGCCGGCCGCCGCGATCGGGTCGATGCGGTGGGCGAAGACCCGCTCCCGCATCTGCGGCCAGTCGACCCGCAACGGTTGTGCGTGGACGCCCAGCCGCTGGGAATCCAGCGCTGCGCTGACCACATCCGCCGGGCGCACGAGCATCTTGGTGGGGATGCAGCCGACGTTCAGGCAGGCTCCACCGAACGCGCTGCGCTCGATCATGACGATGTCCAGGCCGCCCAGTTCCTCGGTGACCAGCGCCCGGATCCGATGATGATCCGGTCGTGGTGGCGCGTCGTCACGACAGCACTCCGCCGGCCTCACTCGCTCGGCCGGTCACAGCAAGCCCTCCGTTTCGAGCAGCCGCGCCAGGCCGGCACCGTGCGGGGCGGACACCCACGGGGTTCCCGGGACGTCCCTTGCCTGATCCATCGACTCCACCGGCACGGTCAAGCCGCCCGCCAGCACGTGCTCGGTCGGCGAGAGGTGGCGAATGGCCACCGCAGCGACGTGCTCCGGGTGGGTCTGCGCGAACTCGGCGTAGATGTCCGGATCATGCTGCCCGTCGTCACCGACCAGCACCCACGTGATGTCCGGGAACTCCCTGGCCAGCCGACGCAGTTGAGTGCGCTTGTGCGCGTTGCCGGAGCGGAACCAGCGTTCCCGGGTGGGTCCCCAGTCGGTCAGCAGCAGTGGGCCGCGCGGAAACAGGTGCCGGTCCAGGAAACGGGTCAGCGTGGGGGCGACGTTCCAGGCGCCAGTGGACAGGTAGATCACCGGGGACCCCGGATGGGTGCGTACCCATCGTTCGTAGAGCACGGCCATGCCGGGCACGGAACGACGGGCGTTCTCGGCCAAGACGAACGTGTTCCAGGCCGCGAGCGCGGCCCGCGGCAGCGCGGTCACCATGACGGTGTCGTCGACGTCGCTGACCAGGCCGACCCGCACCGAAGGGTCGATGATGTTGACCGGCGCCGTGACCCGTTCCGAGTCGGAGGTTTCCAGAGTGATCTGCTGCCACCCGGACGGCAGGTCACCGGTGAGCACGACATCGATCAACCCCGACCCGTCGGTAAGCACCGTGTGCCGATGGCTGCCGACGGTGACCGTGACCCGCTGCTGCGGGATCTGGATGGTGAGAAAGGACCGCCAGCCGCGCACCAGCTCAGGCGGTTTGCGTACGGCGTCCTCCGGGCGGCCGAGCAGCACGCGGGCCATGACCCGCACCCAGCCTTTCCCCCCGTACCCGGTGTAGCCGATGATCTGTTCGGACCAGTCCCGGCGTTCCCGTAGCTGATCGGCGAGCACCCCGTTCACCGTGTCCGAAATATCAGAAATGATGCCGAGAGCGATGGACGTGGGAGTCGAACGTGGCGGCATCTGAGTGTGGTCCTGCCCGGTCCGCGGTGACTCGGCATGGGTCGGTGGCGCTGCCATACGGCGAGCCTAACGTCATCGAGTAGGCACCCCGGGGCACTCGTGCCGGCCGAGTACGCTGCTGCGGTGATCCTGCCCACGCGGATACGCACCGGCCTTGCCGAGGCCGGGTGCCCGGCGAACGCGGCACCGATGCAGGCTTACCTGAAATCGGCGATGCCCTGCCACGGGCTGCGGATGTCCGACCTGCGGCGCATCGTGCGGCCGATGCTGGGCGCGGACCCGATCACCGATCGAGCCGACTGGGAACAGGCGGTGCGCACGTTGTGGGACGATGCGGCCTTCCGCGAGGAGCGGTACGCTGCCATCGAGGTGGCCGGGTACCGCACCTACCGCCCGTGGCAGGACGCGGACACGATGCCGCTGTACGAGCACTTGGTCCGAGCCGGCGCCTGGTGGGATCTGGCCGACCCGGTGGCGTCCTCGCTCGTCGGCCCGATCCTGCTGGACTCCCCCGGCACCGAGGGCGAGCGGATGCACGCATGGGCGAACGCCGACGACCTGTGGCTGCGGCGCACCGCGATCATCGCCCAGCTGAAGGCGGGCGATCGCACCGACACGGACCTGCTGACGCAGGTCATCCGGGCCAACCTCGAAGGCACCCGGTACGGCTCGGAGTTCTTCATTCGCAAGGCGATCGGGTGGGCGTTGCGCCAATACGCCCGCACCGACCCGGACTGGGTCCGCACGTTCGTCGCCACTCACGCCGCAGGGTTGTCGGCGTTGTCCCGGCGGGAGGCGGTCAAGCACCTGTAGCCGGGGCCGGCACACCTCCACGCAGTGCACGTCCACGCGGCCCAGCCCATCCCGCACCGCACCTTTGCACTCTGCCGGTGACGACACTCTGCGGGTGACTACACTGTGCCGGTGACCCACCCCCGTTCCGCGGAAGCCGGGGTGGGGCATCGTCAGGGTCTGCTGTTCGGGGTAGGCGCCTACGGGCTGTGGGGCGTATTGCCGCTGTACTTCCCGCTGCTGAGACCGGCAGGCGCCGTTGAGATCCTGGCACACCGGGTGCTGTGGTCGGCGGTGCTGTGCCTCCTACTGGTGGTGGCCATGCGCCGCGCCCGCCGGCTGCTCATCGGTTCGCGGGCGTACTTCGTGCTGGCCGGTGCCGCGGCGCTGGTAGCGGTCAACTGGGGAACCTACGTGTATGCGGTCAACTCGGCCAACGTGGCACAGGCAGCCTTCGGGTACTACATCAACCCACTCATGACGGTGTTCCTCGGGGTCGTGGTACTGCGGGAACGATTGCGGCCGCTGCAGTGGGCGGCAGTCGCCGTGGGGATGCTGGCCGTGGCCACCATGGCCGTCGCTTTCGGCCGGCCACCGTGGATCGCGCTGACGCTCGCGACGACGTTCGCCACGTATGGGTTGGTGAAGAAATCCATCGGCCGCGGGGTCGACGCCTTGTCCGGGTTGACCGTGGAGACAACGGTTCTCGCCCCGTTCGCCGTGCTGGTCCTGGTGTCGTTGCAGGCGCGCGGTCAGGGGTCGCTGTGGAACCACAGCGCCGCCGGTCCCGCACCGCTCGGGGTGGAGACGGCCCACCTGCTGGCCATGGCCGCCGCCGGCATCATCACCGTGACACCGTTGGTGCTGTTCGCGGCGGCGGCCCGCCGGATCCCGTTGTCGATGCTGGGGCTGCTGCAATACATCGCCCCGACAATGCAGTTCCTGATCGGCGTCGCGGTGCAGGGCGAGCGGATGAGCCAGGGGCGGTGGGTCGCTTTCGGGTTCGTCTGGGTAGCGGTGTGCCTGCTGGGGATGGACACGATTCGCAGCCTGTGGGGTACCCGGCGGCGCACCGGGCTGGGAACCGGCCTGCCAGGCGCCGGCCACGAAACCTGAGTCCACCCCCTGCGAGAATCCGGCCGACCCGCAACCCTGCCCGTCACGCGGTGCGATTCACCGTACTGTCGGCGAAGTCGGCCAGTGCGGTTCGCACCGCGCTGGGTGGCAGCTGGTCGAGAACAGCGACCGCGTCCGCAGCCCACGACCGCGCCATCGACAACGTCTGCTCAGCGGCGGCCGAGTCCCGCAATCCCGCGACGGCTCGGCCCAGGTCGGCGTCGTCGGACAGGTCACCATCGATCAGCTGGACCAGCGTCGCCGCGTCCCGGTCGCCCTCGGCCGCGGCCTGCCGGGCGATCAACGCCGGCATCGTCGGCACGTGCTCACGCAGGTCAGTTCCGGCGTTCTTGCCCGTCACGTCGTCCTCGGACAGGTCGAGCACGTCATCGGCCAGCTGAAAGGCGATGCCGACCTTCTCCCCGTACCGGCGCAGCACCTCGACGGTCGCTGCGTCGCACCCGGCGAACATCGTCCCGTACTGCCCGCAGGTGGCGATGAGGGCACCGGTCTTGTCGGCCAGCACCCGCAAGTAGTGCTGCACCGGGTCGCCACCCCGGGGGCCCACCGTCTCGGCCAGTTGGCCCAGGCACAACCTTTCGAACGTTTCGGCTTGAATGGCGACCGCCTGCGGGCCCAGCTGCGCCACCACCCCAGAGGCGCGGGCGAACAGCAGGTCACCCACCAGGATCGCCACCGTGTTGCCCCACACGGCGTGCGCGGCGGGCACACCGCGGCGGGTATCCGCAGAATCCATCACGTCGTCGTGGTAGAGGCTGGCCAAGTGCGTCAGCTCGACCGCCAGCGCGGCCTGCACCACCTCGGGCCCCTCCGGGTCACCCAGGTGCGAGGCCACGAGGGTCAGCACCGGCCGCAGCCGTTTTCCGCCGGCATCGATCAGATGCGCCGATGCCTCGTCCACGACGTCCAGGTACCGCAGGGCCCGTTCGTCGTCGTACAGCGACCGGGTACGAAGCGCCACCCCGTGCAGTTCGTTTTCTACCTCGACGAGGCGCTGCTGCACGCGGCCTGCCAGCTCGTCGCCGTCGGCTGTCACGGGCCGGCCACGACCAGTGCGTCCGTCAATGACAGAACCGGGCCTGGAATCACCCCGAGCAGCAGCGTGGCCACCACACCCATGCTGATGGCGGCTGCGGCCAGCGGCCCGACGGCCACGGTGACAGGGCGGGCACTGGTATCGCTGAAGTACATCAAGACCACGACGCGGATGTAGAAGAACGCGGCCGCGGCACTACACAACACGCCCAGCAGTGCCAGCCAGGCATGGCCACCGTCGACCGCGGCCCGGAACACCCCGAACTTGCCGATGAATCCGCTGGTCATGGGGATACCGGCGAACGCCAGCAGCAGCACGGTGAAGGCGGCCGCGAACACCGGTTCCGTACGCCCCAGCCCCGCCCACTGGCTGAGCAGGTTCGCCTCGCCGGCGATGCTGCCGTCCTCGCGGACCTCCCGCACCATCATCACCAGCCCGAAAGCCGCGACCGTCGTGATGCCGTAGGCCAACAAGTAGAACAACACACTCGAGCGGGCCTGCTGCAGGGATGCCAAGTCGTCCGGCATCGCCACCAGGGCGGTCAGGATGAACCCGGCGTGCGCGATCGAGGAGTAGGCCAGCATCCGCTTGACGTCGGTTTGCGCGATGGCCACCAGGGACCCCAGCACCATCGTGAGCACCGCCACCGCGATCAGCATCGGCGACCACATTTCACTGAGCACGTCCAACCCGCTGAACAGCACCCGCAGCAGCGCACCGAAAGCGGCCATCTTGGTGGCGGCCGCCATGAACCCGGTGATCGGCGTCGGCGCCCCGGTGTACACGTCCGGGGTCCACGAGTGGAACGGCACCGCGCCGACCTTGAACAACAACCCGATCAGCACGAACAACGCCCCGACCACCAGTACCGGCAGGGTGTTGGCGAAGTCGAACCCGCGCGCCTGTTCCAGCCGCAGCGTCAACTGCGGCAGGCTCACGGTTCCGGTCACGGCGTAGATGAGTGCCACTCCGAACAGGAACACCGCGGAGGAGAAAGCGCCGAGTAGGAAGTACTTCAGTGCCGCTTCCTGGGACAGCAGCCGGCGCCGCCGCTCCAGCCCGCACATGATGTACAGCGGCAGCGAGAACACTTCGAGCGCAACGAACATCGTCAACAGGTCTGCGGCCGAGGCGAAGACCATCATGCCGCCGAGGGCGAACATGGCCAGCGGGAAGATCTCGGTGTGTTCCAGCTTGGCCTGGAACGCCTGCCGCTCGTAGCTGGAACCGGGGACCGCTGCGGCCTGCGGGGCGAAGGAGTTCAGCCGCCCGCCGGCCCGTTCGGCGATCAGCAGCAGGCTCAGCGCGCCCACCAACAGCAGCGCACCCTGGAGGAACAACGTGGTGCGGTCGATCAGCATGCCCGCCGGAACGATGTCGCCCGGGGTGGCGGAGCGAATGACCACGCGATCGGCGCCGTCGACCCAGGCGGTGACCAGGCCGACCAAGGCGATGCCCACTCCCGCGGTCACCAGCGCGAGCTGGATGCTGCGCCTGCTCCAGCGCGGGGCGAACGCCTCGACGACGATGCCGGTCACCCCGGCCAGCAGCACCGCAAGAACCGGCCAGGCAGCCAGCCAATCGACCGAAGGGGCGGTGAACATCAGTGGTGTCCCTCCAGAACTTCCAGAACTGGTTCCGGGTCCTCGGCACCGGACTGGGTCACCGTCCGCTCGGCCGCGGGGGTGACCACATCGAACAGCGGCTTGGGGAAGAACCCGAGCGCGAGGATCAGGCTCATCAGCGGAACGACGATCCATCGTTCCCGCGCCAGCAAGTCTGCCCGGCCGGACAATTGCGACCGGACCGGACCGGTGGCCATCCGCTGATAGGTGTACAGGATGTACAGCGCCGACAGCACGATGCCGAGCACCGCCACGATCCCGGCCACCCGGTACCGCTGGAACGTCCCGACCAGGACCAGGATTTCCCCGACGAACGACGACATGCCCGGCATCGCCAGCGCGGACAAGCCGGCCAGCAGGAACGAGCCGGTCAGCCACGGCAGGGTGCGTTGCATGCCGCCGAAATCATCGATGCGAGAGGTCTTGTACCGGGCGATGAACATGCCGGCCACCAGGAACAACGCGGCGGTGGAGAACGCGTGGCTGACCATGTAGAAGACCGACCCGCTGTGCCCGGTGCTGGTCAGTGCGAAGATGCCCATGACGATGAACCCGAAGTGCGACACCGATGTGTAGGCGATGAGCCGCTTGAGGTCAGGTTGCACGATCGCGATCAGCCCCGGCAGCAGTACCGAGACCACCGCCAGCCCGACGATCGCCGGCGCCGCCCACTGGGAGGCGTTCGGGAACAGCGGCAGGCAGATCACCAGCATGCCGAACGTGCCGACCTTGTCCATCACCGCGCTGATCATGACCGCGGTGCTGGGGGTGGATGCCTCGGCGGCGTCCGGCAGCCATGCGTGCAGCGGCCACATCGGCGCCTTCACCGCGAAGGCGAAGAACACGGCCAGGAACAGCAACCGCTCCACCGTCTGGGACTCGAAGCCGATCCCGGTCAGGTTGTCGATCAGGAACCCCTGTTCCCCGCCCGGCCCGTACACGTAGGAACCGATGACGCCGACCAGCATGATCAACCCGCCCGCCAGGTTGTACAGCAGGAATTTCACCCCCGCGGCGCGGGCGGCGGGCCCGCCGGTGATCCCGATCATGAAGTACATCGGCACCAGCATGGCCTCGAACAGCACGTAGAACAGGAACAGGTCGCGGGCCATGAACACCCACAGCACCATCGCCTCGAGCACCAGCATCAGCGCCAGGAAGAACTGCATCTTGTCCGGGCGGTCCGTGAACTCCCGGAACGCGGCCAGCATGCACACCGGTGTGACGATCGCGGTGAGACTGATCATCGCCAGCCCGATGCCGTCCAGCCCGAACGCCCAGGAGGCCCCGAGCTGCGGGATCCAGGTGCGCTGTTCGGCGAACTGGAACGAGGCCGCGTCGCCGGTGTCGAACGCGATCCCCACCCCGATCACCGCGGCCAGCGTGCCCAGCCCGAATACCAGCGAGGCGATCCGGGTGGCTCGGGCCGCCATGTCCGGCAACGCGAACACCACCGCACCGCCGACCAGCGGCAGCAGACCGAGCAGGGTCAACACCATGCTATCCATCAGTTCACCACCAGGATCGTGCCGACGAGGGCGACCACGCCCAGCAGCATGGTGGCCGCGTAGGAGCGAACGAAACCGTTCTGCAGTTTGCGGATCGTTTCACCGAACGCCGCCAGCAACCGGCCGCCGCCGGTGAAGCCGCCGTCGATGCCGGCCCGGTCGACCGCGGACAACGTGGTGGCCACGGCCCGGCCGGGCTCCTCGAACAGGGCCCGGTTGACCACTTCCTGGTACAGGTCGGCGCGAGCCGCTTGTTCCAGCATCGAGCCCTGCGGCACATACCTGGCCACAGTGGCGGCCCAGTACTGCCGGTAGGCGATGAACGTGCCGAGCGCCACCAGGCTCAGCGTCAGCCCGATGATGACCGGTATCGGCAGTACCGGATCGTGGTGTTCTGCGTGTCCGGTGACCGGCTCCAGCCAGCCGGTGAAACCGAGCCAGCTCAGCAGCCCACCCAACGCGACGGACCCGACCGCAAGGACGATCATCGGCGCGGTCATCAGCGCCGGCGACTCGTGCGGGTGGTGGTCCTCGGCGAACCGCTCCTCGCCGTGGAAGGTCATGAAGAACAGCCGGGACATGTAGTACGCGGTCAGGCCGGCCACGAGCACGGTGACCAGACCGAAGAACCACGGCCGCCAGCCCTCACCGACGAATGCGGCCTCGATGATGAGGTCCTTGGAGAAGTAACCGGACAGGAACGGGAACCCGATGATGGCCAGATACCCGGCCCCGAAGGTCCACCAGGTGGTGCGCATGTGCCGGTACAGGTTGCCGTAGCGGCGCATGTCGGTGCTGTCGTTCATCCCGTGCATGACCGACCCGGCACCCAGGAACATGCCGGCCTTGAAGAACCCGTGCGTGATGAGGTGAAAGATGGCGTACGCGTAACCGATCGGGCCGAGCCCGGCGGCCAGCATCATGTAGCCGATCTGGCTCATCGTCGATGCGGCGAGCGCCTTCTTGATGTCGTCCTTGGCGGTGCCGACGATCGCCCCGTAGGTCAGGGTGATGGCACCGACGACCACGACGGCCAGCGACGCGGTGGGAGCCATCTCGAAGATCGGGCCGGAGCGAACCACCAGATACACCCCGGCGGTCACCATGGTGGCGGCGTGGATGAGTGCGGACACGGGGGTGGGGCCCGCCATCGCATCGCCCAGCCAGGAGTGCAACGGGAACTGGGCGGACTTGCCGCACGCGGCCAGCAGCAGCATCAGGCCGATGAAGGTGGCCCAGCCCTCGCTCATGGTCCCGGCGGCGCCGAGCACCTCGTCGACGCCGACGGCACCCACCACCAGGAACATCGCACCGATGGCCAGGCCGAGACCCATGTCGCCGACCCGGTTGACCACGAACGCCTTCTTGGCCGCGGTGGCGTACTCCGGTACCTGGTTCCAGAACCCGATGAGCAGGTAGGAAGCCAGGCCCACGCCCTCCCAGCCGACGTACAGCAGCAGGAAGTTGTCGGCCAGCACCAGCAGCATCATCGAGGCGATGAAGAGGTTCAGGTAGGCGAAGAACCGGCGCCGGTCCGGGTCGTGCTCCATGTAGCCGACCGAGTACACGTGGATCAGTGAGCCGACGAAGGAGACCAGCAACGCGAACGACACCGACAGCGGGTCCACCCGCAGCCCGACGTCGGCGGTGAAGGCACCGGCGTGCAGCCACTGGTACAGGTGCAACCCCTGCACTCGTTCGTGCGCGTCCGTGCCCAGCAGGGAGAACAGGATCAGGGCGGCGACGACGAAGGTGGACCAGGACACGGCGGTTCCCACCCAGTGGCCGACCGAGTCGCAGGCTCGTCCGGCCAGCAGCAGCAGGGCGGCGGAGGCCAGTGGCAATGCCACCAGCAGCCAGGCCAGCGACGCCGCCCCGGATGCGGGTACCGACGCGTTCGCCTCGGCCAGGGCTGTCCCGGCGACGACGGCGTCGAGCGCGATCTGCACGACAGCGTTCCCTTCAGTACTTCAGCAAGTTGGCGTCGTCGATCGACGCTGATCGGCGGGTGCGGAAAATGGCGACGATGATGGCCAGGCCGACGACGACCTCGGCGGCGGCCACCACCATGACGAAGAAGGCCATGACCTGCCCAGACAACTGGCCCGACGCCCGGGACGCGGTGACCAGGACCAGGTTGGCCGCGTTCAGCATCAGTTCGACTCCCATGAACGCGATGATGGCCTCGCGGCGCACCAGCACGGTCACCGCACCGATACTGAACAGGATGGCCGCCAGCACGAAGTAGTTGGTCAGGCTCATGAGCGTTCCCCCTCGATGTCGGCGCGAATGCCGGCCACCGATTCGGTGAGTTCGCTGACTTTCTCGTCGCCGGCGGCCTGGCCACGCACCTGCAGAACGCGGGAGACCGACAGCTCGCTGGGCGTGCCGTCGGGCAACAGTGCCGGGGTGTCCACGCCGTTGTGCCGGGCGAACACGCCCGGCCCGGGCAGCGGTGCGGCGTGGCCGGTCCGGACCCGTTCCGCGGCGAGCGCCTTCTGTGTCTTCGGCGGGGTCAGCCGCTCCTGGTGGGTCAACATGATCGCGCCGACGGCGGCGGTGATCAGCAGGGTGCCCACGATCTCCAGGGCGAACACGCGCTGGCCGAAGATGAGCCTGGCCACGCCGGTGGGGTTTGACGCGTCGTTCAGCGCCTGGGCCGGGGGCGAGTAACCGTTCCAGGACAGCGGGCCGAAGTTCATGCCGGTGAACATGCCGACCAGCAACACACCGATCCCGGCACCGGCCAGCCAGGTGGCTGCCCGCTGGCCGGAGATGGTCTCCTTCAACGACACCTGCCGGTCCACGCCCACCAGCATGAGCACGAACAGGAACAACATCATGACCGCGCCGGTGTATACGACGATCTGCGCGGCGAACATGAACGGGGCGTCTTGAGCGGCGTACAGCACGGCCAGGCCCACCATGGTGGCGACCATGAGCAGGGCGGCGTGGACGGCGTTGCGGACGAAGATCAGCCCCCCCGCGGCGATGACCATGATCGGGGCAACGATCCAGAACAGCGTGGCCTCTCCGCCGCCGATGGGCACCGGGCTCATGTCTCCTCCGTTCCGTGCCAGGCCAGGGCATCGCCCAGTCCGAGCGACCTGGCCACCTTTTCGACGGTCTCGTCCTGCGGACGGTGCTCGCGCACCCACTCCACCTGCTCAGGCACCGGACCGGTCACCTCGCCACGGTAGTAGTTGGTGTCTTCGGCACCGGTCACCATCGGGTGTGGGGCAGCCAGCATGTCGGGTTGCATCGGCGCCAGCAGATCCTGCTTCTCGTAGATCAGCCCGACCCGGGACGGGCCGGCCAACTCGTAGAAATTGGTCATGGTCAGGGCGCGGGTGGGGCATGCTTCGATGCACAGCCCGCAGAAGATGCAGCGCAGGTAGTTGATCTGATACACCCGCCCGTACCGTTCGCCGGGGGAGAACTGGGCCTGCTCGGTGTTGGACGCGCCCTCGACGTAGATGGCGTCGGCCGGGCAAGCCCAGGCGCATAGCTCACAGCCGATGCACTTCTCCAGGCCGTCCGGATACCGGTTGAGCTGGTGCCGGCCGTGGTAGCGCGGCGCGGGCGGTGGTTTGTATTCCGGGTAGCTCTCGGTCTCCACCTTCTTGAACAGGGTGCGGAAAGTGACCCCGAACCCGGCGACGGGAGCCAGGAAATCACTGATCGGCCCGCCACCGGCGGATTCCTGAGCCGGAGGCGACGCGGGCGGCCGCTGTACGTCGCCGCTGCCCGCGCGAGCAGCGACCTCGTGGGATTGGTTGGTGGGTCGGTCGTCAGTCACCGGGGCCTCCGGTCGATGGCTGGTCGGACGAGGGCTCATCGGGTGCCGGCTTGTCCGGGTCCGGCCGGTGTTCGCTGGCCGATGCGGCGCCGGTGGTACTGGTTGCCCGCACGGGCAGGCGAGCGGCCCGCGGCGAGGTGGGCATGGACTGGCCGGGCAGCGGCGGTACCGGGTGCCCACCCGCGAACGGGTCGAATCCGGCTTCCGCCTGGGCCTCGTCCTCGTCGTCGTCGGATCCTTCCGGCAGCAAGGCCGTCACCACGGTCGCCACCACCAGGACGACGATCACCGGGATCAGCCAGGTCCGCACGTTGATGTCGGTGAACTCGGTCAGGCCGCGGACCGTGGCCAGCAGTACCAGGAACGACAGAGCGGCCGGGATGAGCACCTTCCAGCCGAGCTTCATCAACTGGTCGTAGCGTAGCCGCGGCAGCGACCCGCGAGCCCAGATGAACAGGAACATGAAAACCCACAGCTTGGCGGTGAACCACAACAGGGGCCAGAATCCGGTGTCGAAATAGCCGACCCCGTCCGCGCCCTGGCCGATGAGGCTGAGCGGCCAGGGAGCGTGCCAACCGCCGAGGAACAAGGTGGTGGCCACCGCCGAGACGGTGAACATGTTGACGTACTCGGCCAGGAAGAACATGGCGAACTTCATCGAGGAGTACTCGGTGTGAAAGCCACCGACGAGTTCTCCTTCCGCCTCGGGCAGGTCGAACGGGGCCCGGTTGGTCTCACCGAACATCGTGATCACGTAGATCACGAAGGCCGGAGCCAGCGGGATGCACCACCACAGCCCACTGGCGTGCTGTTCGGCCACGATCTGCGAGGTCGACATCGACCCGGCGAAGATGAACACCGCCACCAGTGACATGCCCATCGCCAGTTCGTAGGAGATCACCTGGGCGGTGGACCGGACCCCACCCAGCAGTGGATAGGTGGAACCGCTGGCCCAGCCGGCCAGCACCAGCCCGTACACGCCCAGCGCGGTGACGGCAAGGATGTAGAGCACCGACACCGAGAAGTCGGTCAGTTGCAGCGGGGTGCTGATGTCGGTGAACGGGACGGTGACCATCGGACCCAGCGGGATCACCGAGAACGCCAGGAAGCAGGTGACGGCGGAGATGAAGGGCGCGAGCAGGAACACCACCTTGTCCGCATTCCGCGGGGTGATGTCTTCCTTGAAGGCCAGTTTCACGCCGTCGGCCAGCGACTGGCCGATGCCGAAGGGCCCCATCCGGTTGGGGCCCAGCCGGTACTGCATCTTGGCGATGATGCGCCGCTCGGCCCAGATGACGACCACCACGTTGGCCACCAGGAAGGCGAAAACGAAGACCGCCTTGCCGATGATGAGCCAGATCGTGTCGTTGCTGAAATCGCTCACGCGGGACCCCTTTCCGCGATACCGAAACCGGTGGCACCACCTGACCAGGTGGACCCGGCCCCGACCAGTTCCGCCTCGGCGTCCTCGGCCACCGCGACCGACACCACGTCACCGGAGGTGGCCCGCAAACTCTTGCGGACAGAGCTGGGCCCGTTGTTGGTGGGCAGCCACACCACTCCGTCCGGCATCCGGGTGATCTGGGCGGGCAGGGTGACCGAACCACTGCTGGTGGACACGGTGATCTGCCGGCCGGTGGACCAACCCAGCCGGAGGGCGGCGGTCCGGCTCAGCCGCACCACCGGCCGGTGGGCGGTTCCGGCCAAGTACGGTTCCCCGACCTGCGAGCGGCCGTTGTCCAGCAGCAGGTGCCAGGTCGACAGCACCGCCTGACCGGGGGCGATCACCGGGCGGGAGACCTCCACCGGTTGCGGAGCCGGGCCACGGGCACCGTCCCAGCCGCGGAACTGGGCGATCTCGGTTCGGGCAGCGTCCAGGTCGGGTAGCCGCAGGTCGATGCCCACTTCGCCGGCCAGCGCCGACAGCACCTGCAGGTCGGTCATCGCCTGCGAATCCAAGGCGGCCGGGAACGTCCGCACCCGGCCTTCCCAGTTGAGGAAGGCGCCGGACCGTTCGCTGGCATGCGCGACGGGCAGTACCACGTCGGCCATGTCGACGGCCGCGGACGGGCGTATCTCCAGCGCGACCACGAACGTGCGCTGCAACGCAGCCAAGCCGCGGGCCGGGTCGGGCAGGTCGTCCACGTCCAAGCCGCAGACCAGTAGCGCACCCAGACCGGCCGATGCCGCCGCTTCGACGATCTCGCCGGTGGACCGGCCGGGTTCATCCGGCAGTGAGTCCACGCCCCACACCGATGCCGCGTCCACCCGGGCCGCCGCATCGGCTACCGGCCGCCCGCCGGGCAGCAGGTGCGGCATCGCGCCCGCCTCGATGGCACCGCGTTCGCCACTGCGCCGCGGCACCCAGGCGAGTTTGGCGCCGGTGGCCCGGGCAAGGGCCTCGACGGCGGCGAATGTGCCCGGCGCGGTCGCGGCCCGCTCGCCGACCAGGATGATCGCTCCCTCTTCGCGCAGTCCCCGGGCTGCGGCGTTCAGCCGCTCTCCTGATTCCAGTGCATGGCCCGCACCCTCGGTCAGCGCCTTGAGCACGCTGGGTTCGGTACCAGGGGCCGCGGACAGCAGCTGCCCACCCAGTTTGGCCAGCCCGCGGCTGGCGAACGGAGCGATGCTGAGCACCTGGGTACCGTTGCGGCGCATGGCTTTTCGCAGCCGCAGGAAGACGACCGGGACCTCCTCCTCCGGTTCCAGCGCGACCAGCAGCACGGTGCTTGCCCGTTCCAGGTCGGCAAAGGTGACCGTACCGTCCTCGACCAGCCGCCCGGATACCCGGTGAGCCAGGAAGGCAGCTTCCTCGGCGCTGTGCGGTCGAATCCGGAAGTCGATGTCGTTGGTGTCCAACACGGTCCGGCTGAACTTGGCGTAAGCGTAGGCGTCCTCGAACGTGGTGTGCCCGCCGACCAGGACCCCGGCACCGACCGCGTCGGGGGTATCCGAGCCGTCGCCGGCGAACCCGCCGTCCCTGGCGGCCTTCAGCCCGAGTGCGGCCACCTGCAGCGCGTGCGGCCAGGAGGTCGGTACCAGGTGCCCGCCCTCACGGATCAGCGGGGTGGTGATCCGGTCGGCGGTGGTGCCGCCGTGGAAGGCGAACCGCCCCTTGTCGCAGATCCACTCCTCGTTGACCTGCGGATCGTTGCCGGCCTGGCGGCGCAACACGGTGCCGCGGCGGTGATCGGTGCGGATCGCGCACCCCGACGAGCACCCGTTGCAGACCCCGGGGGTGGAGACCAGGTCGAACGGGCGGGACCGGAACCGGTACATCGCGCTGGTCAGGGCGCCGACCGGGCAGATCTGGATGGTGTTGCCGGAAAAGTAGCTGGCGAACGGCTCCCCGGTCTCGGTGAGCACCGATTCGGCCTCGGTGGCGATGCCCAGCACGCCGGGCGAGTAGATGCCGATCTGCTGCTGGGCACCGCGATGCTGCAGGTCGATGAACGGGTCGCCGGAGATCTCCTTGGAGAACCGGGTGCACCGCTGGCAGACGATGCACCGTTCCCGGTCCAGCAGCACCTGGGAGGAGATCTTGATCGGCTTGGCGAAGGTCCGCTTGTGCTCGATGTAGCGGCTGGTGGTCCGGCCGTTGCTCATGGCCTGGTTCTGCAGCGGGCACTCCCCGCCCTTGTCGCACACCGGGCAGTCCAAGGGGTGGTTGATGAGCAGGAACTCCATCACCGCGTGCTGAGCGGTTTCGGCCACCTCTGAGGTGGCTTGGGTCTGCACGTCCATGCCCTCGGACATCTCGATCGCGCAGGCGGGCTGGGGTTTGGGCATCGGACGCAGCTGCCCGTCCGGACCCGGGGTGGCCACCTCGACCAGGCACTGGCGGCAGGCGGCAACCGGATCCAGCAATGGGTGGTCGCAGAACCGCGGGATGGCAATCCCGATCTCCTCGGCGGCCCGGATGATGAGCGTGCCCTTGGGCACGGTGACCTCGATGCCGTCGATGGTGGCGGTGATCTGTTCGGTGGGAGTACTCATCGGGCAACAGCTCCGGTGATCATCGGGCACCAACTCCTGCGGCCTGATAGACGGTCGATTCCATCGGGTCGAACGGGCAACCACCCGGGGATTCCTTACTGCGCAGGTGAGCCAGGTACTCCTCGCGGAAGTACTGCAGCGACGAGGAGACCGGCGACGTGGCCCCGTCGCCCAGCGCACAGAACGACCGGCCGAGGATGTTCTTCGCACCGTCGGACAGCACGTCCAGATCCGCCTCGGTGCCCTCGCCGGCCTCGATGCGGTGCAGCACCTGGGCCAGCCAGTAGGTGCCCTCCCGGCAGGGCGTGCACTTGCCGCAGGACTCGTGCTTGTAGAAGTCCATCCAACGGCTGACCGCGCGGACCACGCAGGTGGTCTCGTCGAAGATCTGCAGTGCCCGGGTACCGAGCATCGAACCCCTGGCGCCGACTGCTTCGAAGTCCAGCGGCACATCCAGGTGCTCCCGGGTCAACAGCGGCGTGGAGGACCCGCCGGGCGTCCAGAACTTCAACTCGTGGCCCTCCCGGATGCCGCCGGCCATATCCAGCAGTTCCCGTAAGGTGATCCCCAGCGGCGCCTCGTACTGACCGGGCCGTTGCACGTGCCCGGACAGGGAGAAGAACCCGAACCCTTGGGACCTTTCGGTGCCCATACCGGCGAACCACTGCGCGCCGTTGCCGATGATCGAGGGCACCGAGGCGATGGTCTCCACGTTGTTGACCACGGTGGGCCGCGCGTATAGGCCGGCGACCGCCGGGAACGGCGGTTTCAGCCGGGGCTGGCCACGCCGGCCCTCCAGCGAGTCCAGCAGTGCGGTCTCCTCGCCGCAGATGTAGGCGCCGGCACCGGCGTGCACGGTCAGCTCGAGATCGAAGTCGGTGCCGAAGATGCCCTGGCCCAGGTAGCCGGACTGGCGGGCTTCCTCGACCGCTTGCAGCAGCCGCCGGTACACGTGAACGACCTCGCCGCGCAGGTAGATGAAGGCGTGGTGGCAGCCGATGGCGTAGCTGGTGATGATGCAACCCTCGATCAGCGCGTGCGGGTTGGCCATCATCAGCGGAATGTCCTTGCAGGTGCCCGGCTCGGATTCGTCGGCGTTGACCACCAGGTAGCGAGGCCCGCCGTCCGGTTTGGGCAGGAACCCCCATTTCATGCCGGTGGGGAAGCCCGCGCCGCCCCGGCCGCGCAACCCGGAGTCCTTTACCGCGGCGATCAGGTCGGCCGGGTCGGTGTGCAGCGCTGTGCGGACCGCCCGGTAGCCGCCGGCGTCCTCGTAGACGTCGCGCTTCCAGGAATGCTCGGTGTCCCAGATATCGGACAGGATCGGTGTCAAGGTGGTCATGACTTGTCCGGTCCCTTCTTGACTGGTCCCTTCTTGGCCTGTGCGTCGGGCTTTCCGGCGGCGGCGCCACGGCCACCGTTCTTGGCTGGGTCGCCGCTAGTGCCGGTGGGCGCCCCGTCGGTGGCGGGCTGCTCGCCCGGCGCGCTCGGGTCGTCCGCGGCCGCAGGGGCGGTCCAACCCTTTTCCCGGGCCGCCCGCAGCCCGACCAGGCTCGGCTCACCCGCGGCCGGCCCCTCGTCGGCCCGCCCGTCGGGGAATCCGGCCAGCACCCTGGAGACGTGCTTGAACCCGCACACTTTATCGGCACCACGGGTCGGCCGCACGTCCTCGCCGGCCCGCAACCGGTCGACCACGTCCCTGGCACTGTCCGGGGTCTGGTTGTCGAAGAACTCCCAATTGACCATCATCACCGGCGCGTAATCGCACGCCGCGTTGCACTCCACCCGCTCCAGGGTGATAGCACCGTCCGAGGTAGTTTCGTCGTGGCCGACCCCGAGGTGGTCGGACAACGTTTCGAACAGCACGTCGCCGCCCAGGATGGCGCATAGGGTGTTGGTGCATACGCCGACGGTGTAAGTGCCGTTGGGATGGCGTTTGTACTGGGTGTAGAACGTGGACACGGCCGACACCTCGGCAGCCTCCAAGCCGAGCAGTTCCGCGCACAGTTCGATTCCGTCCGGGCTGACATAGCCGTCCTGGGACTGCACCAGGTGCAGCATGGGCAACAGGGCCGAGCGGGCTTGCGGGTACCGGCCGATGATCTGTTGCGCGTCGGAAACCAACCGCTCGCGCACTGCGGGTGAGTAAGGCATCAGCGGTCCACGCCTCCCAGCACTGGATCGATGGAGGCGACGGCGACGATGACATCGGCCACGGAGCCGCCTTCGGTCATCGCCGCGAGCGCCTGCAGGTTGTTGAAGGACGGGTCGCGGAAGTGCGCCCGGTAGGGCTTGGTCGCACCATCGGAAACCAGGTGCACGCCCAGTTCGCCCTTGGCGGACTCGGTGCCCACGTACACCTGCCCGGCGGGCACCCGGAACCCCTCGGTGACCAGCTTGAAGTGATGGATGAGCGCCTCCATCGAGGTGCCCATGATCGTGCGGATGTGATCCAGCGAGTTGCCCATGCCGTCGGCGCCCAGAGCCAGCTGCGCCGGCCAGGCAATCTTCTTGTCGGCGACCATCACCGGGCCGGTACCACCGCGCTGCAGCCGGTCCACGCACTGGTCGACGATCTTCAGCGACTCGTACATCTCCGCGATTCGCACCCGCAGCCGGCCGTAGGCGTCGCAGGTGTCCCAGGTGGGCACGTCGAAGTCGAAGGTATCGTACCCGCAGTACGGCTGGTCTTTGCGTAGGTCGGCCGGCAGCCCGGTGGAGCGCAGGACCGGGCCGGTGATGCCCAGTGCGACGCAGCCCGTCAGATCCAGGTAACCGATGCCCTGGGTGCGGGCCTTGAGCACCGGGTTCTCGTTGGCCAGCAATTCCAGTTCGTGGATCCACTTGCGCAGCTTCCCGGTGGCCTCGCGCAGGTGGTCCAGTGAGCCGGGCGGCAGGTCCTGGGCGACGCCGCCGGGGCGGATGTAGGCGTTGTTCATCCGCAGCCCGGTGATCTGTTCCACGGCCCGTAGCACGGTTTCCCTGGCCCCGAATCCGCTGGTCATCAGCGTGGTGGCGCCCATCTCCAGGCCGCCGGTGGCCACGTACACCAAGTGCGAGGCCACCCGTTGCAGCTCCGCCATCAGCACCCGGATCACGGTGGCGCGCTCGGGCACATCGTCGGTGATGCCGAGTAGCTTTTCCACCCCCAGGCAATAGGCCAGCTCGTTGTGCATCGACATGACGTAGTCCATGCGGGTACAGAAGGTCACGCCCTGGGTCCAGGTGCGGAACTCCATGTTCTTCTCGATACCGGTGTGCAGGTAACCGATGACGGCACGAGCCTCGGTGACGGTCTCGCCGTCCAGTTCCAGGACCATCCGCAACACCCCGTGGGTGGACGGGTGTTGCGGGCCCATGTTGACGACGATGCGCTCTTCGCGCAGGTCCGCGACATCCTGGGCGATCTCATGCCAGTCCCCGCCGTGGGCGGTGTAGGCGCGCGCGGTGTCGTCGGCCGCGGTGCCTGCGCCGGTGGCGGCCGGTCCGGGTGCAGTCACGTTTCGGTACTCATTTCGTTGCCTCACTTCACCGGTACTGACGACGCGTGTCTGGCGGCGAGACGGTGGCACCCTTGTACTCGACCGGGATGCCGCCCAGGGGGTAGTCCTTGCGCTGCGGGTGTCCCAGCCAGTCGTCGGGCATCTCGATGCGGGTCAGGGCAGGATGACCGTCGAAGACGATGCCGAAGAAGTCGAAGGTCTCCCGCTCGTGCCAGTTGTTGGCCGGGTACACCTCACACAGGCTGGGGACGTGCGGGTCGGCGTCGGGGCAGGCGACTTCCAGCCGCAGCCGCCGGTTATGGGTCAGCGAGCGCAACGGATACACCGCGTGCAGTTCGCGGCCGGCTTCGGCCGGGTAGTGCACCCCGTTGACGCCCATGCACATCTCGAACCGAAGGTCGGGGTCATCGCGCAGGACCTGGGCCACCCGGAGCAGGTGCTCGCGCTGGACGTACACGGTGAGTTCGCCACGGTCGACCACCACCTGCTCGATCGCCTCGCCGAATCCGGGTTCACCCTCCTCGTCGAGCATCTCGGCCAGCACGTCGACGGCCTCGTCGAACCAGCCGCCGTACGGCCGTTCGGACGGGCCGGGCATGGTGATCGTGGTGACCAGGCCACCGAAGCCGGAAGTATCCCCGGAACCAGCCACCCCGAACATGCCCTCCCGCACGGCCACCACGTTCGGCCCGGGCCGGCCGGCGACGCCGGCCAGGTCCTCGTCCTGGGCGCTCTCGGCCGTCACCGGACCCGGGCTCGAGACGGCGCCTTCGTCGTCGCTCATGCGAGCAGACCCTTCATGTGCGAGGTCGGGACAGCGCTCAGCGCCGCTTCTTCGGCCGCCTGGGCCGCCTTGCGGCGGTTGGCGCCGAAGGGGGTGCCGTGCTGGATCTGGTTGTGCAACTCGATGATCGCGTTCAGCAGCATCTCCGGGCGGGGCGGGCAACCGGGCAGGTAGATGTCGACCGGCACCACATGGTCCACCCCCTGCACGATCGCGTAGTTGTTGAACATGCCGCCGGAGGAGGAACACACGCCCATCGCAATCACCCATTTGGGGTCGGCCATCTGGTCGTAGATCTGGCGCAGCACCGGGGCCATCTTCTGGCTCACCCGCCCGGCCACGATCATGACGTCGGCTTGACGTGGCGTCGCGCTGAACCGCTCCATGCCGAACCGGGCGATGTCGAAGCGGGGGCCACCCACTGACATCATCTCGATCGCGCAACAGGCTAGGCCGAACGTGGCCGGCCATACCGAATACTTGCGCATGAACCCGACGAGGCCCTCGACGGTGTCGAGGAATACCCCGCCGGGTATGTGTTCCTCCAGCCCCATGAGTCCCTCCTCCGTGGCCTGTGGTGTGAGCGTTCCAAACCGGCTGTACCGGGGTCAATCTAGCCCGGGATCACGGTTCATCCTTCAGTCCCAGTCGAAACCACCGCGCCGCCACTCGTAGACGAACGGAACGGTGATCAGGGCGATGAACAGCAGCATCGCCAACAGCGAGAACCCGCCGAGCTCGGCAAAGGAGACCGCCCACGGGTACAGGAACACGACCTCGATGTCGAAGACGATGAACGTCATCGCCACCAGGAAGAACTTGACCGGAAAGCGCCCCCCGCCGCTGGCCTGGGGGGTTGCCTCGATACCGCACTCGTAGGCCTCCAGCTTGGCCCTGTTGTAGCGCTTAGGCCCCACCAGCATGTTGGCGCCCAATGAGAAGATGACGAAGGCAATGGCGATGGCCAGCATGACGAGGATCGGAACATAGGGTCCCAGCTCGCTGTTCACCGTTCACTCCTCACCATGGGCAACCTGTTGATTCCTCACATCATCTTAGGCCCAGCGGTGCACCGAAGCCCGGCGCGAGCCGCGGCCACCGGGCACGACTTCACTGCACGTCGTACTCATCGCTCGCACCTCGCACGCACCGGACCACTGATGGCGTGGGTCACATGCCGGGAGCAATCCAGGGGGCTGCTCGCGGTTAACCACACCGCCCCGGCCGGGTCCGGCCGGACAACCCGTCCCGCAGGATACAGGTCGGCCGCGGCACCGGCCACGAAGGTGACACTCACTATTCAACGTCCGGCTGTTCGGCGTCCGGAGGCCGCCGCCGCGCCCCGGCCACGGCGCGACACCCCACGGCTGCGGGACCGGGCGCGGGCCGGACGGTCCTCAGCCGGACGAATCGACGTCGCCCGTCGTTGGGTCCACCCGAACGGCGCTGTGCAGCGCCACGATCCCACCGCTGAGGTTGCGCCAGCCCACGTGTCCCCAACCGGCCGAGCGGATGGTGGCGGCGAGCGTCGGCTGGTCGGGCCAGTCCCGGATCGACTCGGCCAGGTAGTGGTAGGAGTCCGGGTTGGAGCTTGCCGCCTTGGCCACCACCGGCAGCGTCCGCAGTACGGCGCGCTGGTACACGGTCCGGACGACGGGGTTGGTCGCAGTGGAGAACTCGCAGACCACCAGTCGGCCGCCGCGCTTGGTGACGCGCAGCATCTCCGCCAGCCCGGCGAGATGATCGACTACGTTGCGTAACGCGAACGAGATGGTCACCACATCGAAACTCTCATCCACGAACGGCAGCGCCGTGGCGTCGGCAGCAACGAAGTCCAGGTCCGGACGGCGCCGTTTGCCGTGTCGCAGCATTCCCAGCGACAGATCGGCCGGGACGACGCTCGCCCCGGCATCGGCCAGCGGCACGGTCGAGCTGCCGGGACCAGCACCAAGGTCGAGAATCCGCATACCGGGCCCCGGGTCGATCTCCGCAGTGACGCCGGCCCGCCAGCGGCGGTCCAGCCCGCCGCTGAGCAGGTCGTTCATCAGGTCGTAGCGGGCGGCCGTCCGGTCGAACATCGCAGCTACTTCCGCAGGGCGTTTGCTCAGGTCGGCTCGGGTCACGACAGGAAGTCTGCCACTGGTACCCCCTAGTCTGGCGTCGTGACCCACGCGCCGGACACTGGACTCCAGGTCTCTCTCGTCGTACGCACTCAGGAGGTCACCGACCCCGGTCCGTTGCTCGCGCTCCTGCCTGCGGAGTCGGTAGTGGCATGGGTACGTCACGGTGAAGGCATGGTCGGCTACGGAACGGCGCTGCAACTGGGCATGCCCGGCGGTATAGACGGGCTCGCCCAGGAGTGGGCAGACCTGTCCGGCAGAGCCGTTGTACGGGACGAGGTGAAACTGCCGGGCACCGGATGTATCGGCTTTGTCTCGGCTCCGTTCTCGGCCTCCTCGAAAGCCGGCGCGGTGATAGTCGTGCCACGCACAGTAGTGGGTCGCCGGAAAGGGCGCTGGTGGGTGACTCGGATCGGGGTGCGTGAGTTGCCGTATCTGCGCGAGGTCGAGCCGCAGCTCGGACCACCTGCCGGTCCGGGTGAGGTGCTGTTCACACAGGGGGCGCTGTCCGAACAACAGTGGCGCGAGCAGGTGGCCGAGGCCGTGCGCCGGGTGGCCGGCGGTCAACTGGAAAAGGTGGTACTGGCTCGCGACATCGAAGCGACGTGCGATAGGCCGGTGGACCCACGTTGGCTGTTGCAGCGGCTGGCCCGCCGCTACGACGGTTGCGCGACTTTCTGGGTCGATTCGCTCGTCGGCGCTACCCCGGAGTTCCTGGTGCGCAGCGAGCGAGGCCTGGTCACCTCGCGAGTACTGGCCGGCACGGTCGGGCGAACCGGCAACGATGTGCAGGACCTGGCTCACGCGGCGTCACTGGCCCACTCCAGCAAAGATCTGGAAGAGCACAAGTATGCGGTGCGTTCGGTGGCCGACGCGTTGGCACCGTTCTGCGCCAGCATGAATGTGCCGGAAACTCCGTTCGTGCTGCATCTGCCGAATGTCATGCACCTGGCCACCGATGTCACCGGCGTGTTGGACCGGCCGGTGCGGGCCGCTCGTCAGCCGGCCGGTATGCGGGGCCGCCCGGCCCCGACCAGCGTGCTGGACCTGGCCCGTGCACTACACCCGTCGGCGGCAGTGTGTGGCACGCCGACCCGGACCGCGGCGGGCGTGATCGCCGAGCTGGAAGGTATGGACCGGGACCGGTATGCCGGTCCGGTGGGTTGGGTGGATGCGGCCGGTGACGGTGAACTCGGGATCGCGTTGCGCTGCGCCCGAGTGAACCCGGAGGACCCGCGGCGGCTGCGGTTGTTCGCCGGGTGCGGCATCGTGGCGGGGTCGGACCCGGCCAAGGAGCTGGCCGAGTCGCAGGCGAAGCTGGTGCCGATGCAGCACGCGCTGAGCGGTGCCCCGGACGACCACGGTGGTGCCGCCGCGAATCCGCGCACGAATCGGTAGAGCCGGTCGGTAACCTGCCAGGTCACCGTCGCGCTCGGATCACGAGCCTTGTTCCCGCAGCAGTCGAACTCGTTCCTTCTAACTCTTCGCGACGACCGGAACCGTCGTCAGCCGGGCAGCGTGACTGGTGTGTCGGTGGGGGCACGTGGGGTCCGGGGGTCCAGAGTCGGTTCCGACACATGTCCCCTTCCCCTGGACAGGACCCCACGTTGCCTACCCTGTCGTGCCACTGGCGAGGTCCCTGGTGAAACCGTTGCCCGCGTTTCCCGGGTGGTTGCCGGCCCACCGCAAACGCGTGGACACCCGCCCCCGACAGACGCGCCGCGACCTGCCAGGGTCCCTGGGGACGTGCTGGTGCTGCGCTGCTACCAAGCACAACACCGACACGGGGGACCCTGGCCCGCGATGCCCACATCACCCCTGGCCACCGCCTACCGGTACCTGCACGAAGCGATCGATGTGACCACCCCCGGGGCACACCCACCTGGCCTGGGTGACGTCCTCGACCACGCACGCCCGGGACGGGTGGGCCTACCTATGCCTGGACACCCACCCTGATCCACACCCAGCCGCACCCGAACCCCGCCCCGGGGACCGGCCACGACCTGTGATATTCCGGCACACACCACCACCACCGGCGGCACCACCCCCGGGTCCTCACCGACCCCAGCGGATTCCCGGCCCGGGCCCCCTTGCCCGGTAGCACCCGGCTCCACCCACGACAGCACCACCGCCCGAGCCCACGTGTCCTACCGGCCCGGTACCCCGCCGCGAAGGCCGGCCTACCGACCCTGACCGACAAGGACCACAACCCCTGGGGCCGGGATCGGCATCCTCACCCCAGCCAAAGGCCACAACCTCGCCATCGACGACCGGGCCCGTAACCAGCTCATCAACGGGCTACCAGCACCCCCCGGAACGCGGCAACGCCCCACCCCCTCGAGACCACCTTCGCCGCGCTCCGCCGCGTCACCGTCTGCCCCCAGCGAATCGGCCGCATCGTCGCCGCCGCACTCGTCCTCCTCACCCTCAACCACACAACCCGGTGAGAAAACCTCAATGTACTCTCAATATTTACTTTAAACCTTCAGATCTCCGTACATGCTTTACTACTCAGCAAGCGCCAGTCGTCCACATGAAGACGTAGCACCCCACACTCAAGGCAATTAGGTATTGGCATCACCTTGCGCAACTAGCTATCGTTTCACCCGCGACCGGAAGATATGTCTCAGCAGATACTATTCAAGGAGATGCGACATGTCACTTAGCAGCAGGAGTTATGTCGGCGTGACCGCTGGAGCCTCGGCAGCAATTGCAGCCGGTATACTTGCGGCGGCACCACCCGCGCAAGCAGCAACTCAAACGTTCAGAAATGTGGAGACACAACGGTACTTGAACGCACAGACCAATCGCGATGTGAAGACCGTACCTGACCGTCCAGGAACAGCCATATGGGTTCCTATAGAGCATAGCGGCCATCGGATGCTAAAGAACAACAGTACTGGCCAATGCTTGGACAGCAACGCAAATAAGTATGTCTATACAAACCCGTGTGATAGAAATAACAAGAATCACCAATGGGCTATTCTGCGACACAACGGCAAGATTCTTTTCAAGAACAGTGCCACGGGACTGTGCCTTGATAGCAATGTGAATGGCACCGTGTACACGAACACGTGCCAGATGACAAACAGGTACCAGCAGTGGGGCTAAGCCCGTAGCGTCAACCAGTGAGGTTTTCTCACCAGGGTCAGGTTCTGGGTGTTGAGGTTGGTTTCGGGGCAGCGTGACTGGTGCGTCGTTGAGGGCACATGGGGTCCGCATGACCGAAGTCGGTTCCGATGATGTCCTCTTCCCCCTTGGCTGGGCCCCACGTGCCGACCTTGTCGTGGCACGGGCGACGTTCCTGGTGAAACCGTTGCCCGCGTTTGCGGGTGTTCATCGCAAACGCGGTGGACACCCGCCCCGCCAATGTGCCGCGACCCGCCATTGTGGTCCCCTGGCTTTGCTGGTACTGCACTGCTACCTAAAGACAGGACCGACACGGGGGATCCTGGCCCGTGATGCCCACATCGCCCTTGGCCGCCGCCTACCGGTACCTGCACGAAGCGATCGATGTGACCACCCCCGGGGCACACCCACCTGGCCTGGGTGAAGTCCTTGAACATGCAGGCCACGCCGGGTGGACCCACCTGTGCCTGGACGCCCACTCTGATCCACGCCCAGCCGCGACCGAACCGAGTCCGAGACCGGCTACGACCCGTGGAAATGCGGCACACGCCAACACCCCTGGTCCTGACCGATCCCAGTAGGTTCCCGATTTGGGAGCTACTGCTGGGTGGAACCCGGCTCCACCCAGCACATCACCACCGCTTGAGCGCACGTCCCACCGACCCTGTACCCTGCCGCGAATGCTGGCCTGCAGACCCTGACCGACAAGGACCACAACGCCGGTGCCGGGATCGGCATCCTCACCCCGACCAAAGGCCATATCCCCCGCCACCAACGACCGAGCCGGAACGCGCCAACGCCCTTCTCCGAGACCACCTCCGCCACCCTCCGCCCCCCAGCGAATCGGCCACATAGTCGCCGCCGCACTCGTCCTCCACACCCTCAACCACAAAACCCAATGAGAAAACCTCAATTATAGCCAAGCGCTGGCATGAGTTGGTAGTGCTAGCGTTGCGTACCGTGTCGAAGCGCTGGCAGGTGAGGGCCCCTCACTCTTCCCTACAGTGGTGGATCCATGCGGTGCTCTGTGGGGTATTGGCATTCGTCTTGTACTCTCTGATCGGTGTGGCGCGGTACCGATCCGGGCTGGCCGGAAACTACGATCTCGGCATTTTTGCCCAGGCAGCCAAGGGATGGGCCAGCCTTGAGGGGCCGTCGTCGCAGATCCGAGGACTGCCGAGCCTTTTCGCGGATCACTTCAGCCCGATAACCGTCGTTTTCGGGGCTGCCTGGAGTCTCTGGCATGATCCGCAAGTCTTGATCTTGACTCAAGCAGCATGCTTAGGAGCGGCCGTCGCCATCTCCCTGAGGATGCTGCCGCGCAGGATGTGGCTATGGATCAGCGTGGTCGCCACGCTCCCGTGGGCCAAGGGGTTGATTTCCGCGGCTTACTTCGACGTGCATGAAGTAGGCCTGGGAGCGCCGGCGATGGCCGCTCTGTGCCTATCCGTGCTGGACCGTCGTCCGCGACTGGCCATCGTGTCTGCCATGGTTCTCGCCTTGACGAAAGAGGACCTCGGTGTCACCGTCGTCGCCACAGCCGCGGTGTGGCGCCTGCGATACGGAAAGGATCAGACCGGGGTTGGCCTCCTGTCGATCGGCATCGCAGCTGTGCTCATCTCTTTCGGCACGATCTACGTCGTCAACGACAGCAGTCAGAGCATCTACCTCTCATCTGTCTATGAGCCACACGGTCGCGAGTTCCTGGCCAGGCTAGGACCGGCGTTGCTGTTCTGTTTGACGTGCGGTTTCGTCGGGGTCTCATCTCCGGTGGCTTTGATGGCCGTGCCGACGCTTGCTTGGCGCTTGGTCTCCAGCACCGAGTCCTACTGGCAGACCTACTACCACTACGACGTCATCCTGGTGCCCATCGCGATTGCCTGCCTGGCGGACGTGTACCGCCGCGACTTGAACCGTGGATCCCGGTCGGGCCGCGGATTCCGGTGGCAACCGGCATCGCGCCGGCTCACCATGCGAATACACCGGCTATCCGCGGTAGCCGTAGTCCTTTCCCTGGGATCAGCTGCGTTCATGGGCCTGTCCAAGGCGGCCAACGTGGAGTGGTGGCATCCGCGCGGATATGACTGGGACCCCGGTCTGCGCGCAAGCGTGTCGCTGCTCGAGCAGCATCTCAGATTGCCCGGGCCGGTCGCTGCCGATCAATCGCTGGGCGTGATCCTGGTCAACGACCACGACGTCGCGATGCTCAGCCACGCCCGGCAGGTGCAGGCCTGTGCCGTGGTGCTTCGCCCGGACCGTGACTCCGCGAGCGGGTCAGCGGCCCAGAAGAAGGCATGGCTGCACCGGATGAAGAGCGCAGACGACGCGCAGGTCTTCACCCGAGACGGCGTCGCAGTGGTCGTCTTCGACGGTATTCGCGCGGTACGGCTACCCGCGCCTTCCCGCACGGGCTCGTGAGGAAGCGCTCGTCCTCGGTGCCTGGAGCCGCTGCCGGGTTGATCGCAGTCAAGATCACGTTCGATCTGCCTACCGCGTACCGCATTGCTGCGGGAAGATGCAAGAAACGGCAAGCCCGCTCGCCGACTGCCGATTCCCCACCGTGGCTGGGCTGCAGAAGGAGGCAGTATGACGCTCACCAGCCTCATCGAGGATCTCGGTCACCAGTTGCCGTCGCACTGCTTGGTCACCGATCCCGCTGAACTCAGCATGTATGACTGCGACGGGTTGGCCAGTTACCGGGTTCAGCCGGGCTTGGTGGTGTTGGCCGATTCCGTCGAGCACGTCCACACCGTGATTCTGGGCTGCGCGCACCACCACGTTCCGTTCGTGGCGCGCGGATCCGGCACTGGGCTGTCCGGCGGAGCACTCCCGCACGCCGACGGGGTACTGCTGGTCACCAGCCGGCTACGAACCATCCACGAGATCGAGGCGGCGGACCAGCGTGCCGTCGTCGATCCTGGGGTGATCAACCTGTACGTGTCCAAGACGGCGAACCCCGAGGGCTACTACTTCGCCCCCGACCCGTCCAGCCAGCGGATTTGTTCCATCGGTGGGAATGTCGCGGAGAACGCCGGTGGAGCGCATTGCCTGAAGTACGGCTTCACCACCAACCACGTCCTCAGTGTCGACGTTGTCATACCTGACGGCACCGAGGTCACGTTCGGCACCAGCGCACCGGACGCGCCGGGATACGACCTGGTCGGAGCCTTCGTCGGGTCGGAAGGCACGCTGGGGGTCAGCACCCGTACCACGGTGCGGCCGGTCCGGTTGCCGGAAGACGTGGTCACCGTACTGGCCGTGTTCGCCGGCACCGATGAAGCCGGGGCGGCCACCAGCGCCGTGATCGCCGCCGGCATCATGCCGGCCGCTATCGAGGTCATGGATGCGCTTGCCATCGAAGCGGCCGAGGCTGCGGCCGCCTGGGGATACCCCGAAGGGGCCGGCGCGGTCCTCCTGGTCGAGGTGGACGGGCCCGCTGAAGAGGTGGCCGAAGAACTGGCCGAGGTGAAAAGAATCTGTTCTGCCGCAGGCGCCATCGAAATCAGGGAGGCAACGGACCCACCCGACCGGGCAGCCATCTGGCGAGGCCGCAAGTCCGCCTTTGCCGCCGTCGGGCACCTGTCCGCCGACTACTTGGTCCAGGACGGTGTCGTGCCACGCACGGAGCTGGCCCAGGTGTTGCGAGAGATGGCCGAGCTGGCCGGGCAGCGCGGCCTCAGGGTGGCCAACGTTTTCCACGCCGGCGACGGCAACCTGCACCCGCTCATCCTGTTCGACAGCGCAAAACCTGGCGAAACAGAACTGGCCGAAGAACTCGCCGGCGACATCCTGTTGCTATGCCTGCGCCACGGTGGCTCCATCACCGGCGAACACGGCGTCGGCGCCGACAAGGCCAGGTTCATGCCGAAAATGTTCACCGAAGACGACTTGGACACCATGCAAATGCTGCGGTGCGCCTTCGATCCCGCCGGCATTGCCAACCCCGGCAAGATCTACCCGATGCCCCGTTTGTGCGGCGAGCGGCCCGGGCGGCGAACCGGCCCGCACCCCCTGCAGGAGGCCGGCCTCGGCGAGGTGTTCTGATGAGTCCGACCGCGCTGCTGGCCGAGTTGGAAACCGCGTGCCCGATGCGCGCCGGCACGAACAAAGATGCCGTGGATGACGTCCCGGCCGCCGTGGTCGCACGGCCCGGCACCACGGAGCAGACGTCCGAGCTGCTGCGGCGAGTGCACCGGCTGGGCGGCAGCGCGGTGGCGACCGGACACCGCAGCAAGCTCACGTGGGGCCGGCCGCCGGCACGAGTGGATGTGTTGATCGAGACCGGTGACATGAACCGGCTGGTGGAGCACCAGCCCGGTGACCTGATCGCCACCGCCGAGGCCGGATTGAGCTTGACCGAGCTGAACCAACGGCTGCACGACAGCGGCCAAGAGCTGGTGATCGACGATCCCGTCGGCGACGCCACAATCGGCGGCATGCTGGCCACCGGGTTGTGCGGGGCGCGCCGGCTCTGGGTGGGCGCACCCCGCGACCTACTGCTGGGGCTCACCTTCGTTCGAGCCGACGGCACCATCGCTCATTCCGGCGGCAAGGTGGTCAAGAACGTCGCCGGCTATGACCTGGGCAAATTGTTGACCGGATCGTACGGAACCCTTGGGCTGATCACCCAGGCCACTTTCCGGCTGCACCCGGTTCCGGCCGCATCGCAATGGACGACGACCACGATCCCAGGATCCGCGCTTCCCCAGACCCTTTCGATGCTCTTGCACACTCAGCTGGCACCACGAGCCATCGAACTCGACGCAGATCAAACAGACCAGATCCGCTGCGCGGTCCTGTTCGGCGGCACCCACCAAGGCGTCGCCGCGCGGGTCTGCGCATTAACCACGATGCTGAGCGACCAAGGACTCGACGCGGTGGCGCTCATCGATTCCGCAGACTCATCGTGGCTCAACCGGCTCCCCGGAGAACCCGGCGACGTGTTGTTCAAGTTGACGACGCGGCTGTCCGGCATCCCGGATCTGATCCCGGAATGCACCCGGCGGCGCGTCCGGATCCGCGGGTCTGCCGGCGTCGGTGTGTTCACCGCAGCGATGAGCGCAGATGCGGACGCGCCGGGCACCGTGGCCACGCTACGGCGGCTGTGCACCGAGTTGGGCGGCAGCTTGGTGGTCCTTGACGCACCGGCACAGGTGAAGAACGACACGGATGTGTGGGGAGACGACGCCGTGCCCGGCCTTGAGGTGATGCGGCGGGTGAAGAACGAGTTCGACCCTGCAGGAGTATTGTCGCCTGGCCGATTCGTGGGGGGCATTTGAGCACCGAAGCGGCGGAGCATGCCCCCACGGCCGCGGGGCTGGTTGCCGACATGCTCGAAGTCCATCGGCTTGGTTGCGCTCGCGTCGTCTGTGAGTACGCCCAACCGCCGCACTCGTGACAGGCATGTGCTGCGTTTCACGCGCTCCTTCCTCACTCGACTCCGTTGCGTCCAGTGCCCGCGCGATCTGCCGGCGTACCGAGCCGGGTCGACCGGGCTGTCAGACAGATCAGCTCGCTGGGGTGTGGTTCGAGGGCCAGAGCCCGGTGCAGGTCGTCGGCGGCATCGGAAAGGTTGCCAACGCGCTCGTGGGCCTCAGATCGGGCCACCCAGTAGTAGTGATAGCCCGACAGGGCGTCGCGCAGGTCGTCCAGCTCACGCAGCGCCTCGGCCGGGCGACCGGCGCAGGATACGGCGATCGCGCGGTTGAGACGCACCACTGGAGTGTCGTCGAAGGCCAGGAGCGCGCCGTACCAGTGCACGACAGTCCGCCAGTCGGTCTGCTCCCAGGTCGGGGCCATCGCGTGGCAGGCGGCCAGAGCCGCCTGGATCTGGAAACGCCCCAGGCGCTTCTGGCGCAAGGCTCGCGTCAGGCGTTGCCGCCCGGACGCGATGAGGTCGCGGTCCCAGAGACGACGATCCTGGTCGGCCAGCAACACAGGGGCGTCGTCTTCACCGATACGTGCGGGACGACGCGCATCGGTCAGATCGAGCAGCGCCACCAACCCGAGGACCTCCGGGTCGTGCGGAGCCAAGCGCTCGACCAGCGACGCCAGCCAGCGAGCCTCGTCGCAGAGGTCGCCGCGGATGAACGTAGAGCCGTCACAGGAGGCGTGCCCCGCCGTGAAGGTGAGATAGATGGCCTCGAGCACCTTGTCGACCCGTTCCGGCCACCGCTCGGGGTCGGGGATCTGGAAGGGAATGGCATTCGCGGCGAGCCTGGTGCGGGCTCGGGTCAGCCGCCGGGTCATCGTGTCGGTCGTGGTGAGGAAGACGGTGGCGATCTGTCGCGTCGACAGGCCGTTGAGGCAGCGAAGGGTCAACGCCACCTGCGAATCCGGTGACAGACACGGGTGGCACATACCGAACAACAGAGCCAGGTGGTCGGTCACCGGGTCGTCGGCCTCCCGGGGTGCCGGGCCGTTGGGCTGGGCCAGCAGGTGCGTGCGGTCGGCGAAGCGCGCCTCGCGGCGCATCCGGTCGACCGCCCTTCGCTGTGCGATCGTCCAGAGCCAGGCGCCCGGCTCCTGCGGCATACCGCCGCGCCATGCCTTCGTCGCTTCGGCGAAAGCCTCTGCCGCACATTCCTCGGCCAGGCTGAGGTCGCGGTAGCGCCGGGCCAGCCGGGCCACGAGGGTCGGCCAGTGGGCGGCAAAGGCTGCCGCCACGACCGACCCTCGTGAGGCTGTGCTATTGGGCACGGGCTACCCCACGCCGTCGAGGTTCATGACTGGGCGGATCTCGACGGTCCAGGTTTCTCCGGGCACCCGGCGCGCCCACTCCAGGGCGGCATCGAGGTCGGCGACCTCGATCACGTCGAAGCCCCCGAGAATCTCCTTGGCCTCGGCGAACGGACCGTCGGTCGTGGCGAACGAGCCCTGCGTCTTGCGCAGGGTGGTCGCGGTCTCCGGGGGTAGCAACGGCGCCCCCCAAACGGCCACGCCGGCCTCCGCCATGGCCTTGGCAAGCGCCATCCACTCCTGGACCTCGCAGCCGGCCTCCGGAGAGTCCTGGGGTGGCTCCGCGCTGGGGTCGTAGAAGTACTGAAGCATGAACTGCATCTCGGTGTCCTTTCCCTTGAGGTTCTGAAGCACGAGTGATGCTTCGACTGGTCTGTCGTCCAAGCTAGCCAGTTCCGGACACCAGGGGCAGGATCGGCTGTTGGGTTGACGCAATAGGTCGCATTCGGCGGGCGCTGTACCGGAGGAACGGAGGCCGATCCCGGCCGCCTGAGGGCCACCATGGGCAGCCAGGCCGGTCTTCGTTGGCCCCGGCGCCCGGCCCCGGGCAACTCCCCCGGCGTTCCGGCCTGACCGGGCTGGGGCGCTTACCGGGCTTCGGCACCGGCGGGCGCCGGATTCGCAGGTGCCTTGGTGGCAGCCGACACCACCTCCTCGACCAGCGCTATCAGGTGCGCCGTCTCGGCGACTGTCGGAGCCAGTTCGTAGGCGTGCTGATGGGCGGCCGTGGACAGGCCCGCCCAGGCGTGCTCGGCGACGTGTGCGGTCTCCCCCGTGCCGCCGACCGCGCGCAAGCAAATGAGCTGGACCCGCATCGACGCTCGTGACGCGTCGATCCCACGATCGGCCAGGAGTCGATCGACCGCGGACTCCAAGGCCGAGCGAGCCAACCAACAGGCACCTCGTCGACGCTGCGGCACGCTGGGCCCGCTGTGGCTCAGCAGGAGGCGGGCGGCATCGAGCAGGCCTTGGCCGGGGTCGGTCACGATGTTCTCGCGATGTCGGCTACCAGGTCCTTGACATCTCGGTGAGCGGACACGAGATCCCCGGCCGCACCGTGATGCATACCCGACGTGCAGATGCCCAGTGCACGGCGCCGATATGATCGTTTGTTCAGCCAGGGGGTCAGGTCGTGACGTGCCTCGCCGTAGACCGTCAGCGCCACCTTGGCGCTGGTCTTGCGTGCCGATTCCCACGCTTGCTCGACGTCGGCTCTCGACGTGCCGGTGGCATACAGGTGTGTGAAGAACCGGTCCCGGGCGGCCGCTTCCACCGCGAGCCGGAGAATGCCGGGCAGGATTCTGCGGGTGGTCGGCTCATCGATGCCCTCGTCCTTGATGAGAGCCCAGGCGTCCATGAGATAGCGCTGCGCCGGGTCGGACTCGCCGCTGACGTGCACCCGTGATCCCTCCTCGCGGGTGACCTTGACGATCGTCGCGTCCGAACTCGCGTGGCGGGCGGCCGTGGCAAGCCGGTCGTCGTGGGAGAAGACGACGACTTGGCGGTTGCGGGCCAGCTGGGTCAGCACGTCGAGCAGCCCGTCGACCTTCGCGGGATCCATCGCCTGGACCGGGTCGTCGAGCACGATGAAGCGGAACGGGCTGCTGGGCATGGTGGCTCGCGGGAGGAACAGCGCCAGGGCCAAGGCATGTAACTCGCCTTGGCTGAGCACCGTGACACCAGGGGCGTCGGTGCCGTCGATGGATGCGGCGATCTCGACGTGGCGCCGGGTGGACGTGCCTTCGAGGGTGATGCCGGCGATGTCGACGTTGCTCTCTTGGCGCAGCGCGGCCCAGATGGCCTTGGCTTCGTCGGCGATCGGTCGCAAGCGTTGGTTCTTGAGGTGGTTGTCCTCCTGCTTGAGCCAGGTAAGGGCGGCCCTCGCTGCGTTACGCCGCGGAGCGAGCCCGCCGCACTTCTTTGCCTGGGCTGCATACCCGGCGAGAGTACCGGCCACGGCGCGCCATGCCGCGTCGTGGCGGTCCAGTTCGGCTGTCACCGCGCTTCGGAGGTCGGCGAGCGCGACGTCGACGGCATCGAAATGACCTTCCAGATGGGCCGCCAGGCCGACCGGCTCGGGAGGGCCGTCGGCCCACGTTTGCCAGGCCTGTCGAAGGGTGTCCGCGGTGGTGGCGAGCGGTTCCTCCAGGGCCTCCAAGACGGCCACGGGGACCGGCCGGACCAAAGCCCGGGCCACCCGACACGCATCGTCGAGGCTCTTTCTGGCCGCGCGCAGCTCGGCCAGAGCACCACGACTGCGGTCTACTTCGCCGTGCAGCGCGGTCACGCGCGTGCCGTCGAGCCGACCATCCGCACAGACCGGGCAGGGCTGGTCACCGGAGTGCTCATGCAGCGTGATCGCCGCCTCGAGGACTGCCTGCCGTTTCTCCAATGCCTCGACGCTGCGCCCACCGGCGTCCGCCAGAGCCCCAACCGCGGCGCGCAACCTCTCGGCGACGGCCATGACCTCTTCCCCGGTCGGGATGGACAGCCGCAGCGCAGCCTCCAGGTGCCCTACAGCAGGGTCCATCGAGGCGCTACCGGTGGCCAGGGCGAGCAGCTCGTCGTATGCCGGGTTGCGTTGACGCAGCAATTTACGGGCGCGGGCAGCACGCTCGTCGGGGCACGACTCGAGCTCTGCAAGAAGGGCTTTCTTGCTGGCTCTGAGTCGCTTAACCGGCTCGTCCAACTCCCTGACGTACCGGGTCAGCCGCTCGATCGCCTCCGCGATGGTCCCGAGACCGAGCACGACGGACAACGCATCGTAAAGCGCACTCGGGGCCGAGGTGAGCACCTCACCGAGTTCGTCGTAACTGAGGATGGGACGGTGCGCCTCCAGGATCCCCGTATGCCAGCCGAGGACGTCGAACGGCTCCTTGCGGCCGTCCCGCCGTCTGAGCACACGTTCGATGGCGCGAGCACCCTCCTCACCCGGCCACCCAACCTCGACGACGGTTTTGCCGACGCCCTCTTCGTTGAGGACCACTCGGATCCGCGGGGCGACCTCGCGCGTGTGCAAGTTGCGCCACGATTCGGCCCATTGGGTGCTGCCTTTGTTGTCCCAGCGGTGCGTTGTCGCCGTCAGTGCGACCTCCAGCGCTTCGGAGAAGCTGGACTTGCCGGACCCGTTGCGCCCGGCCACGATCGTCAGACCTGGCCCCGGCTTGATCTTCAACTCAGCCTCTTCACCGATCCCACGGAAACTCCGCACTTGGATACTGGCGAGATAGGCACCGGTGGGTTCCGGCCGGCCCTGTTGATCCGACCCGGCAGCGGCCGGTTGCTGCCCACCCACCAGGTCGCGCAGTGCCGCGTCGCTCTCCAGCGCGGCGACAACGACGAGCTTGGCCTCGTCGTCCAACGTGGAGTCGGCGTAGGCCGCCTCGGTGACCATTGCGGCGGTGTCAGTGTCGCCGCGCCCCTGCCCAGCCTGGAGCAGACCGGATTCGGCAGCGGATGCCGCTGCGTCGTTCCCGGACGATTCGACGTTGCTCACAGCATGCCCCCCTGGTTGCTTCGGCGATAGCGGCAGTGGCGTCCTGACAGGTGTCGGTGTTTTCCGCGCGTCGTGACACGTCGTTACCCGGCTGCCCTGCGCTGTCGCCGGACGTTGAGCACGTTACCTTCTTCTTGGCCCTGATGTTGAAAGTTCTCGCTATTACACTCTGGATGACTCCCTGAGGTTTTCTCACCGGATTTCTTGGTTGAGGAGGAGGAGTGTGATGGCGGTGGTGCGGCCGATTCTGCGGGGGGCATGCGGTGACGCGGCGGAAGGCAGCGAAGGTGTTCTCGGGGCAAGGCGATGGCGTGTTCGGCGGGCGCTCGGAGCCCGTTGATCAGCAGGTTCCCCGGATTGTCGATGGCAAGGGTTGTGGCCTTGGCCGGGGTGGTGCCGGTCCTGGCACCGGGTCGCAGCCCAAACCCCTTACCCCGGGACAACCTGCGGCTTCCGCTATCGCATTCGGCTGTACTTGACGATCGCAATGGGGGCGGCGACACCGGTGATGGCGACGGCCCACACCACAGACCACCAGACCGAGTCAAGTGCTCCACCCAGGGCGAGGTTCCGTAGCCCGTCAACGAAGGCCGTAAACGGGTTGACCTGGGCGAAGGCACGGAGCCCGTCGGGCATTGTGCCGATCGGAACGAAAGCACTCGAGGCGAATGTCAGCGGGAACAACCACATGAACCCGACCGACTGCGCGGCTTCAGAGCTGGCCACGGACAGACCGACGACGACTGCAATCCACGACAGTGCGATCCCGATCAGTAGGGCTAGCGCGACGAACGCCAAGGCGCGTCCGGCTCCGGCCCTGAAATCGAAGCCGAGCAGGAGGCCAACGGTGACGGCTACGACTACCGTGAGCACCATGCGGCCACTATCGGCCAACACACGACCCGTCAGGATTGCGCCCCGGGCGATCGGCATCGATCGGAATCGGTCGATGATTCCCCGACGGAGGTCCTCGTTGAGCCCCACCGCTGTCGAGGTCGTCCCAAAGGCGATGGTCTGCGCCACGATCCCGGGCACGAGGAAGTCGATGTAGTCGACCTCTGGCGTCGTGATCGCGCCACCGAAGACGAACGCGAAAAGCAGCGTGAACATAATGGGTTGGACCGTCATGGTCACTACCAGGTGCGGGCTCCGTGGAATCTGCACGAGGTTGCGCCACGTAAGTACGGCCGCATGTACGGCCGCCGTCCTCAGCCTCGGCCCCTGAGCGGGAGCGGCAGCCCGCCGGGCCGTGTCGGCACCGTGCGCAGTCACGAGTCTGACTCCTCTCGTCCGGTCCTCAGGCCATGGCCCGGAGTTGAGTTGGGATCTGTTGCGTGGCCCGTCAACGCTAGGAAGACGTCGTCCAAGCTCGGACGTCTGACGTTGAGGTCCGTCAGGCGCACGCCCAGGTCGTCGATGCGGCGTACTGCCGATGTCATGACGTCGGAGTTCTCGTCAACAGGAACAGCGACGGCGGATTCGCCGGGCACCGCGACGGCGTGGAACCCTGCGAGCGCCGAGAGCATGGTCGCGATGTCGCGGGGATGTGCTGGCCGGAGAACGAGGACGCCTCCGCCGACCTGGGCCTTCAGTTGCCGGGCGCTCCCGTGTGCGACGACGCGGCCTCGGTCGATGACGGCGATGGCGTCAGCCAACGCGTCAGCCTCGTCGAGGTACTGAGTGGTGAGAAGGACGGTCGTGCCCTCGGCGACCAGCGCTCGGATCACGTCCCAGAGAGCCAGCCGGCTGCGCGGGTCAAGACCCGTGGTCGGTTCGTCCAGAAAGAGCACCCGGGGGCGCCCGACGAGGCTGGCGGCGAGGTCGAGCCGGCGACGCATGCCACCGGAGTAGGAGCGGGTGAGCTTCCGCCCCGCGTCAGCAAGGTCGAAGCTCTCCAGCAGCTCTCGACTGCGATCACGCGCCTCGCGTCGACCGAGACCGAGGAGCCAACCGATCATGGTCAGGTTCTCGGCCCCGCTGAGGGTCTCATCGATCGCGATGTCCTGCCCGGTGAGGCTGATCATAGAACGCACGGCGTAGGCATCCGTGCGAACATCATGTCCGCCCACCGAAGCCCGCCCACTGTCCGCGGGAAGCAGGGTCGCGAGGATCCGCACGATCGTCGTCTTGCCCGCTCCGTTGGGACCCAGCAGGCCGACCACGCTCCCAGAGGGCACCTCGAGGGTCGCGCCGTCGACGGCCCGCTTCGCGCCATAGGCGTGAGTCAGCCCGTCGGTCTCGATCATCACCGCCACATCAAGCCCCCGTCCTCGCGTAGACTGCCACCCATGTCCATAGTGAATCCCTCATTATTGTATGACTACACAAAGTACTAGCACAGCAAATGGCGGAGCGCCAACCACCCCTCGTACCGCCAGGGACCTAGTCGAGCAGCTGCGCGATCAGGGACTCGACCCCGACTCGATTTCCCTCGCAGCGGCCGTCGGGTCGTTCGTATCCGCGTACCAGCGGTGGGAGCGCCTACTGACACGACACGACGGGATCTCGGTCGCGCGGTTGAGGCTTATGTGGCTTCTCCGCGACGCCGGCCCGCTACGACTGAGCGACCTCAGAGACAGTCTCGGGGTGACCGCGCGCAACGTAACGCAGCTCGTCGACGGTCTAGAGGCAAACGGACTCGTCCGACGCCGACCGCACCCGACCGATCGGCGCGCCATGCTCGTGGAGCTGGCCGACGGCGCCGAGGACATGGTCGAGGTCGCCATGGTGAGCCACAGCGCCGAGGTCGCCATGCTGTTCCAGCGGCTTGATCCGGACGACAGGAGTGCACTGCTGGCTCTGGTCACTCGCCTCACAGGAGAGCTCGAGGCAATGGGGGTCACGATGTCCAAGCCGCACGACACCCCGTGATCCAAGATGGAAGATGGACGAAGTCACAAGGTGCCTCGGGATCGTCAGGTGATGCACCGGCCATCTCGACTCCAGGCTGGTGCGCAGTTTCCCCCGGGGTGAGGTTTTCTCACCGGGTTTTGTGGTTGAGGGTGAGGAGGACGAGTGCGGCGGCGAGGATGTGGCCGATTCGCTGGGGGTAGACGGTGACGCGGCGCAGCGCGGCGAAGGTGGTCTCGAGGGGTGGGGCGTTACCGCGTTCCGGGGGGTGCTGGTAGCCCGTTGATGAGCTGGTTCCCCGGTCTGGGGTGTCGGTGGCAGGGGTTGTGGCCTTTGGTCGGGGTGAGGATGCCGATCCCGGCACCGGGGGGTTGTGGCCCTTGTCGGTCAGGGTCGGTAGGCCGGCCTTCGCGGCGGGGTACCGGGCCGGTCGGACACGTGGGCTCGGGCGGTGGTGCTGTCGTGGGTGGAGCCGGGTTCCACCGGGCAGGGGCCCGGACCGGGAATCCGCTGGGGTCGGTGAGGACCCGGGGGTGGTGCCGCCGGTGGTGGTGGTGTGTGCCGGAACACCACAGGTCGTGGCCGGTCCCGGGGCGGGGCTCGGGTGCGGGTGGGTGTGGATCAGGGTGGGTGTCCAGGCATAGGTAGGCGCACCCGGCCTGGTGCGCCCGGGTGATGACCTCACCCAGGCCAGGTGGGTGTGCCCGGGGTGGTCACATCGATCGCTTCGTGCAGGTACCGGTAGGCGGCGGCCAGGGGTGATGTGGGCATCGCGGGCCAGGGTCCCCCGTGTCGGTGTTGTGCTTGGTACCAGCGCAGCACCAGCACGCCCCCAGGAACCCTGGCAGGTCGCGGCGCGTCTGTCGGGGGTGGGTGTCCACGCGTTTGCGGTGGGCCGGCAACCACCCGGGAAACGCGGGCAACGGTTTCACCAGGGACCTCGCCAGTGGCACGACAGGGTGAGCACGTGGGGTCCTGTCCAGGGGAAGGGGACATGTGTCGGAACCGACTCTGGAGGAGACCCGGGGGTGTTCTCGATGGTCTTGGTGGGGCCACGTACGACGGCTGGTAAGGAAGCCGCAGCCGGCCGAGCGTGCACCGATCCCAGACCTGGCGATCGCGGCCTGACCGCCGCCGGCTGGAGTTACTCACAACGTGCGGATTGGCCGACGCTTTCATACCGCGACCAACAAGGGTTGCGCGGCGCATCTTCCGCAACACATCGAACTGTTCTCCCAGTCACACAGGTTGCATTCCACGCTTCGGCACCGATCCCCGCAAGAGATCCTGAACGAGCACGGTGAAACCACCGCAGCACAACACTCAACGGCAAAGAGCTGGAAAACATGGGGTCGCACATCCGGTTGATAGCGAACAGCGTAGATGATCGATGTGTAGTATGATGCGAAGGATGGAAGAACGTCCACGGGTGACACGAACGGGTCGCCATGTGCGGCCCCGGAATCATGCAATCGATTCTTTTCGGGCGGAGCGCGGACGCAAAGCTCAGGTAGAGCCGGTCCTGAAGGCGGACGGGGTCTGCAAGCGATACGGGCGACACCAGGTTCTCGACAGCGTGAGCTTCTCAGTCTCCGCGGGAAGGTCCCTGGCCATCGTCGGCGCCAATGGATGCGGCAAGTCCACGCTGTTGAAGATCTGTGTGGGAATGCTCTCCCCCGATGCCGGATCCATCACGGTACGAGGACACCTGGGCTACTGCCCACAGTCAGCCGACCTGGGCAGCTTCTTGACCCCCGATAACCACTTCACCTGGTTCGGTTCGGGACACGGCCTCGGACGCGCTCGAAGTAATCAGGAGGGTGCGAACATCGCCTCATCGCTGAATTGGCAAGTCGTCGACAAGCAAGTGCGGTACCTCAGCGGCGGCACGGCCCAGAAGCTGAACGTTACCTGCGCCATTCTGGGGCGCCCCGATGTCATCTTGCTGGACGAGCCGTATCAGGGCTTCGATGAAGGCAGCTATCTGGACTTCTGGGACCTGGTCGAATCCTGGTGTGACAAAGGTGCCGGGGTAGTGATCGTCACCCACATGCTGCGCGAGTTGCATCGCGTACACGATGTGTTGGATCTCAGCCCGAGGGCAGCAGCATGACTTTGTTGAGATCCGCAGAGATGACCGTACGAGACCTGCTTGGTCGTCGATGGGTGCTCGTCCTGCTGGTGCTGGTTCCACTCATTTTCTACGCCGCCAGGCGCTCGGACGGCAGTTGGCAGGGGATCAGGATGGCCTGCATGGGTCTGGCCTGGGCCTTGAGCACCGTTTCGCTCTTCTCCACGCAGAGCGCTCTGGGACTGGAGCCGAGGCTGCGAATGGCAGGACTGCCCAGTAGCGCTCTCTTCTTCGGCCGGACCTTCGCCCTGATGGCGTGCGCGGTCGCTGGCGGCGGTCTGTACGCCGTACTGATATCGGTTGACCAGGACGCCGTGCATGGCTGGGCGGTCGCGGCTGCACTGATGGTATCGGCGGGGCTCTCGGTCCCACTAGGAATGCTGGTGGGGCGTCTGGTGCCGCGAGAGTTCGAAGGAATGCTCGTGCTGATCACGATCGTGGGACTACAGACCATCGTCGACCCTGCCCAGACCTTGGCCAAGGTGTTGCCGCTGTGGTCGACCCGATCGCTGCTGGAATACGGCATCGAAGGATCGGGGAATCTGCAGGACGCATGGTTGCACGCACTCGGGTACGGCACAGTCCTGCTCTTCACCGGGTGGGCCATCACTTGGGTCCGGCTACGCCGTCGGCGGCATATCGCAATCCTCGAACCAACAGGTTGAGCAGGCTCCGACAGGGCACCCCGTGGGACTGGACGCACAGACGTCGGCAGGGTCACGATCCGCGCCGGACTGCATCAGCAACCTGCGCGGTCACACTGATATCACGTGTGTTCCGGTCCAATGGTCGCGGATCGCATCGTCCAGGGCGATGGCAAAGTCCTCGTCGCTGGCACCGGATCGGAGAAACGCGCTTTCATGACCGGAGGGCGGCCGCCTTCGATAGGTGCCCGTGAACAGGCCGTCGGGCTGGTGTCTCGCGGGTGAGATGAGGCCCGCCCTGTGGTGCGATCTGGCCACGGACTCGAGGTGATCCCGACGAGCAGCGTGGGCTACTCCGCGTGGGAGTGTTGACGCATGGAAGGCTGGACCTGCCCGCACCGCTGACCGTCGGTCACGCGGAACGCTTCCGGCCCCGCTGGCGTCATACGTCCCCTCACAGCGTCATAGGTGTCGATACGGGCGGGAATGCCGGAGTGCCCAGGGGTGGTCGGGCCGGGGCCAAGGTGCGTCCCGATCTACCGGATCGCCCTTGGACGTTGAGCGAACCCGCTCGCGCAGACAAGTGCTGGTTACCCGGCCAGGACAACTGCCAGAGTGCGCGGGCCGTGAACTCCTTCGACCCTGGACAGCTCTATGTCGCTGGTGGCGCTCGGCCCGGCGATCCATGTTTGTGGCACCGCCGGGTCCAGCCGGGCCAGCGCCTGTGGCGGGATACCCACCACTTGATCCATCCGCACCACACACACATGGACGTCCGGCACCAAAGAGACCGCCCGCCTGCCGCTGAGTGCACCACCGTCCAGCACGATCACCCCGGTCTCCGCGATCGCGACGGCACATCCGGTCACCACTGCGTCGAACCCGGCCAAGTCGTGCGCGGAATAGCCCGGGTGGTCCTCGGTGAACCGCGTCGCCGCGCCGGGCTGCTGGGGTGAGAACCACCGCTGCACCACGACGGGCGGCGCCACCACCTGCTGAGCACCGTGGCTGTTGAGCACGCGCAGCACCGCGTCGGGGACCTCATCGGCGCCGCACTGCACCACCTCGGCCCGGTAGTCCTCCAGCCGGTCCACGAGGATGTCGCGCAGCTGCCCAGCATCGTAGCCAGCGTCGTGCCGGTACTCCCGAGGAATGGCCGGCACCACCGGCTGGGTTCCGACTGCGGTCCGGATCCGTTGCAGGATCTCTGCTTTGGCTCCGTTATCAGTCATGCCTACCAGCCTCACGCTTGGCCCACCACTGCCGGAACGACTCCTTCGGTGGTTGCGGGACATCGCGAGTGTCCGTCCACGCCGAGCCGATCGTCGACAAAGGTGGGGGCAGGTGTCCCTGGCGGACGAACGGTCGGCCCAGCGAAGCCGCCTTGGTCAGGGCGCCGAAGCGACGTCCGTCCCGCATGACAAACGTAGCCGCGGCCATCGCAGCGGATTCAAGGCTGGGCAACCGATTGGCCTGCCGCACCGCCTGCACATGCTTGGCCCGCAGGTGCACCAGTATCGAGGGGATGTCGATCTGGACCGGGCACACCTCGTAGCAGGCACCGCACAACGAACTCGCATACGGCAAGTAGTCGTTCACCGATGACCCGTCGATGCCGGTCAACTGCGGGGACAGGATCGCCCCGATCGGCCCGGGATAGACCGAGCCGTATGCGTGCCCACCGGTGCGCTCGTACACCGGGCACACGTTCAGGCAGGCCGAGCACCGGATGCAGTGCAAAGCGGACCGGCCCACCTCGTCAGCCAGCACCGACGTACGGCCGTTGTCCAGCAACACCAGATGGAACTCTCGCGGCCCGTCGCCCGGGTGCACCCCGGTCCAGAACGTGGTGTACGGGTTCATCCGCTCTCCGGTCGACGACCGGGGTAGCAGTTGCAAGAACACATCCAGGTCGGACCACCGGGGCAGGAGCTTCTCGATGCCCATCACCGTGACAAGCACTTCCGGCAGGGTCAAGCACATCCGGCCGTTGCCCTCGGACTCCAACACCGACAGAGTGCCGGTCTCGGCAATGGCGAAGTTGGCGCCGCTGACTGCGACCTTGGCTCGCAGGAACAGCTCCCGTAAGTAGGCACGCGCCGCCATGGCCAGTTCTCGCGGGTCGTCCGTCAACGATTGGTCGAACCCGGGCATCCGCTTGGCGAAGATCTCCCGGATCTCCTTGCGGGAGAAGTGAATCGCCGGAACCAAAATGTGACTGGGGGCGTCGTCGGCCAACTGTACGATCAGCTCGGCCAGGTCGGTTTCGGTGGCTTCGATTCCCTCGGCTTCCAGGTATTCGTTCATGCCGATCTCCTGGGTCGCCATCGATTTCACCTTGACCACCTCACGCTCACCGGTGGCCTTGACGATGCCCGCGACGATGCGGTTGGCCTCCTCGGCGTCCCTGGCCCAGTGCACGGTCCCACCGGCAGCGACCACGTTGGCTTCCAGCTGCTCCAGCAGCTCTGGCAGCCGGGCCATCACCTCAGTCTTGATGGCCGACCCGGAGTCACGCATCTGTTGCCAGTCGGGCACCTCCTCGGTCACACTCGCTCGCTTGCCGCGGATCACTTCCGTGGCGTGGCCGAGGTTGCGCCGCAGCACCGGGTTTCCCAGTTGGACCGGCGCAGCCTTGCTGAACTTCTGTGCGCCCTGGATCGGCGAGGCGTGGGCATCGGCACCAGACGCTCGTGCGGTATGACGTGTCGCCATAGCTACTCCCACCACGGGTCGTCGCGTGTACTGGAAAGGATCTGCGCCAGGTGAACGGTCCGGGTGCCGGCACTGCGCCGGCTGAGGCCACTGCCGATGTGCATCAGGCACGACGAATCGCCTGCGGTCAGCACGTCGGCACGGGTTTCCTGGACGTGGGTCACCTTGTCGGCCAGCATGGCCGAGGATGTGGCGGCGTTCTTCACCGAGAACGTGCCGCCGAAACCGCAACACTGCTGCGCGGCAGGTAGTTCGACCAGGTCGATATCCTGCACCGCGCGGAGCAGCTGTAGCGGTTTGTCACCGACGTGCAGCATCCGCATCGAATGGCAGGTGGGGTGGTAGGTCACGCGATGTGGGAAGTAAGCGCCCACATCGGTAATCCCCAGCTGATCCACCAGGAACTCCGATAGCTCGAACGTCTTGGCCGACACCGCCTCCGCCCGCCGGGCCAGGAGCTCGTCCCCGGCCGCACGCGCGACCATGGGGTGCTGGTGGCGCACCGAGCCGACACATGAACCGGACGGCGCCACCACCGCATCGACACCGTCATTCAGGGCTTGTTCGAAGACATCCGCGTGGTGAGCGACGATCCGCGCTGCTTGCCCGAAGTACCCGGTGTTCGTGTGCGCCTGCCCACAGCAAGTCTGTCCTGCTGGAAAGTCGACATGATGCCCGAGGCGCTCCAGCAAGCGTACGGTGGCCTTGCCGATGTCCGGGAACAGTGCGTCTCCCAGGCAGGTCACGAACAAGGCGATGCGCATGATTCACCCCGTCCTCTCCGAGTCGCTCACCCGGTCGGCCGACCTGGCGTCCCGACGGATCATCCACCGGACCAGCACCCCGATGCCCACCAACACCAGGAGCAACTCGAGCGTTCCGAGATTGAACCCGAGCCCGTAGATCATGATGAAACCGATCGCACCACCTGCCAGGCAATAGTACGCGGTCACCAGGGCCGTCTTGCGCACCAAGTCGCCCTCGCGACCCAGCAGGCCAACGGTGGCAGAGGCCGCCACGATGTTATGGATGGCCACCGGGTTTCCGCCGGCGCCACCGAGCGCCTGCAGCGCCACTACCTTCTCCGGCGCAACCCCGATCTGCTCACCAGTGGCGAACTGGAACAGCGAGAACGTCATGTTGGAGATCGTGTTCGAACCGGCGATGAACGCGCCGAGCGCGCCGATCCATGGACTGAACACCGGCCAGTTGGCACCGGCCAGCTCAGCAGCCCCCTCGGCCAGAGTCACCGGCATACCGTCCAGACCGGACTCGGTGAAGTCCGGACCGGACCGGATGAGCACCCTTACCAGCGGCAGAGCGAACAGCAGCGCAACGGCGGTGCCCAGGAGCTGTTTGCCGGCCGCGGACCAGGTGCTGCGAATCTGGTCGCCGGTCATCCGGTGCAGTCCGTAGGTGACCAGGCATCCGACGATGAACACCGTTCCGGGTGAGTACAGCAACTGGACTCTGGTGGAGACCTCAGTGCCGAGAATGTTGTCAGCCGGCCAGGTGGCCAGCGGCGAGTCACCGGTCAGGAAGTCCTTGACCGGTGCGACCAGCCTGGTGAACAGCAGCAGAGCCGCGATGACGATGTAGGGAACCCAGGCGGTCACCGGGCTCATCGGGCGGCTACTGATCGACAAATCCTCCTGGTGCAGGTTGCTCAGCCATCGGCTGTCCCAGCTTTCCCTGGGGCCGAAGTCGAACACGTTCTTCGGCTGGAGGAATCCGCGTGAAGAGGTGAATACCACCAGCGCCAGACCCACGAGGCCACCGACAAGCGACGGGAACTCAGGGCCGAAGAAGCGAGCCACCAGCACGTACGGCACGGTCATCGCCAGCGAGGCGTAACAGGCGAACGGCGCCACCTGAAGACCTTCGGCAAAGCTACGCCGGGGACCAAAGAACCCGGTCAACATCACGGCAAGGATCATCGGGATCAGGAACCCGACCATCCCGTGCATCAGCGCCACCTGGAAACCGATCTCGGACACGAACTCCGGGTAGTCCATGCCGAGTTGGGCCGCCCGCTCGTTCACCCCGGCTCCGTCTTTCAGCCCGGTACTCACCCCCACCAGGATCGGCGTCCCGACCGCCCCGAACGAGACCGGGGTGGATTGAATGATCAGTCCGATCATGACCGCCGCCATCGCCGGGAAACCCAGTGCCAGCAGCAGCGGTGCGATGACTGCCGCCGTAGCGCCGAATCCGGAGGCGCCCTCGAGGAAAGAGCCGAACAGCCACCCGATGATGATCGCCTGCACCCGCCGGTCCGGTGAGATCGAGGTGAAACCGGCGCGGATGCGGTCCATGGCGTGGCTGGAGATGAGCGTGGCCAGCAGCAACAGCGCACCGAAAACGATGTACAGCAGGGTGGCCGCGACGATGAGCCCCTCCACCGTTGCCGCCGCTACCGCGACCGGCTTCATCTGCCACACCAGCACCGCGACCACGACCGCGGAGACATAACCCACGGGCATGGCGTATTTCGCGGGCCAACGGAAACCGGCCAGCAATATTCCAACCACAACAATCGGTGCAAGGGCGAAAATACTGAGCGCCGCGAGATTGTCGGTCATTGTCCAGCTCCTTTGCCGTGGACTTGGCTCATCGTGCCACGACTGAAGTGACCGTCGCCAGTCCTCTTTCTCCAAGACCAGTCGGCTCCGCATTGCGGAGCAAGGGGCGACCCCCGCGAATCACATTTGGTTAGGCAAACCATATTTCGTTCGCACGTGCGGCTTAGTGCCCAGGCCGAGTTCGGGTAGAGGGCATTTCTTGAACGGGTAAATGCTGCCCAGCACGCGGCCTGTGCAGCGTCCGGCCTCGAACCGACCGACAGGCCGACAGGTCAGCCGGGCGCGCGGCTCAGGCCTGAGCTCGCAGGCGGGTGCGGACAGCGCCCTGAAGCCGGGCCGCCTGCCGGCGACGAAACCGCCGGTCGAGGCCGACCTCGACAACACTCACCCCGGCCGGCGGCCGGGCCAGCTGAGCCCGGAGCCCGTCCTCATCACGCACCACCACGTGCGGTACCGCAAAGCCCGCACAGAGTGCACCGATGCCGTTGCCGTGCGGGGTGCCGAAGAAACGCTCGAACGTGTCGCGGCCGAACCCCGGCACCTGCCCTGCCGGTTCGAGCAGCTCAAAGATGCCCCCTCCGTCGTCGTTCAGGACAATGATCTGCACGGCAGGCACGGCAGCACGCTCCATCTGCGGGACACTCAAGGACCCGACATCGTGCAAGAAAGCAAGATCTCCCGCCAGCACGCGAGTCCGCCGGCGCATCCCAACGGCGACACCGATCGCGGTACCGATGGTTCCGTCGATCCCGGCCAGCCCTCGGTTGGCCCACACCGGAACACCCGGCGGTAGACGGTGTGCCACCAGGTCGAGGTCACGCACCGCATTGGAGGCGGCCACCACCATGGCGTCCTCGGCCCGGCATGCCTGCACTGCGAGCTCCGCTACCCGTAACGGCGACAGCTGTTGCGCATGAGACGGTTTCACGCCAGCGGAATCCGACCCGGCCGAATCGAGTATCTGTTCGGCGGCGGCACCGGCGTGTTGCCAGATACGCAGCCAGTCTGGGTGCACGCACGTCTCGCTGGCGTCGACCCGGCCCTCCAGCCGTTGATGCACGCGGGGGGGCCCGGCTTCGCCTGGCCGCGCCACGTGGATTACTTCGACGTCCGGCCGGTTCAGCAATGCAGTGACCGGTCTGGACAAGGTCGGGCGCCCGAAGGTAATGACGCGGCTGATATGTTGTGCCACAGGGGTATCCAACAGGAGTCGGTAGGCAGGGATAGCGTTGAGGCTGACCTTGGTCGCGCCCGGTCGAGCGAAAGCGCCACTGGAAGGCTCGGCGAACAACGGCCAGCCGGCATCCTCGGCCAGCACGGTCGCCTGCGGTCCGGCACCGTCGCCGGCCACCACAACGGTCGCAGCCTGTGCCGGCAGAGTATGTGTCGCTGCGCCGGGCATCGGGGCAGACGCATTACCGGAGCCCGTTGCGGGCAGGGGCCGGGCCCCGGAAGGCGAGGCATCCGCACCGGTGGGTACCAACGGCTCGACGAACCCTAGATCCAGGTGCACCGGACCCGGCCTAGCCACCACCGCGGCACACCCGGGCGACCCGGAAGCTGCCGCAACAGCCCTCGCGGCGGCTGTGGCCCAGTCGTCGCAGGCATCGACTCCGGCCACCACCTCCAGCCCGATTCGCAACCGAACGGCGTCCCCGAACACGGTGCGTTGGTGCTCGGTGGTCTGACTGGCCCAGGTGCCGTGCAGGTGCTCAGGGCGGTTGGCCGTGGCGAGGATCATCGGTACTGCGCTGTGCCAGGCCTCCCAGACGGCCGGGTGCAGATTCGCGACCGCTGTACCTGAGGTGGTCACCACCACCGCCGGCGAACCGCCGGCGGCACCCAGGCCCAACGCCAGGAAGGCCGCGGCGCGTTCGTCATGTCGCACATGCACTCTCAGCAAACCCGCACGTTCAGCCTCGGCGACAGCGAAAGCCACTGGAGCAGAACGTGATCCCGGACAGATCACGATGTGCCGGACGCCGGACGCGCGCCAGCCGCCGACCAACGCCCGAGCGTGCGCGAACGAGGACGCCTGCCCTTGGCTCACGGACGAATCACCACCCTGCGCACTCTACTGGTCCGCAGCGACGGCAGACGTCAATCCGGTAGGGGTGACCGGGACCCTCATCCGCCGGCACACGAGCATGCGCGCTCATCAGCGGCCTACTCGGTTGACCGGCTCTGTTGGCGGGGCAATTCCGGCTGTTCAGCCTGCGCCAGCAGGCCGTGGCAGCGTGATAGGCGATCCAGCCACCATTGCCGCCGGGGCTCAGGCGCCGCCAGCCTTTCCAGCTGGCGGGTGTCCGGGACGTGCCGGCGCGCCGGTAGACACCCCGCCTCGACCACGGCACCGTGTTCAACCACGTCCTCGCCGAGGAGTTGGACCGTGGCCAGCCCGGCTGCCAACGGCTCACCCGACTCGTCGCGCATGCTGTCGAGCCGGCCGAGGACGGCGGCCGCCACGATTCCGGCAGACATCCCCACGCTTGTCTCCAGTGCCGAGGACACCACTGTCCGTACACCGTGTCTGGCGGCCAGGTCGGTTCCGACCCGCACCGTGCTCGCAACCCCACCCAGCGGTGCGACCTTCAGCACGACGTAGTCCACCGCACCGCTTGCCGCGACCACATAGGGGTCCTCGACCCGGCGGATACTCTCGTCCGCGGCCAGCGGCACCCGGACCCCCCGGCTGTGCAGGGCATCCCGGAGATCGATGAGTTCGCCGACACTGGCACACGGTTGTTCGGCGTACTGCAACCCGATCGGTGCCAACGATTCGAGCGCGGCCATGGCGCCCAGCACATCCCACGCACCGTTGGCGTCGACGCGGATGTGGGCGCCGTCGCCCATCGCTTCGCGAACGGCCAGCACGCGGGCCACGTCATCAGCCAAGGCCTGACCCCGCTGAGCTACCTTGACCTTGGCCGTCGTGCAACCGGGAAACCGGCCCAGCACGTCGGCCACCTGCCCGGCAGGCACGGCAGGGACGGTCGCGTTCACCGTCACCGAGCCGGTACCCGGGTCCGGCCAGGATCCCCAGCCCGCCTCGACCGTCGCTGCCAGCCAGGTCGCGGCCTCCGCATCGGCGTATTCGCTGAACGGGCCGAACTCGGCCCAACCTGCGGGCCCCTTCACCAACACGCTCTCGCGTCGGACCACCCCACGGAACCGCACCGCCATCGGGACGCTGACAACGTGTGCACTGTCAAGGATCTCCGCCAGCGGCGGCAGGTGAACAAGGGGCGGTGTCATGGGGCAATCATGACCCGAACAGCGCCGATAACCGGATACCGTTTCGGCATGGCTGGAAACCACACGCGTAAACCTCCCGATACGACTACCGTCAGTGAAACGTTCGACAGCACAGCGTGGTCGGCCGTGGAGGGCTTCGAGGATCTCAGCGACATCACCTATCACCGTTGTGTGCAGCCGGGTCCCCGGCGCGGCACCGTGCGGATCGCATTCAACCGGCCCGAGGTCCGCAACGCTTTTCGTCCACACACCGTGGACGAGCTCTATCGGGCGCTCGATCACGCCCGGATGTCGCCCGATGTCGGCGTCGTGCTACTGACCGGAAACGGGCCGTCGCGGCGCGATGGCGGATGGGCGTTCTGTTCCGGTGGTGATCAACGGATTCGCGGTCGTTCCGGGTACCAGTACGCCGACGGCGAGCACGCGGATTCGGTGGACCAGGCCCGGGTGGCCGCGCACGGCGGCCGGTTGCACATCCTGGAGGTGCAACGCCTCATACGCACGATGCCCAAGATCGTCATCGCCGTGGTCACCGGCTGGGCCGCCGGGGGCGGGCATTCCCTGCACGTGGTGTGTGACCTCACGATCGCATCGGCAGAATACGCCCGGTTCAAGCAAACCGATGCAGATGTCGGTTCTTTCGATGCCGGCTACGGCAGCGCCTATCTGGCACGCATGGTGGGACAGAAGAAAGCCCGGGAGATCTTCTTCCTGGGCCGCACGTACTCGGCCCAGGAGATGGCCGACATGGGTGCGGTGAACATAGTCGCCGCGCACGCCACCATCGAGGCCGAGGCGCTGCGAGTGGCCGCGGAAATTCTCCGGAAATCCCCTACTGCGCAACGCATGTTGAAGTTCGCGTTCAACCTGATCGACGACGGGCTGGTGGGCCAGCAGGTCTTCGCCGGCGAGACCACCCGGCTTGCGTACGGCACCGAAGAAGCACTTGAAGGGCGAGACTCGTTCCTGCAGAAGCGGGATCCGGACTGGTCGCCCTACCCGTGGTACTACTGAGCACCGGACACGCCATGACCTCGACAAACCGCCAGGTACTCCGGTTCGACCCGGCCACACTGTCTGCGGCCGACGCCTGCGCGCTGGCCGAGAAGGCCCTGACCGGCACTGGGCCCGCACTCGTGCCGGACGGTCCCGCGGTATCGAGTGTCCACTCGGTGACCTCCACGGTTGCCTTGCTGTTGCCCACGTCCGGCTCGACCGGGACACCGAAGCTGGTGGAGCTGTCCGCCGGTGCATTGCTCGCCTCAGCAACTGCCACCACCAGCTACCTCGGCGGGGCTGGCGACTGGTTGCTGGCACTGCCACTGACCCACATCGCGGGCTGGCAGGTGGTGATACGTGCGGTCAGCACCGGGGCATCGCTGCACATGCTCCCAGCGGACCGGCCTTTTACGGCGGACGCTTTCACCGAAACCGTTCGTCGTCGTCCGCCCAGGTACCTGTCTCTTGTCCCCACTCAGCTGAAACGTCTTCTTCAGCAACGGGATTCGACGGCGGCGCTGGCACAGTGCGATGCCGTCCTGATCGGTGGTGCTGCCGTTGACTCCCGGCTGACCCAGCGGGCCCAACGGGCAGGAATCCGAGTCGTTCGCACCTACGGCATGACCGAGACATGTGGCGGATGCGTCTACGACGGCGTCCCCCTGCCGGGAACGCACCTGAGTGTGGAACAGGCAACGAGCCGGGTGTGGTTGAGCGGTCCGATGCTGGCCCGCGGCTACCTCGGTGACCCCGAACGGACCGCAGCCACGTTCGTGACCCGCGACGGGCAGCGCTGGGTGCGGACCGGCGACGCCGGTCACATCGGCCCGGACGGCGCGCTGCACATCGACGGGCGCCTGGACAACGTCATTGTGACGGGCGCGGAAAAGGTGCATCCCGGCGCCGTCGAACGAGTACTGCGTCCGCACTTGGGCCACGTCGCCGTCGTCGGCCTGCCAGACGAACAGTGGGGTCAGCGCGTCGTCGCGCTCGTGACAGGCCGGCCCCGGCAATCAGACATCGAGGACGGCACCGCCGCCGTGCGGGCACAACTCGGGCCGGCCGCGGTCCCCAAGCAGGTGCTGATGGTCGATGAGTTGCCCGTCACCGCGTTGGGCAAGCCGGATCGGGTGGCGACAGCGCGAATGGCGGCACCGCACACGAGAAACCCAAAGAAAGACCTTGGTGCTAGTGTCGCGTGTCGTTAGTTGCTTTATGGTTGGTGGTTCGGAAGAATGTGTTTATGGCGAATTATCCGGCCCCAGCATTGACACTCCGGGAAGGCGACCGAGACGAGTTGGAATCCTGGACACGATCGACGACGATTCGTGCGGGCCTGGCGATGAGGGCCCGGATCGTGCTGCTCGCCGCGGAAGGGGTAGCGAACACGCGGATCGCGGCCGAGGTGGGGACCACAACGATGTCGGTGTGGAAGTGGCGGAACCGGTATACCCGGGCCGGTGTTGAGGGCCTGGTCGATGCGCCTCGGGCGGGGCGACCCAAACGGGTCGACGAGAAGCGGATCATCACGGCAACGCTTCAGGGGCCGTCGAAGAGCCTCGGGGTGACGCATTGGTCGTCCCGGTTGTTGGCGAACCACTTGAAGATCGGCAACGCAACAGTGGCGCGAGCATGGCGCAAGTACGGTGTGCAGCCCTGGCGATCCGAGACGTTCAAGTTCTCCACCGACCCGGAACTCGTAGGCAAGGTCACCGACATCGTGGGCCTGTACCTGGCGCCACCCGAGAACGCGATCGTGCTGTGTGTGGACGAGAAGAGCCAGATCCAGGCCTTGGACCGGACCGCGCCGATGCTGCCAATGCGGCCCGGTGACGTAGAGAAACGCACCCACGACTACAAACGGCACGGCACCACCACTTTGTTCGCCGCACTAGACATCGCGACCGGGCACGTCACCGGCGCAGTCACACCGAAGCACCGACGGCAGGAGTTCCTCGCCTTCCTCCGGCAACTCGACCGGGCCTACCCCGGGCAGGACCTGCACCTCGTGATGGACAACTACGCCACCCACAAGACCCCCGAAGTCAAGGCGTGGCTCGAGAAGCATCCCCGGTTCCACACACACTTCACACCCACGTCCGGGTCATGGCTGAACCTCGTCGAGGTCTGGTTCGGCATCATCGACCGGCAAGCGATCCGCCGCGGCGTGTTCACCTCAGTACAAGACCTCAACACCAAAATCCGGCAATTCATCACCGGCTGGAACGACCGGAAACACCCCTTCGTCTGGACCAAAACCCCCAAAGAAATCCTCAAGAAAGCGAACCATAAACCAACTTCAGAAACGCGACACTAGAACGGTCAGCTAGCTGTTCTCTGCGTGACAATCATTGGACCGCGGGTCAAGGCCACTACCGCCTATAGTTCCTCCTGGGGCGCAGACCCAGACGAAGCCACCCCGCATACGTGCCGTTCCGGTTTCAGGGCCTGACCCACAGACTGGGCACGCCAGTCAGCGAACACCCACTGTCGAGTACAACCCGGGAGAATTTGGTGACCAGCGCTTCGCAGTGGTGGCAGGGGGCCAGGCCGCGAACCCTTCCAGCCGCGATCTCGCCGGTGTTGGCCGGCACCGGCGCAGCCGCCGCCCTGGGGTCCGCGTCCATCCCACGGGCAGGGTTGGCCATGATCGTCACGCTCGGGCTGCAGGTCGGGGTCAACTACGCCAACGATTACTCCGACGGCATCCGGGGAACCGATCGCAGGCGGGTCGGCCCGATGCGTCTGGTCGGTTCCGGCGCGGCAGCACCGCCTGCCGTGAAACGGGCTGCATGGCTGTCGTTCGGCCTGTCGGCGATCGCGGGTGGGCTTCTCATCTGGCTGTCGGAACAATGGTGGATGGCTGCGGTCGGAATGGCCTGCATCCTGGCCGCCTGGTACTACACCGGTGGCCGACGCCCCTACGGCTACCGCGGCCTCGGCGAAGTCATGGTGTTCATCTTCTTCGGGCTGGTCGCGGTGCTGGGCACCACCCTCACCCAGGCGAAGCGGATCTCCTGGCCCACATGGTGGGCCGCGTGCGGGGTAGGAGCCCTGGCCTGCGCCATCCTGTTGGCCAACAACCTACGCGACATCCCCACCGACCGGCGGGCCGGCAAATTCACCCTGGCGGTGCGGATCGGCGAGGACCAGAGCCGCTGGCTGTTTACCGGACTGGTGATCGCGGCCGCCCTGACCATCGTATTGATGCTGCCGCAGAATCCATGGGTTGCCCTGGGGCTGTTGGCGTTTCCGCTGGCCGCCGAACCGGTACGAGCTGTGCTGATCCATCAGGACTCCGGGCCGGGGCTGATCCCGGTACTGGGCGCCACCGGGCGGCTTCAGCTGGCCTACGCCGCCCTCGTCGGCGCCGGACTGGCCCTTGGCTGAACCGGTCGCTTCCGGCCGACAGGCCCGTTCAACCGAGCAGATCGCGGAAGTCCTGCGCACTCAGCGCCGGCACCGACAGCTGCGCATCGTCGATCACGGTACGGAACAACTCCCGTTTCCGGCGTTGTAGTTCGACGACTTTCTCCTCAACCGTATCGGCGCTGACCATCCGGTACACCATGACGGTCTTGTGCTGGCCGATGCGATGCGTGCGGTCGACGGCCTGCTGCTCGGCTGCGGGATTCCACCACGGGTCCATGACGAAGACGTAGTCGGCCTCGGTCAGGTTCAACCCGAAACCACCCGCCTTGAGGCTGATCAGGAACACCGGCTGATTACCGGCCCGGAAGCCGTCCAGTACGGCGGCACGATTACGGGTCGTGCCGTCCAAGTACCCGGAGTCGATTCCTTCGGCGGACAGCCGGTCCCGGATCATCCGCAGGAAAGTGGTGAACTGGCTGAAGACCAACGCGCGGTGCCCCTCCGCAGCCAGCTCCTGGACGTGCTCGACCAGGGCATCGATCTTCGCCGATGCCAGGTCGGCATACCGGTCGTCGACCAAACCGGCCGCCAGCGACAACTGCCGCAGCCGGGTCAAGGCCGCCAGCACGTGCATCCGGTTGGTGGACAGGTCCTGGATCAGGCCGAGCACCGTGCTGCGCTCCCGCGTCAAGTGCGTGTCGTACACACTCCGGTGCTGCGGGTACAGGGCAACGGTCAGGACCTGCTCCTGTTTGGGCGGCAATTCGGTGGCCACGTCGGACTTGGTGCGCCGGAGCATCAAGGGCCGCAACCGCCGCCGTAGTAGATCCAGGCGCTCGGTGTCCCCGTCGTTCTCGATCGGCCGCCGGTACACCTCCGCGAACTCCTCCGGATCCGGGAACAGCCCCGGCGCCACGATCGACAGTTGAGACCACAAGTCCATCAACGAGTTCTCCAGCGGGGTGCCGGTGATCGCCAGCTTGAACGGTGCCGGAGTCCGCCGGGCGACCTGGTAAGTCTTCGACTGGTGGTTCTTCACGAACTGGGCCTCGTCCAGAACCATTCCGCGCCAGGGCAACTGGCGATACTCACCCGCATCGATCCGCAGCAACGTGTATGAGGTGACAACCAGGTCAGCACCCGCCACGACGGCAGCCAGCGGCCCTGCACGCCGGCGATTGGTCTCGGTGACCGCGACGACCTTCAGGTCAGGGGTGAACCGGTCGGCCTCCTGCACCCAGGTACTCATCACACTGGTCGGGGCCACCACCAGCACCGGGTCGGGCAGCGTCCCGTCCTCCTTGGCCCGCTGGACCATTGCCAGGGTCTGCAGGGTCTTGCCCAACCCCATGTCGTCGGCCAGGACCCCGCCCAGGTGCAGGTCCCAGAGCCGGCCCAGCCACGCGTAGCCGTCCCCCTGATAGGGACGCAGGGTGGCTTTCAGTCCCACCGGATCGGCCACAGTCGCGTGTTGCTGGTCACCCAGCAACACCGCAACCGCGTCCTGCCAGCGCTGGCTCTGTTCTCCCGGCACCCCCAGTGCAACCAGATCGGCCCACCAACCCGCCTGCAGCGGAGTGGCTCTCGCGATTCCGGTCCTGACATCGACCAGTCCGCGGGCCTCGTCGATCAGCTCGCGCAACCGGCGGAACTGCGGCCGGTCCAGCGACAAGTAAAGCCCGCCGGCCAGCACGAGGTGTTCCTCGCCCGCGGCCAAGGCCCGCAGCAGCGACTCCAACGGGACCGGTTGCTCGTCCACGCTGACCTCGATGCGCAGGTCGAACCAGTCCGGGTCGCCTGCGGACTCTGTGGCTGAGACCTGCACGACCGCAGCCTCACCGGCTTGCCGGTAGTCCGGCAGGTCTCCGTGCACCCGCACCTCAACCTCACCCATCTCGCGCAGCCGGGGAAGCACGGTGTCCACGAACCGGGCGGTCGCCACCGGGCCCAGCCGGACCTCCGGGACCAGCACCCTGGCGGTGTCGGTGGCCATGGTCAGGCCGTCGACGCCGACTACCGTGTCCAGGTCCACCACCGCGCGCTCCAGCTGCCACTCCGCGGCGGGCTCGCGGGCCGAGGACCTGTGGTCGTCCCGCAGCTGGTACTCCAGGACGTTGTCCCCCACTCGGTAGGCGACCAGCCAGATCACCTCAAGGCTGTGCTCTGCGGCGTAGGTGGTCTCCACCACCAGTTGCGGGGGCTGCGGTTGCGCCGTCTGCAGATCCGCCGCCATGGCAAGGTCCGGTACTGTCTCCCGCAGCCGGGGAGCGTAGTCCACCAGGAATCTCGGCACGTCGGCGGGCGGGATGCGAATAGGCCTGCCGGCGCGGAACAGTTCGTCTACCGCTGCCACCGGTGGCTGGCCGAAACCCCCCAGCAGCAATGTGTTCTGGTGAATCGCGACAGCGCCGTGTGCTGGCTGCCCGACCGGTTGCGCAGCATCGGCCATGATCTCGCCCAGCTGGACGGCGACGGTCAGGACGACGCCCGACTGATCGTCTTCCGGGTCCGGTTGCACGATCAGCTGGGCGCGGGCCGGCTCCAGCCGCACGTGCGAGACGGCGCCGGAACCCAACAGCGGGATCCCCAGGGCGTGCACCCGGGCCAGCGAGGCCCAGACAGGGTCGCCGAACTGGTGCAGGTGGATGGGCCGGTCCCCTGCGGTGCCGGTCGCCCGGGCAAGCTCGAACAATCCCAGCAAGGCATCACGGTGCGCTGCCGGCAGCGCAAGATCGGGACGGGCGAGGTCTGCCCAGGACAGACCCGACCGGACCCAGCGGCCGCGGCCGTTGCGGCGGACCGGCCGCAGCGCCACCGCAAGACCCGCACGGCCGGAGCGCACATCGAACTGAACCCCGACCTCCGTGGTGACCGCCGGTGGGACGGGACCGCCGGCCCGCAGCACCCGGTCCAGCTGGCGACGCCAGTCCGAAACCCCGGAGGCGGCCGGCTGATCGCGCTGGGTGGCGAAGATCACTGCCGCTGCGTGCTTGCACATGCTTGCGGCCGGACAGGTGCACGAGGACGAGACCGACACCCCGCCGGGAACCCGCCGGGCACTGACGACGGTCCGGTAGCTGTCCGTGCCGTCATGGACCGTGCCCACCAGTGAGCCCTCGCCATCGCTCACCGAGGTGATGGCGGTGACGTTGTTGCGGAAGGCGATGTCCCAGCCCTGCAGGGCCACCGGGGCCCCGAACATGGTGCGGACCTGCGCTTGGGTAAGGTCGGTGACCCACGATGTGCGCATCGTCCCACGATGCCTCACCGCGGGGTGTGCTCACCAATCTGGCCGAGGCCGGCCTACTGCTCGTCGAAGATGTCTTCGGCGGTCTCATCGACTCCATGCCGCCGGCCGCGCTCTTGCCGTCGGCGGATCAGTGCCTCGACGGCCTGGTCTCGCTGATCCCGCAGGAGAATGTAGGACAGGCCCATCGCGAGAACGGCGGCCAGCACCACGGCCAACCAGCTTCGAGCACCGAGCATCAGCAGCCCGACCAGCAGGAGCAGGAACAGCACCAATCGCATCAGCGCGTACTGCAGGAACGACTTCATCGGTAGTCAGGAGCGTGGTGCCGTTGCCGGCCCGGTTCCCCGTCCCCCCTTTTCGATCCGTGCGTGCGGTCCTCCCGCACACGGCTTGCCTGTGGTTTCCTCGGCACCAGTGATACCGCTTTCAGGTGTCGCGCAGTTGCCGGCAGCCGGTGCGGGCCGCGGGCGGTGGCCCGGTCCTCGGTCCCCTGTTCGCCTCTGCAGCGTACGGGGTCCAGCCTGGCATGCCGGTTCCGGCCTGTTGACCAGCGGGCGCCGCAGCCACTGCCGGACCGATTCCAGCATCCGCCGATCCGAGCCACCGCTCCCATGACGCGCCACCCTTCAAGACTAGCTAGGACGCCGGCTGTTCCTGGCCGGGCTCGACACAGGTGATCTTGTCTTCGGGGTTGTATTGGGTGCTGAACGTTTCTCGCCGCACCTCGGCCCCGCCGCGCCGGAAGACTCTGGTCACGTTGACGTCGAACCCTTGCTTGGGCGACTGCCGGACACACCGTGGACTGGCCGACTCGAACTCCCCCGGAGCCCGGAAGTTGTACCGGGGCCCCTTGACGGACTCGATGTCCCAGGTCTTGGTGCCCCAGAACGTCGTCCGCAGCTGCCCGTCGGCCAGATACAGCTGGATCAGGACTCCGTGCTCGGAGTCGTTGCGGAACCGCAGGTCCTTCGCGCCCCAGGCAACGGTGGCCTCCCTGCCTTCGGGGTAGCGGGAGAAGTAGATCGAGTGCGGGTGGTGCTCCACGTCTTCCAGCCCGGCAAAGAACATCCCGTTGAACAACGTGGTGGCCACCTGGGAAACGCCGCCGCCCAGACCCGCCACCAACCGGCCGTCCTCGATCACTGGGGCGGTGTGAAAACCATTCGCGGTGGTCCGCTCCCCCACCGTGTGGTTGAGGCTGAACGTCTCCCCCGGGGCGAGCACTGTCCCGTTCACCCGTTGCGCGGCCACCCGGATGTTCTCCGTTCGCCCCCACGGCCCGTGGGCCGGGACGGAGAAGTCCGCGATGACCTCGGTGATGCCCAGCGCCTCGATCTGCTGGGTGCTGACCTCGGGTTCGGCCACCACCACGTCGACCGCTGCCTTGCGGGCGGCCGGGTCTTCCTCGGCGAGCACGGGCAGCACCGCGTGGGATACCGCAGTGTCGTCCAGCGCCACGCCCTGTTTCGCCGGGGTGATCTTGGGCGCGCCGTCGACGATGGCGATGCTCGCGTCCCGCGGCTTGCGCACCAGTCCTGGTGACTGCGCGACAATGACTCGCCGCAGCCTGTCGCCGTCGACGAGCAGCTGCAGCTCCTCGTCACGGGCCGCCACGCTGAGTGTGGGAGCGAAATCCGCCACCGCCAGCTCGGCATCGGTGTCGCTGACCTGCACGGTGATCGGTTCGGCCAGCGCCGGCTCGACCTGCTCGGCTAGCACCCGCTGCACTTCATCCGCGGTGATCTGCGGGTGGGTGGTCTCGGCGTCCAACTCGATGCTGCTGCTGGCCGACCAGTGCGCGGCCAACCTGGCCGCCGCGGTGTCCTTGACCAGCTCGCGACCATCCTCGGCCTGCGTGACCTCGGGTTCCGCGTCGACGATGCGCACCGCACCGTTCACCGGGTCGGCATCGACGTGGGCGGCCAGATCATCGACGATTGCACGCAGTGCAGGTTGATCGACGCGGGTTACCGGTTCGATGTGCTGCCCGGACACCAGCTTCGACCACACCACGACCGGATTCCAACTCATCGCGGTCGCCCGCCTGGCGGTGGCGTCCACGTCGAGGCTCAGGCCCGCCTGGCTGGGGATCACCTCGTCGGAAACGCCCGCGACACGCACCGTCACCGGCTCCTCGGCGCTGGCCGCGACCACGGCCAGCCGCTCACTCAGTTCGTTTTCGGTCAGCCCGGACCAGTCGGTGTCGCGCCACCGGTCGGCGGATGCCTGCCCGTAGTCGGCAGTGCGACCGGTCCGCCCCGCCGCAGCCGTCGCGGCAGCCGCGTATGCACCCACGATCAGCACCGCCACCAGGGTGCCCAGCAGCCACCAACGACGAGATTTCACAGACCCTCCCACCAAACGAACAGCGCCATTGTCACTCAATCGGCGGGCTGCAATGGGGCGATGTGCCTTGTCTGGAGGTAACAGTTCGAGGACTTGCCGATCCGGACGATCAACCGTCTCGCCGCGGTAACGGCGCGTCTCGGTCATCGGACAGGATCAGTACATCGTCTTGGTCGACGGCGACATCCGCACCATCGGTCGGGATGGTGCGGATCCCCCGCTCCAATGCTGCTAGGTCGATCACCGATGACTCCTCGCCAGACTCTTGTGTCATTCCATGGTCGCCCGTGATGACCGGATTCGCACTCCGGCGCGCCGCAGTCTCGAGCAACACATCGGTGATTTCGTGCCCGATCAGCTCGTGCCGGGTCAGCAGCGCGTCGCGCAGGGCGGCCACCAGGTCCTGGTTGGCGTGCAGCAAATCACGCACGTAGGTGTGCTGATCTCGTAGCAGGCTGTCCATCATCTGCCTCCCCTGGGCATCGCCGGCGACCCGGCCCACGAGGTTCTGTGTCAAGGATCCGTCGACGGCCGCGAAGGAAACCAGGGTGTCGCTCATCCCGGCCGCTCCGATCATCTGGGCGGCCACCGTCGTGGCGTACTGAAGGTCGCTGCTGGGGCCGGTGGTGACGTCTGCGAAGAACAGCTTTTCGGCTACTTGGCCACCCATCGCGATGCGAATCAGTGCGATCAGCTCCCGGCGGCTGCGGGTGTACACGTCCTGGGCGTCGCCGTGTGCCAGCAGGCCCAGCGCCGAGGCTCGCTTGATGATCGACAGCACTTCCAGGCGCCGGTAGGGCGCTTCCAGGAAGGCGACCACGGCATGGCCTGCCTCATGGGTGGCGATGACGCGCTTCTCGTGCTCGGTGTAGGCAACCGGTTGCCCCAGGCCGACTTCCACCACCAATCGGGCCCGCTCCACGTCCGGCCAGGACATCGCCGCTTCACCACGGCGCAGCGCGTTGATCAGCGCCTCGTCCAGCAGGTGCTCGATCATGACCGGGCTGTACCCCTGGGTCACCCCGGCCAGTGCATCGCGCCGTTCGTGCGTGGCCATGGTGTCGTCGTGGGCCTTGGTGAGCAGGAAATGGTCGATGATCTCCCGGCGCCCGTTGTGGTCGGGCAAGTCGAAGACGAGCCTGCGGTCGAACCGGCCGGGTCGCAACAGCGCCGGGTCGAGGTTGTCGGCCCGGTTGGTGGCCGCGATCAGCAGCAGGTCGACCGGCTGCACCCGGGGGCGGGGAAGCTGCCGGGTGACCGGCAGCAACAAGTTGACGGCGTCGATGGCTTTTGTCTGCGCCTTGACCCAACCGGTCGGCTCGTCGAAAGACTGCATCTGTACGAGCAGCTCGTTGACCACGCCGCCGGTGCCCTCGCTGGTGACGGAGTGTTGGACGCTTGCGGTGGTACAGCCGGTTGCCGGCACCACGGCGCCCGCCCACGGCAGCCCGGACAGGCCGCCGCAGCTGTTGATCCGGCCGCTGGACGGGGTCACGTCCTGCTGGTGGCCGTAGTTCAGCCCGCCCCGGGCCATTGCGATCGCGTCGATCTCTTCGATGAAACCGATGGCCCCGCCCTCGGCCCGGGCCGCCTTGCGCAGTGCTTTGAAGTAGGAGCGGATCTTGCGGGCGGTGGCCCCGTAGTACATCGACTGGAACGAGGTCGCGGACACGAACAGGAAGGGCACGCCGGATTCGGCCGCGAGCGCCTTGGCGGTCAACGTCTTGCCGGTGCCCGGGCTGCCCTCGAACAACAAGCCGCGCCGCGGGGTGCCGCCCATCGTGACCCGGAACGTCTTGGCGCCCATGAACAGTTCCAGGCTGCGGGAGATATCCTCCTTGACCGGGTCCAGACCCTTGATGTCGTCGAAGCGGACATCGATCTGCTCCGGCCGGTAGGTGATGTGCGGTGATCTGCCGGCCATCAGCGGGGTGGCCACCAAGAGGACGATCAGCACGATGAAGAACCCGCCGACGATGAGCAGGAACGGGTCGAGCTGGGGCGGGGTCGGCCACGGCGGAGCACCCGACATCGCCCGGTGCACCAGCCAGCCCAGCACACCGGCCAGGATCAGGGCCAGGACGCGCAGCCTGCGCTGATGGGTTTGTTCACGGGCCTGGCCGATATCCGTGTGCCGGATGTCGCTGCGCGCAGTGCGTCGCCGCTTGTGACGAGCAGGCGTGCCGTCTTCGTCGCAGTCCTCTCCTTCGTCGCCGTGGTCGCCGTGCCCGTCCACGGCGCGGCGGGCCCGGATCCTGCGGATCCGTCCCGCCCAGGTGGTGCGGCGGCGGCCGGGCAGAATCGGTACAGCCATGGCCTGCGCACCCGGCAGATGGGTGGTGGTCCGGGTCTGCTTCGCCATGTCTCCTCGCAAGTCCGTAGGGTCCTGGACCTGCATCGTGCGTCGAGTCACACCGGGCTGGCCAGCGGGCAGGTCGCCGGAAACAACATTCGCCACCGCCCGCCGTACTCCCCTTGCCTGTGCGCCACGATTGGCTACTCAAGGTAAGCTCAAGCTCGAGAATCCGCCGGTCACGCCTCACATGACCCCTCACACGGCTACCGTGGGCTACGACTGTCGCGCTCCGCGCCCGCGACGCCAGCGGCCGGCGGTGCGGCCGTCCCGCAACTGGCAGGAGAAGCGGGCGAATCGACCCACCCCGCGGCTCCGGCGGTTGGTGGACCATCACGATGACCAGACTGGGCATGGTGGCCGCGCGGGAGCCAGGCAAGCAGGCCGGGACTGTACCGGCGTCGGTGCCCAGCGAGCACATCGTGATGGTGACGCTAGTCGACGCACTGCAGATCGAGTGGCTGAACGACCCCGTAGCAGATGACATAGTGCGGACTATTGAGGCGTTCAGCAGCGGTATTCGGCACGGCCGGACCAGCATCTCGACCCAGTTTCGATGCGATGTATATCACACGCTTTGTGTGTTCCAGATCAATGATAACGGCGGGGTAACACTCTGAGCTTAGGGCACCCTATACGACTTCCGGATTTGTGAAATTGCCTGTTACACAAAGATTTCGACGATGCCATCAGCATGGCATAGTCCCTCCGGCCGCGTTACACCTGCTACTCACCCAATCGGCGCAACTCGACCACAGCGCACTCACCACCGTTTTGATGCGTCGGCTGCGTGTGTTTTACATTGGCAGCACCGATACGGCGAGATGTGAGTCACCGAGAACGAAGTCCCTCGCCCCCGCGAGCGCCGCACAGCAATCGTGCAGGCGCAGCACAGGAAAGGAAAACCTTCTTTGTATTCACCGAAGCATGCTCGCAGGTCCACCTCCCGGCTGGCACCCACCGCCGTGGCAGGTTCCGTTCTGGCCGGCCTGGGCATCGCGCTGTCGCCCTCGTCCGCGTCCGCGTCCACAGGCACCGTGTGGGACCGCGTCGCTGCCTGTGAAAGCGGCGGCAATTGGTCGATCAACACCGGCAACGGCTACTACGGCGGACTGCAGTTCTCCCGCGGCACCTGGAACGCCTTCGGCGGCCAGCAGTTCGCGCCGACCGCGAACAAGGCCACCAGGGACCAGCAGATCGAGATCGCCAAGCGCACGCTGGCCAAACAAGGCCCCGGCGCCTGGCCCACCTGCTCCAAGCGGGCCGGCCTGACCCGCGCCAACGGTGCCGCCGCGCCCTCCAAAGCCACCCCTCAGCCGGTCGCCTCGACCGCCCACAAGCCCGCCGCCCATGCGGGCACGTACACGGTCAAGCGGGGCGACACACTGGCCGGGATCGCCCGGGCGCACAAGGTGCACGGCGGCTACCGGGCGTTGGCGGCGCACAACAAGCTCGCCGACCCGAACGTGATCCGTGTGGGCCAGGTGCTGCGCATCCCCGCCTGAGTAACCACCCGGCGCCTCAGCCGAGTCCGGCGAAGAACCCGTCGGCGATTCCTGTCGGCGCCGGGCCACCGTGGGAGGTTCCCGGGGCGATCATGAAGAACTCGCTGGGGTACAGCGGCCGCCAGATCCGGTTGCTCAGCGCGTAAACTCCTTCGCCCACGATTACCTGAGTGGCGTGAGCGCGCAGGGCCGCGACCTTGTTGGCCATCAGCTGAGGCGCGTGGATCTCCACGTTGATGCGGTCGTCCGGCACCACCATCGCCGGAGTGTCCTGCGCCAGAGTGCGGCTGATCTGCTGCTCGCCCAGCCCGCACTCGGCGAGCAGCACCCCGGTACGCTCGTGCACCGAGCGCGGGGTGACCACCCAAAACACCCGGGACACCTGCCACGGCTCCCCGTGCCCGGCGGTGCCCGCATCCGCGGCCAGTTGCACCGCCCGCATCGTGATCCGATGCGTCGCGATGTGGTCCGGATGCCCGTAGCCGCCACCCGGCTCGTAGGTGACCACCACCTGCGGGCGGGTCTCCCGCAGGATCCGCACCAGGTGCAACGCCGCGGTGTTCACATCGGCCAGCGCCAGCGCGTTCGGGTGCGCGTCCGCGGACGGGCCGGCCACTCCTGGCCGCACCCAGGACATCCCGGAATCCTCGTAACGCACCGGCGCAGGCGTGCCGTCCGGGGCGAGCGCGTCATCGCCGAGGAACCGATGATCGGTCACCCCGAGCGCCTCCATCGCCACCGACAGCTCACGCGCGCGATGCTGGCCCAGCTGCTGCGGGCGCCGGGCCAGCGAGGCCAACTCCGCATGCCGTGGGTGGTTCGGGTCCTCCGCTCCGATGACCTCCCCGCGTTCCCCGCGGGTGCAGGTGACCAGGGTGACACCGACGGCCTGGCCGGCGTAGCGGGCCATCGTCAATCCGGTGACGATGCTCTCGTCGTCGGGATGGGCGTGCACGAACACGACCCGGCGCGGCACGTCGAGCGCCTCCATGGCCGCCAGGTCCGCCGGGTCGAACGCGGACTCGACGATGTCCTCGAACAGGTCTCTGGCCGTCTCTTCCGCACCCTTGATCCCGTCCTCGCCGTCGCCGGAACCCTCCGGCGGCAGGATGGACATCCTCGGAACCCTCATCGTCGGAACCCTCCTCGCCGAGCGCGGCCCCGTGGACGGGCCGAGTCATCCGTCCGCGCGCCGAGCCCTAGCCGCGATCTTCGCCCGCTCGGTTGCGTCGAGCACGACCTTGCGGATCCGGACCGCGTCCGCAGTGACTTCCACGCACTCGTCGTCACGGCAGAACTCCAGTGATTGTTCCAGGGACAGCACCCGTGGGGGCACCAGACGTTCCAGTTCGTCGGCGGTGGAAGACCGGACGTTGGTGAGCTTCTTCTCTTTGGTGATGTTGACGTCCATGTCGTCGGCTCGGGAGTTCTCTCCGACGATCATGCCCTCGTACACCTGGGTGGCCGGGGCAACGAACAGAGTGCCGCGTTCCTGCAGGTTGGTGATGGCGTAACTGGTGGCGGCACCGGCCCGGTCGGCCACCAAGGAGCCGCTGGGGCGGGTGCGTAGGTCACCGGCCCACGGTTCGTACCCGTCGAACACGTGGTGGGCGATGCCGGTACCGCGGGTTTCGGTGAGGAACTCGGTGCGAAAGCCGATGAGTCCCCGGCTGGGCACCCGGAACTCCATCCGGATCCAGCCGGTGCCGTGGTTGCTCATCTGTTCCATCCGCCCGCGGCGCACCGCCAGCAACTGGGTGATGGCACCCAGGTACTCTTCCGGGGCGTCGATGGTCAGGTGTTCGACCGGTTCGTGGACCGAACCGTCGACGGTGCGGGTGACCACCTGCGGTTTGCCCACGGTCAGCTCGAACCCCTCGCGGCGCATGGTCTCGACCAGGATGGCCAGCGCGAGTTCGCCGCGACCTTGCACCTCCCAGGTATCCGGGCGTTCGGTGGTGTTCACCCGCAGGCTGACGTTGCCGACCAGTTCGCGGTCCAGCCGGTCCTTGACCAGCCGGGCGGTGAGTTTGGCCGCCTTGGCGCCCTTGCCGGCCAGCGGTGAGGTGTTGGTGCCGATGGTCATCGATATCGCCGGTTCATCGACGGTGATCAGCGGCAGCGGCCGCGGGTCCTCCGCATCGGCGAGGGTTTCACCGATGGTGATGTCGGCGATCCCGGCGATGGCCACGATATCGCCCGGTCCGGCTTCCTGCGCCGAAACCCGTTCCAGCGCCTGGGTCATCAGCAGTTCGGTGATCTTGACTCGTTGCTGAGTGCCGTCCCGGCGGCACCACATCACGTTCTGCCCCTTGGCGATCCTGCCCTCGTGCACCCGGCACAGCGCCAGCCGGCCCAGGAACGGGGAAGCGTCGATGTTGGTGATGTGCGCCTGCAGCGGCGCGCCCTCGGTATAGGTGGGGGCGGGAACGTGTTCGAGGATGGTCGCGAACAACGGTTCCAGGTTTTCGCTGTCCGGCATGGCGCCGTCCTGGGGCCGGGCCACGGCGGCCCGGCCGGCTTTCGCCGATGCATAGACGATGGGGAAATCGATCTGGTCCTCGTCAGCGTCCAGGTCCAGGAACAGTTCGTAGGTCTCGTCCACCACCTCGGCGATGCGGGCGTCCGGCCGGTCGACCTTGTTGATCACCAGGATGACGGGCAACCGGGCCGCCAGCGCCTTGCGCAGGACGAACCTGGTCTGCGGCAACGGGCCTTCGGAGGCGTCCACCAGCAGCGCGATCGCATCCACCATCGACAGTCCCCGTTCCACCTCGCCGCCGAAGTCGGCGTGGCCGGGGGTATCGATGATGTTGATGGTGACTCCGTCCGGGCAACCGGCCCTTTCGGCAGCCGGGCCGCGGTAGTTCACCGCGGTGTTCTTGGCCAGGATGGTGATGCCCTTCTCCCGCTCCAGGTCGCCGGAGTCCATGGCCCGTTCGTCCACCCGCTGATGGGCGCCGAACGCGCCGGACTGCCACAGCATCGCGTCGACAAGGGTGGTCTTTCCGTGGTCGACGTGCGCGACGATGGCGATATTGCGCAGGTCTGAGCGCGTGGTGGGCATGCGAATACTCTCGGTAAGTGGGCAGGACGTGACCCATCGTAGTGCCGCAGCGGGCACCGGACATCATCCGCACACCGCAGCCAGGCCCCGTCACCCCAGGGTTCTGCGCGGTTGCCGCGGGGATTCCTCCGGGCCGTTCCCGCACCGCTGCTGTTGGCCGCCGACCGTTTCAAGGCCAAGGTAACCATTCAGGAGGGTGCTGGGGTCCAGGGGTTTCCTGTGAGGGCGTCGCGTAGCCCGGTCAGCACGGGTAGGCGTTGTTTGTGGAGTGTGGAGATGTGGCCGCGGACGACTGCCCAGGCGGTGGCCCCGGTGGCGGAGCGGTGGGATCCGGAGATCTTCTGTTGTGTTTTGGCGGGTCGTAGGTCGCGTTCGGCTCCGTTGTTGGTGAACGGCACGTCGGGGTCGGTGACGTAGCGGAGGTACTCCTCGCGTCGGGTCTTCATCCGGTGCAGTAGGTTCCTCGTGGGGGTCTGTTTCCGCCCGGCTGCTCGGGGGTGGTTCTTCAGGCCGACGGCGATGGCCTGGTCGAACCACCGCACCTGCTCGGCCACCTCCTCGGGGTCGGCAGCACGACCGGTGTCCCGCGCGGTGCGGACCAACCGGTTCAATGTCAGCAACGCGTCGCCGGCTTGGCCGGGCCAGACCTGGTCGGGGTGGTCCTCGGCGGCTGCGGTCAGGTCCCGCAGCAGGTGCGCCCCGCACAACGCGTGCGTGGCGGTGGCGTACATGGGCCCGTCGTAGACGGCCAACGCGTCACGGACGATCACCCCGGTGTAGTCGGGCAGGACACCGAACGCGTCGACCGCTTCGCGACCACGTGTGGGGTGCAGGTAGTAGACGGTCAGCGCGTCGGTGCGGGCCACGTGCAACCAGTACCGCACCCCACCCACCGACACGGATGTTTCGTCCACCCCGACAACGGGTTCGACCCGCAACCGGGCCACCATCGCCTCGCTCGCCTGGGTGAGCGCGGCCGAGGTTTTGCGCACCTGGGCGCTGATCCACCCGGTCGAGACGGTGATGCCGCACAGGTCGTGGATCAGCCCGGCGGCGCGTTCGACCGCAACATGCTGGAACACCACCAGATACACCGCGACCGCCGCCACGTTCGGACCCAACTGCACCGGGGCGCACACCCCGGCCGGGGCCGGGGCGGTGGTGGTGTGACCACACCCGCAACGGCGGGAATGCAACCGGTGCTCGACCACCCACGGTGGCACCGGATCGGGAATGTCGTGCACCTGCCGACGCAGCGGATCACCCGCATCGGGTGCCTGCCGCAGGTCGCCACCACACCCGGCACACGCACCGGGGACATGATCGAGCACTTCATCCGGGTCCGCCACCAAGTCCCGGGTCCGGCCCGGGTGCCCCGGCTGACCACCCGGCTTCCGCGTCGTCGAACCTCGCCGCCGACGCGGCGCGGCGGCCCGCGGCGCGGCGTCGCCTTTGGTGCTGAGGCCACGGTCCGCCGACGGCGGCAACGACGAATTCTTCGAGTTCCGACCCAGCTTGCGGGTCAACTCCGCCACCTGCGCAGTCAGCGCCGCCACCTGCTCGGTCAACGCCGAGATCCGCTCCGACTGCGCCGCGAGCTGCTCAACCTGTACCGCGTTCGCCGCAGCCTGAACCTGCAACAGCCCGATCAACTGCTCCGCAGGCAACGACTCCCACTCCGAGGACACCCACCCAGCATCACCACCACCCCCACCACCCCAAACCCCACCCACTCAACGAGTCTCAACCGACACCCAACCGAGCCCTACCCGAGACCTGAATGGTTACAGGCCAAGGCCGGTGGGCCAGGATCGCCGGGGCAGCCTGCCTGGCTGATCGTCTTGGCTTGTTCGGTCGATGTGGTGGTGCGGATTCGGAACTCCAACTCACGCGAGAACTGGCGCGAGGGTGCGGGTCCGGCGGTTCGGGTGCACTCGCAAAGCCGGCGAGCCGGTCATTCCGGCAGCTATGGCGCTGTTGGGGTACGTCGGGTAGCGGCACGCCGGCGCCATACGTCCCCGCACAGCACCATAGGGGCCGATGCGAGCGATCCGAGCGGAATACAGGGTGGCCGGGGCGGCGAACCGGCTTGCCGCCAGAAGCGGTCTCAGGACACCCGGTTCTGGCGTCGCCAGCGACCCGGCCAGGAAACCGGACGACTCATTCAGGTTGCTCGGAACTCGCGTTCACAACTCTCTTCGCAGCGGCGTCCGCCACGAATGCAGCAATACTGATAAAAACGATAAGACCCGCGTAACCCGCCAGCCCGAGGGCGACGACAGCACCTTCGCTCAGACCGCTGGCAGCCGCCAATCCTGTAGCTACCGCGAAGCTCAGCGCCGCAAGACTTGAGGACAGCATCCAGGGATGTGCCGCGGCGTGCCCCTCCTGCCATGCGCGAGGTGAACTCTTCGTGGCCTTGGTCCGGATACCAATAAATCGGTTCGGACCCAGGGAACCATTTTTCACAGCATGCGCGACAAGAAAAATGACCGCCGCAACGAAAACAAGGCTTCCACCCAGCCCGACACCTAATAGAAGTCCGGGCATATCTTACTCCTGCTCATTCGCCGCGCTCGCCTACGAGGAGAGATATCTTCAACCGCCTCTCCAACATGAAAGAACCACGAACCCGCCCTGGTCAGGCAGGCTACTCAACCCCCGCTCTTCACCTCCCGCGCGACTTCGTCCAATCAACTCGCTACCGACCTGAGTATGCCCGAGCAGCCCTCGACGGGACTACCGACCCTCGTATGAACTACCACGTCTCGACACAAGCCCGTCCAGCAGCGTGAAGCCCCCCTGCTGCCGACCCTAGATGCCTTCCTACTTGGTTGCCGACGATGCGCAGACGGCGATCTTCTGCTTCCCACACCCGAGCGGGTCGATGACAACAAATGGACGGCGAGCGGACAGCGTCGCCTCCTACTTGAGGATGAGGTACTCATACTCTGGGCTAGCCGTTCTCCCGGACATCTGGACTCCGATGCCTCTTGCGCAACGAGCCGGTGGAGGTCTTGTGGGGGCGGATGGTGGGCAACCTCAGCGGGATGGGTCGCCGGTCTCGGTCGACTGGTGGAGTTCTCGTCGTCGTCATTCTCGTGTCGGCTCGTCGTCGGGCTGCATCCTTTGACGCGTCATACCGTGCAATTCACAGAGACCGTGGATTTGTGCACAGCTGAGCCAAGATTCTGGCGTGGCCCCGGCTACCGCTGTTCCGGGACGAACACTGGGTTTATTGTCTGGCGGACCGGAATTGTGCCTTACCTTCTTGGGCGGCCGCGTGGCGACTGATCGGGAGCGAAGCCCATCCCGCATCGGCGTTGCAGCACAGCCAGCGCCGGGCGGTCCCCCGGCAACCAGTCCAGCTCGCGCCAGCGGCGAATATCGATGGCCCGCAGCTCGTCGTGGTCCTCCCGCGGGGTGAGCTCGCCCTGACAAACCCGAGCCAGCCATAGCCGCATGACCAGGGACCGGCCGGCGTCGGTCACGGTCAGCGGCCAACCGGACGGAGAATGGCTGGCAACGATCTCCGGTCCGTACGCCGCACTAATCCCCAATTCCTCGTTCAGTTCTCGATCCAGCGCGGCCAACGCCGACTCGCCCGGCTCCATCTTCCCGCCGGGGAACTCCCAGCGGCCGGCCAAGCTCGGTGGCGCGGATCGCCGGGCCGCCAACAGGGTTCGTGGCCGGTCCAGATCGTCGACGATGGCCGCGGCCACCACAACCCGGGGCTGCTCGTCGACCGTGTCCGGTTGCCGTTGCACCGGGTTGCCCTACTCGCGTTCCCATTGGTGAGCATTCCACGTGATGCCCGACCGGGCCGGTTGTGGGATCACGCCGATGACCTGCTTGGACCAGGCCGCCACACTTGGGTGGGTGTACAGCGGTATCGTCGGAACCTGCATCCACAGCACCTTCTCGATGTCGGCGATGATGCTCAGCTGTTGCTTCTGGTCCGTGGTGGCGAACAGCTTGTCCACCAAGGAGTCCACCTCCGGGTTGGAATACCCACCGAAGTTACGTCCACCGCCCGTGTTGAAGATCCCAGCCGTGCTGGTGACTTGCGGCCCGCCTGCCCAGCTGAACATGGCCACGTCGAAATCACCGGCAGGCAGCGCAGTGCTGAGGAACCGTTCGGATCCCGCATTCTGGACAGTGATTCCCGCTCTCGCGCAGGCGGTCGTGATCAGCTGGGCCACCTGTTCGCGGCGCCGGTCCGGCTTCAGGTAGCCCAGCCGCACAGTCAGTTCCGGTTTGCCGGCCTCGGCCATCAGCCGCTTGGCTTCGGCAATGTAGGGCTCCGTGTACAGGTTGGCCTCGGTGGGCTCCACAACCTCCTTGTAACCGTCCGAGAAACCACGCAGGTAACGGGAGTTCAGCAGTTCCGCGTCCGGGTGCACCGGGGCGATCAGCTCGTCGATGATCTGCTGACGCGGGACGCACATCGCGAACGCCTTCCGCAACCGCTCGTCGGCGAACACGCCTTTGAAATTGAAGTCGAGATGTTCGTAGGAATAGGAGTCGTAGGAATCGATGACGATATCGTCGCCCGCCGCGAGCTGATCCATCATTTCCACCTGCGGCTGCGGGTCGATGACCTGGACTTCACCGTTGTGCAGCGCAACGGACTGCTCGTGACCAGGCACGAATTGCAGTACCAGCCCGGTTTGCTCCGGCGGGTCGTCCCAGTAGTTCTCGTTGTGCACCAGGGTCAGCGCCTGCCCGGGTTGCCAGTCGGCGATGCGGTACGGGCCCAACGAGGGCAGCACCCGGCTGTCCAGTCGAGCCGGGTCCAGTGACCAGCCGGTGTTCCAAAAGCTGGCCATCGTGGCCAGCTTTTGCTGATCGCCGTTGCTGATTGCGGTGACGAGCTGCTCCTCGGTGAGGCCCACCTTGGCGGCCAGGACATGCGCCGGCAGCATGCCGGGCCCGAACATGGTGTTCCAATCCGCGAACGGTTTGGTGTAGGAAACGTCGATTTGCTTGTCCCCCGGCTGGCACGTGGGCGGACGCATGTCCTCGTACCCAGTCGTAGTGGCCGCGTCGAACATGCTGCTGGCTTGTTCTCCTTCCCCCGTGGTGAACCGGCCGGAGTTGGCCACGTAGTGCAGCAGCAGGTCGTCGCAGTCGAAGGGGGTGCCGTCGGACCAGGCCACGTTCTGCCCGACCCGGTAGCGCACCGACAATGGCTCGTCCTGGAGTTTGCGGACCGAGCCGAATTCGGCGTTCCACTCCACCGTGCCCTCCGGGCCGTAACGCCAGAAGCCGGTGAGCACCTGGTTCAGCAGCACGGCGTTGCGTGGGTGGTGCTCGGTGGACAGGTTGTCGTTGTAGGAGGTGGGCTCCCGCTCAGCCGCGACGGCGACCGCACCTCGCACCGGCGTGGCGGTGCCGCCCGCCTCCGCCGGGGGACTCTTCTGCTCCTGCGCGGTACACGCGGACAGTGCCAGGGCACCGACCAGCACGGCACAGAGCGCCGATGACGTGGCGCGTGGCGAACGCAACGAAGGCCTCCAAAGCAGACTAACCCGGTTGACAGCGCCGGTGGTGGCAACCGCACTGTAGGCCCACAACCGGCAGACGACACAATGCCGTTGCAGTCCACACTAACGCGACGGCGATGCGGCATCCTGGTAGAGATGCCCGCGCCCGCTTTACCCACTGCGTCTACCTGACCGCGATGACCTCATCCCAGACCCTCGCCTCAGCCGCCGTCCCGTCCGCCAGCCACAACGACCTCATGTGTCGTGTCGTGACCGCGGTGGCGGGTACGTTGATGGCCGCAGTGGCAGCCGCGACGACGTGGCTGGTCGCAGACCTGGTGCTGACCGACCCGCAGTGGCAGAGCCGCGACCAAACCGCGATGCGGTCGGTTGCCGTGCCCACCGATGTCGCTGAGCAGATGGTCACTGCCCTGGAGACGGTGACCGTCGGTGCCGCCGCACTGGCTCTCCTCGGTTGCCTGGTATTCGCCGCGTTGCGGCGTCGTTGGGCGCACGCGTTTGCCGCCGCCCTGGTGGTCGGGCTGGCCAACGTGACCACCCAGGTGCTGAAGTACCAGGTGTTCGAACGCACGAACTTCGGATACGGCACACTGCAGTCGTTGCCCAGCGGGCACACCACCGTGGTGGTGTCGCTGGCCTGTGCCGCACTCATCGTCGCCCCGCGGGTCGGTCGCTGGCTGACCGTGTTCGCCGCCAGCGCGCTGACAACGCTGGTGGGAACGGCTGTCGTAGCCGGTGGCTGGCACCGCCCCAGCGATGCGGTCACGGCGATCACGGTATGCATGACGTGGGCCGGAGTGGCGCTGGCGGCGGCAGCCGTCGTGCAACGGGCCGATCCGCACGCAAGCACCGGGATACGCTGGCTGCTGCGCTGGCCGTGGTACCTGGCGGCGGCACTGTCTGGCAGCGCTGCTGTTGCGGTCGGCGCCATCGCCATCGGCCTGTACGGCATCGGCAGCCACACCGCTGCACTCGGCGCGATCGGCCTGCTCAGCATCGGCGTATCCGGCGCTTTCCTCATCTCCGCTGTTGCGACGGTGTTGCACGGGCTGGACCGCGCCGGCTCCAGCCGGTAACAGCACGCCGACACGAGTTCGACCCCGTCGGAGCAACTCCACGGTTGGCTGCGAAGTCGAGTGCTGGCGCGAGAACGCGTGGGAGGATGAATCCATGGAGACGGTCGCTGCTTATCTCATGGTGACCTTCCTGGCCGGGATGGCCGCCGTCCTGATGCGGCTACCCGCCCTGATCGGCTTCCTGGCAGCAGGTTTCATCCTCAACGCGATGGCGGTGGAGCAGCTGCCACTCCTGGACGAGGCCGCCGACCTCGGTGTGACCCTGCTGTTGTTCGGCGTCGGCCTGAAGTTCGACGTGCGATCGCTGCTGGCGCGTGAGGTGTGGCTGACCGCATCCATCCACATGATCGTGTTCACCGTCATGGCGGGCGGTGGGCTGGCGCTCATCGGCTTGCTCAGTGTCGGGCTCCTGGCCGACCTCGATCTGGCCACCTGCGCCCTGTTGGGGTTCGCACTGTCGTTCTCCTCCACCGTGTTTGTGCTCAAAACACTGGAGGAACACAGCGATGCGCGATCCTTCTACGGCCGGATCGCCATCGGCATCCTCATCTTCCAGGACATCGCCGCGGTCGCGTTCCTCACCGTCGGCAAGGGGTCGGTTCCTTCGCCATGGGCACTGCTGCTGATCGCGCTGATCCCTGGCGCGATAGTTGTCCGCCGGATCTGGGACATGGTGCCGCACGGAGAGATGCAGACCGTCTTCGGCATCATGATCGCGCTCGTACCCGGGTACCTGGCCTTCGAGAGCGTGCATATCAAGGGTGATCTGGGGGCCCTCGCGGTGGGCGTCTTGCTCGCCGGGCATCGCTCGGCCAGCGAACTGTCCCAACAGTTGTTCTCCGTCAAGGAACTGCTCCTGGTGGCGTTCTTCCTCTCGATCGGGTTCACCGGCGACCCGTCCTGGCAGGCAGCCACGCTGGGACTGGCCGCGCTCGGGCTTCTACCGCTCAAGGTCGTCGGGTTCGTGTGGTTGCTGTACTGGCAGAAGCTGCGGCGGCGGACGGCCGTCCTGGGTGGGCTCGTACTGGGCAACTACTCCGAGTTCGGACTGATCGTCGTCGCGATCGGTGCCGAGGCCGGCATGGTCGACGATCAATGGCTGGTGGCCATGTCGGTGGCGGTAGCGGGCAGCTTCGTGCTGTCCAGCGTGCTCAACCGCGCGAATCGATACGCGTTGAACTCCGCCCGGGAGCGGATGTCGCCGCATCCACCGGACAAAGTGCACCCGCATGAACGTCCCATCGAGGTGGGCGACGCGCGAGCCGTGGTCCTTGGCATGGGCCCGGTCGGGCGCGCCGCCTACCGGGAACTGCGCGACGGATACGGAATCCCGGTACTGGGAGTGGAAAGCGACGCCGCCCGGGTGCAGAGCCTCAAACAGCAGCTTTTCCACGTGGTCGACGCCGACGCCACCGACACCGATTTCTGGGACCGGCTACAGCTGACCGGCAGAATCGAGATCGCGGTGCTGGCGATGCCGCTGCATGCCACCAACCTCGAGGTGTTGAGAAAGCTACGCGACTCCGATTTCAACGGGGTGGTCGCCACCGTCGTGCAGTACGAGGACCAACAATCCGAGATGCACGAGTTGGGGGTGGATGCGGCGGTGCAGGTCTACCAGGGGGTCGGCGTAACGCTGGCCGAGCGAGCCGCCGAAGCGGTGTCCGAGCGCAACTAGCTTCACCGGCCTGGGCATGGTCTGCGACGTGGGCTGGCCGGCGAGGCCCGGATCGTGACGGCCTTGGACCAGGACGATCGTCACGACATGACGCACTCGTTGCGACGCACCATGCCGCGCGGCTCGGAACGTGCGAACTCGACTCCGTGACCGGGGTCAGCTGACCGTCGAGGTCACCGCGGCCTGCCCGAACGGTTACTGTGCTCCTGTGCGACGCGCGGAGAAGGTGAAGCGAATCGGCGCCATCCTGGACGACTTGTACCCGGAACCGTCGATTCCGCTGTATCACCACGACCCCTACACGCTGCTCGTTGCGGTGGCCTTGTCCGCGCAGACCACCGACAAGAAGGTCAACGAGGTCACACCCGCGTTGTTCGAGCTCGCATCCACTCCCGAGCAGATGTACGAGTTGGGGCAGGAGCGCATCCTGGAGCTGATTCACGATGTCGGGCTGGCGCCCACCAAGGCACGCAACGTGTGGACCGCAGCCGGTCAGATCATCGATGCGGGTGGCGCCCTGATCGCGGACTGGGACTTCTTGGAAAGCCTGGCCGGTGTCGGACACAAGACCGCCAGCGTGGTCATGACGCAGGCGTTCGGGGTGCCTGCGTTCCCCGTTGACACGCACATAGCGCGGCTGGCCCAACGCTGGGGATTGTCCACAAGCGCCAATGTCACCAAGATCGAAGCAGACTTGAAGAAAGCCTTTCCGCGAGACACCTGGAACCGCAGGCACCTGCAGATCATCTATTTCGGGCGAGAATATTGTCCCGCCCAACGGCATGACTTCGCCAGCTGTCCTGTCTGCTCATTTGCGGCCACCAAGAAGCGAGCACAGTTGGAGGCTTCCACGAAAACAAGTCGTCGTCGATGGTCAAGACCATTCAGGCAGAATTCTATTCATAGATCTGAACCAGACATCCCAGGCGGGCCTGCAAGAAGCCCTAACGACAGGTCCTACTCTACTTCAACGAGACAGTGACACCGCCGGACATCATCGAGTCGTGCAGTTCGATCGCTGTCGGCTTGCTGTCCGCGGGCATGTCGTAAACTAGGGTCCCGTTAAGTGTGTTTCCGGGGTTGATCTCCTCGATCCACAGGGCGTTGTTGTCCAGCAGGATGGCTGCCGCTGAGTCGGGCGCGAACTGCCGCCCCTCCTGGTCCTTCACCATCTGGTTGCTGTCGCTCACCATCTGTGGCTGGTCGCTGGTGTTGGTGATTGTGACATGCACCAGCTGGAAGACGCCCTGCGCCTCCTCGTTGAGAAACTCATCGCCGATGCGAGTGCCGCCCTCCTCGACCTTGGTCACCACGAACTCGAAGTTGCCGTCCCGCACTTTGTCGCCCACACCCGCGGTGCTTTTCTCGCCCGCAGGCTTCGGCTGACTTGCCTCACTGGTCTCAGCAGCACCAAAGCCTGCAGCAACGGCGTCATCGCCCGAACCTCCACCGAGCGCGGCACTAAGAACGCCGATACTGAGGAAGAAACCGACGACGGCAAGGACAGCGGTCAAAGCCTTATGCCGGGAGGGCCAGCTGCGTTGCTGGGGTTGGAGGTTGTCGGTGGGGTTGGTCGACTGCCACTGATCATTGGTACCAGCCTGGTGAAAAGCCATGGTTGTCCTTCCCTCTGCGGCCACGACGGACTCGTCGCCAGCGTCACTTAGTTCACCCAACGTGTCGCCGCGGTCTCGTCCACTGATCGGCCGGGCTTGATAGGCCGATCGGGTGATGCCAGCTCAGCAACGCTGACCGATCGGCGGAGACGAAGTGCCTTTTCCCTTCGCATACGCTCCTGGCAGGCACCCGTGGTCGAACTCCGCAATGCAGCCATGGCTCACCCCACCCGCACGCGTGCCATCGACTGCTGCTCCCCTGGCGCGAGGATGACCAGGCAGGTGCCACGCCGGCGTACGCCTGCACCCGGCGAAACCCGGAGCGAGGCGCCGGGGCTCAACAACGGTCAGGCTGCGGGTGGGGCGCGCGTACCGTCCGCGATATCCGCGAAACGTTGTCCGGCTGAGATCATTCGTACCGTCGCAGCACTCGATCCACGGCGGCCACGGCGTCGTGCGGATCGGCCGCCGGAATCGGGCCGTCGTTCGGCAGCTGCCAGCAGTCCAACGCAATGACCGGCACACCGGTGCGGACAGCGAGCGCGATCTCGCTGAGAGTTCCCCAACTGCAGCCGACCGCGACGATGGCGTCGCACGAGCGGACCAGCAGGGCATTGCGCATCTCGCCGAGTCCAGTCGGGATAGCGACCGTGACCCACCGGCTGGCCGCGGAACGATCCGGGCCGGGTAGCAGACCGACGGTTAGTCCCAGTGCTTCAGCTGCCCCTTTGCTGGCTTCGTGCATGACGCCGCCTAGGCCCCCGGTCACGACGACAACGCCACGCTCTGCCAACAACCGGCCCACCTGGTAGGCGGCCTGCAGGTGCTGGTCCTGGGCCTCGCCAGGCCCGATCACCCCCACGTACGCGTGCTGATTCGGCATCGGCCTACCTTGCCACAGCCGCGACAAGGTCCCTACCGTGGCCCGTGGCATCGGATCCCCTCTTAGGCCGAAGAAGCGGCGCTCACATGAGGAACAGACGACACGGGTAGGCGTACCTGGCGCTCTTCGATCTACCCGACGGGACGCGAAAGCCTGGCGTCAACGCCACTCCTCTTTTGTCAAACTCCGTGCGAGGATCCACCAGCAGCAGAGGAGTGCCGTATGCACAGAACGACAACGGTCAACACGATTGGTCTGCAGGTAGGGCGGTCGTCGATAGGATCTCACTCGGACCGCCCGGTGATCACCACCCGGGTATGCCTTTTCGCGTTGTTGCTCGCAGCGTGGGTGGCTGGATGACTGTCACCGGCCCGTGCACCCCTGAGCAGGCCAGGCAGGCCACAGACCTTGCGTCCCTCGATGCACTGGTGACCGGATGCAAGGCATGCCCGCGCTTGATGAGCTGGCGCGAACACGTGGGACAGCAGAAGCGGGCCGCATGTTCACCGGTGATCGGTCCGGGGACTTTCTCTTCGCCCTGTTGCACCGGGCTGGCCTTGCCTCACAACCGGTTTCGGTATCGCGGACGGACGGGATGAGGCTGCACGGCGTGCGCATGACTGCACCCGTGCACTGTGCGCCGCCGCAGAACCGGCCCGCCCCAGCGGAACGCGATACCTGCGCGCCATTCCTGCGCCGCGAGATCGAGCTGTTGGTTTCCCTACGCGTCGTCGTGGCACTCGGCGGCTTTGCCTGGAACACACTCCTGTCGACGCTGGCCGCAGTCGGATGGCAGGTCCCCCGTCCTCGGCCCCGGTTCGGCCACGGGGCATCAGTTGAGCTCGTGGATGGCACGGGACGGGTGCTGCATCTGCTCGGCTGCTATCACGTGAGCCAGCAGAACACCTTCACCGGAAGACTCACCCCGGACATGCTGGACGACGTGCTCGCCACTGCGCAGCGACGCGCCGGCAAGAGTGCCTAGATCACCCTGGGCAACGCGCTCACCCGCATGCATTCCCGTTGCGGCTCAGTGGTTTCTCACACTGCTTCCCGGGATGTGTCGTCGAACCGGGCGACGGGCGTGGCCTCGCGCCGCACAGCTAGACGTACGTTCCAAAGCGTGTCGATTCACCCACCACCGCGCGCGATCCCGGCACTACCCCCAGCAGCGCTGCCGCGGAACTGATGCCGCTGTGACAACCGGAAGGAGTCCTGGCGGGCCAGGATTCCTAGGTGCGGGCAAGGAAGCACTCGTGCGGGACTGCGCGGTCTTTTCGGCCGCACCGGAAGGACTGTCAGCGCCGTATCAGTCGAGCGTTCTAAGAGGTCGCGCGGGTAGGTGACGGCGTGGCGGTCCGGCGGAGCGGGCACGGGGGGCTGTTACCAGTGTGATTTGTGAGAAAAACGCTGCTACCCAGGATCCGCCGTGCCCGCGGTCCCATCTTGGATCACTGACCCCCTGTGGGACCAGTTCCAAGCGCTGATCCCGCCGGTCATCGACACCCACCCGCTGGGCTGCCACAACCCACGCATCCCCGACCGGATCGTGTTCGACAAGCTCGTCCAGGTCCTCGTGCTCGGCGCCTCCTACGCCAAGATCGCCGACAGCACGTGCTCGGCCACCACGATCCGCACCCGACGCGATGAGTGGATCACCGCCGGGATCTTCGCCCGACTCGAGCAGCTGTGCCTGACCGCCTACGACCAGGTCGTCGGGCTCGACCTGACCAACATCACCGTCGACGGGTGCATCGTCAAAGCCCCCTGCGGCGGCGAGGCAGCCGGCCGATCCCCGGTCGACAGAGGCAAGCTCGGCACCAAACGCTCCGTCATGACCGACGCGTTCGGGATCCCGATCGGCTGCGTCGTCGCCCCGGCGAACCGGCACGAGTCGCCCCTGCTGCGGCCCACCCTGGAGCACCTGGCCCGCTTCGACCAGGGCCTGGGAACCGGCCTGCCCGAGCACATCACCGTGCACCTGGACGCCGGCTACGACTCGACCAGGACCCGCGACCTGCTCACCGAGCTGGGCTGCCAGGCCGTCATCAGCCGCAAAGGCTTCCCACTGCAAGCCGGCCAACGGTGGGTCATCGAACGCACCAACGCCTGGCACACCCGAGGCTTCAAGAAGCTCGCCATCTGCACCGAACGACGCACCCGCGTCATCGACGCCTTCATCGCCCTGGCCAACGCGATCATCATCACCAGAAGACTCATCCGAACCGCCTGGACCACCCACCGCTGGGACACCCGACCCCACCGCCGACCATGACCTACCCGCGCGACCTCTTAGGGGTCCAGCCGAGCCGCGGTGCTGGTCCTCGTAGTCGGCGGGGCTGAGGTAGCCGATGGTCGAGTGCCGGCGTCGAGGGTTGTAGAAGCCCTCGATGAAGGCGAAGACGGCGTTCGCCAGGCCCTCGCGGGTCGGCCAAGTCGAGCGGTCCAGCAGCTCGGTCTGCAGGGTCGCGAAGAAGCTCTCGGCGACGGCGTTGTCAAAGCATGATCCGGCTAATTTCGGGTGCGGCCGGTCTGTTGGCCGGTTAACGCGGTCAGTCTCGGGTGAGTCGGCGGAGCTGTTCCTCGTGGCTGCGTACGCGGGCTGCGAGCTCGTCGACGACGGTGCGTAGGGTGGCGATCTCGTCGGTAAGCCCGGCGAGCGTTCCGCCGGTGGCGTGGCGGTGGCGCTGCTCGTTGATCACGGCACGGATCGCGGCGTTGCGGTACAGGGTGCTGCGGGCGGTGCCGGTGGCGGCAGCGACGGCGGTGAAGGTGACCTGAAGGCCGTCACGGCGTAGCTCGGCGCAGGCGCGCTCGACGCGGTTGAGGTCGCTGACGGTCATCCGGCGTGCTCCTGGGTGCTGGTCTCGGCGTGGGTGATGAGGTGGTCGAGCCGGTCGACAAGCCGTTGATGGCGCTGGGCTTCGGTGATCCAGCCGCGCTGCTCGGCGTCACGGGCCAGTGCCTGGGCGTCGACGCGTTGGGCGGCCAGGATCGGGAGCGAGCTGGCGTCGGTGTGGAAGCTGGGGCAGTGCTCGCAGATGTTGGCGTAGGCACAGGCCTGCTGGGCGGGCGCACGAAGGCAGAACCCGCCGGCCAGCCGGGACTTCAGCAGCGGGGTGTCCTTCCAGTCCCTGCCACCGGTGATGTCGACCAGCGGCAGCGCGGCCCGACCCGGTGTGGGGGTGCGGGCCTGCTGCTTGGCCAGGTCCAGGGCGCGTTCGTACTCGGCGCGGACGGTGGCGTCGAACAGCCGCCCGTAGCGCAGGCTCATCTCTGCTAAGGCATGTCCCAGCAGCGCCATCAGCGCCTGCAGCGACACCCCGGCGTTGACCAGCGCGGTGGCGTAGGTGTGGCGCAGTTGGTGGCTGGTGATGTGCCCGAGCCCCGCAACGGTGGCGGCGCGGTCGAGCTCGGCACGGACGCCCTGCTGGGTCAGGCGCCGGCCCAGGTAGGTGAACAGGAACTGGGCCGGGCGTCGGTAACGTGGATGCGGCAACGGGCGGCCCGGGCTCCGCAGGGTGGTGATGTGGTCGACCAGCTCGAGGATCTCGGCGTCGATGGGCACCATTCGTTCGGTGTCGAGCTTGCCGAGCGGGACCTTGAGCCAGTGGCCGTGCTCGGGGACCTCGTGGACGCAGTCGAGCTCCAGGTCAAGCAGCTCCCCGATCCGCAGCCCGCAGGCGCGTTGCAGCCGCAGCGCCGCGGCGGCCAGCTGGTTGGTGGGCTGCTCGGTCAACGCCTGGGTCAGGCGCCGGTCGACATCGACGGGCAGGTAGCGCGGCAGCACCTGGGGGGTCTTGGGGATGTCGTCACGGAAGATGACCTTGCGGGCCGGGGCGTCGGGCCATCCCCACTCGGTGATGTCGGTGAGGAACCCCGCCAGCGCGATCACCCGGCGGGCACGGTCGGCGACGGTGATCGGCTCCCCGGTCTTCTCGCTGACCGCGTCCAGCAGCGATGCCAGGTAGGGCTCGATATGCCGGCGGCGCTCCAGCTCCGCCAGCGACGCCAGTCCGGGATCGACCTCGGTGACGAAGAGGCCGAAGTGCTTCAGACGGGTCGCCAACCCGGACACCGTCTTGGGCTGGCAGGTGGCCATCTTGCGGTCCAGATAGGCCACCAGCGCGGTCCGGATCGGCGGACTGACCCCGGCGAGCCGCTCGGCGAACGGCACCGGGCCGCCGCTGCGCGGCAGTTGGTCGACGATACCCAGGTGGTAGAGCACCCGCTGGGCGTTGCTCAGCGCGGCACGGTAGTGGTGGTGGCCCTTCCCGGTCCGTTCCTCCCTGTCCCGGCAGGCGGCCGCGAACTCGTCCAGGTCGGCGATCGTGAGCTGCTCCAGCGGGCGACCGGTCTGGATCAGCAGCCGGATCGGGACCTGGGATCCGGTCGCGAACCTGACCCGCTCGGTGAACCCCAGCTCGGCGGCCGCGGCCATGAACCGATCCAGGCTCGCCGCATACGGCGAGCGTCGGATCTCTCGCCAGATGCTCGACAGCTTGTGGTCGAGCAAGAAGTCGTAGCCCGGCGCCATGCTCTGGAACAGCATCAGATAGGTGATGATCGGCCGGGTCGCGCTGTCGGCCGCCGACCGCACCGCGAGCGGCTCGGCCGCCCACGCCGCCGGATCGGGCCACCGCTCGAAGAACCGCCGCGCAGCCCTGGTGTAGGACACGTTCCCGCGGCCCGTCGCGGCCAGGTAGGCCAGATACGACGCCAGCAGCCCCGCCGGACTGCCCGCTGCGTCGCCGGACGAAGGAGGCGGCGGTGGTTCAGGATCGGTCGCGGATGCGAGCGCGAGCGGCATCGAACTCTGCCTTCACATGTGCCGGGGCCAGGTGGACGTAGCGCGCAGTGGTGTCGATGTGCGCATGGCCGAGCAGTGCCTGCATCACCGCCAGGTCCACACCGGCCTCGGCCAGCGCGGTCCCGAAGGTGTGACGCAGCGTGTGCGGGTGCCCAGCGGACACACCGGTCAGCTCGCGGTGGTAGCGGAAGATCGTGCGCAGCCCAGCCGGCGTCAGCGGCTGCCCGCGGTGAGCGCCCTTGGCGACCAAGAACAGCCGGGTCGAGTCGGACTCGGGGCGCTCGGTGAGCAGGTAGACCTGGATCACCGACCCCAAGTCGACATCGAGCGGGACCCGCCGTTCGCGCTGGCCTTTGCCCATCACCCGCAGCCAGCCTCCGCCGATGTCGACGTCAGTCACGTCCATGCCGAGGACCTCGGCCGAACGCAGCCCGCAGTACAGCATCAGTCCCGCGATCGCCTGGTCACGCCACGACTTGATACTGCCCAGCAGCTTGGCGGCCTCGGCCTGGGACAACGCGACCGGCAGCCGCCGCGGCTCCCGCAGCCGCAGTGAGGACCGCTTCGCCAGCCGGCGCCGAGTGTGGGCAAGCAGCCCGGTGCGTTCACCGGCAACCACCCAGCGGGCCTCCTTGCCCTTGGGCACCGGACTCTTCAACCCGGGGTCGCGCAGGGCGAGGAAGCCGAAAAGTCCCGATATAGCCGCCAGTCGCCGGTTGATCGTCGACGGGGCGTACCGGTCCACCCGCCGCCCCGACATCGCGACCACGTTCGGCCCGGGCCGTCCCGGCACCGTCGCGTCCCGACAGGCCCGCAGGAACCGAAGCAGCACATCGGCGTCGACGGCGCACAGTGGGCCGCCCGCATCGTCGCCGAGTTCTGTGCCGATCTCTTCCTCGGCCAGCCACCGGCAGAAGCTCAGCAGGTCATAGCCGTAGGCCCGCACCGTCTTGGGTGAGTAGTTCCGGTCGACCAGGTGCCCCAGGTACTCATCGACCACGACGAACCGACCCGCGTCGGCACCGGCCAGCATCCAGCCCTCGCCCTGCTCGACGAGTCGAAGATCACCGCTCGTTCCCACAGACACAGGTGTAGCCCCACTGACCCATCCACAGCCGTCAACCACAGCAGCCCGGCGTGTCGCTGACCTCGGGAAACGTCCTCATTAGCCGGTTAAGAGGGAGACCCGACCCGGCCCATGGACTGGCGAATCCCCAGCTGGGTACATCGTGTGGTCGTGTCGGTCGCGGTGTAGGTCGAGCCGTGATCGCTGTGATGCACGGTCCCGGGCGCAGGCCGGCGGTTCCAGATCGCCATCTGCAGCGCGTCGACGACCAACTCGGAACGGATGTGCTCGGCCATCGACCAGCCCACCACCCGACGGCTGAAGCAGTCGAGGACCACCGCCAGGTACAGCCAGCCCTCGCTGGTGCGGTGCTGGGTCACGTCGGCCACGTAGAGCCGGTCCGGTCCCGCGGGGGTGAAGTTGCGCTCCACCAGGTCGGTCGAGGGTGTGGCGGCTTGGTCGCGGCGGGTGCAGCCACGCAGCCGGCGCCGGTGAACACCCTGCAGACCGCAGTGGCGCATCAGCCGCTCCACCCGGCCGTGGCTGACCCGGACGCCCTGGCCGAGCACCAGCTCGGCGTGCACCCGCCGGTGACCATATGTGCCGTAGGAAGCGGCGTGGACCTCACGGATGGCCTGCATCAGATGCGCCTGTTCCCACGCCAGGTCGCTCGCCGGGCGGCTGGTCCACTCGTAGTAACCCCAGGTCGAGACCTCCAGAACCCGGCAAGTCACCGCGACAGGCACCCCGTCAGCGGCGAGCTCACAGACCACCGGGTAGATCATTTTGGGAGGACGTTCTCCCGGGCGAAGTAGGCAGACGCACGCTTGAGGATCTCCACCTCCATCTCCAAGGTGCGCTTCTCCCGGCGCAGCCGCACCAGCTCGGCACGCTCGTCGCTGGTCAGGCCCTCGGCCTTGCCGTCATCGACATCGGCCTGCTTCATCCACCGCCGCAGCCCGGACTCGGCCGCGCCGAGATCCTTCGCGATCTGCGCGATCGGCTTCTCCCGCATCCGCGCCAGCTCCACGGCTCGACGACGGAACTCAGGACTTCTCGGTGCCGGCATACGGACTCCTCTCGGGCGACCATCGTCGCCTCACTCAAGGTGTCCGGGCTAGCGGGGGCACTCCACAGGTCCGCATCATCGACGCCGACACCGGCCAACTCCTACGGCAACTGACCCTCGACCCGACCAAGGACTACCAGCCCCTCGGCCGACCACCAGGCCCTCCCAAACAGCCCCCACCTGACAACAATGTCCCGAGACACCTGTCAACGGTGTCTCGGGACATCGCAGAGAGCGCGCCCGTAGGGATTCGAACCCCAAACCTTCTGATCCGTATCAGCCTCGGTGGATCAGGGCTGAGAAGCCCACCCGGCTGACGCAAGAAAGGACACGAGCAGGTCGTTGACCACGTCCGGGCGCTCCACGTGACCGAAGTGCCCGGCTTCCGCAACCTCCTCGTAGCGGCAGCCGGGGATCGCGTCCGCGACTTCGCGGCAGAGGGCAGGCGTCGTGAGCACGTCATGCTCGAACGCGATGACCAGCGACGGGACCTCGACGCCGCGCAAGGCGGCGAGACGATCGCCGAAGAGAGTCGCCTCCATCTGGTCGCGCAGGCCGTCACCCTCGTAGGGGAACAGCTCGAACAGCTCGACCCAATCCCGCGACTGCCGATCGTCGGCCAGCGTCGCTGGCGATAGGTACTGCAGCGCCCGCATCGCCGCGTCAAACGCTGGTGGCAGTCGCACGCCGGCGTCGAGAAGCTCGATGATGCCGCGCGAGAACATCTCGCGGGCGAAGTCGGTGCGCCCGCGGGTCCCGATCATCGTGGCGGAGGCGACCAGATCGGGCCTGGCGAGCGCCAGCTCCTGCGTGACGAACGCGCCGAGCGACATGCCGGCGACATGGCAGCGGCCGAGCCTGAGGCCCTCGATGAGCCCCGCGGTGTCGCCGACGAAGTCAGCGACCGAGTACGGACCCGGGGGCGCGGTGGTCGGCCGGATGCCGCGGTTGTCGAAGGTGACGACGCGGTAGCCGGCGGCAGTAAGCGCGGGCACCTGGTGGAGGTGCCACATGCGGCCGCGGGCGCCGGATCCCATTACGAGGAGCACCGGTGGCCCCTCGCCGGTGATCTCGTACGAGAGGCGCACCCCATTAACGTCGAGCCATGCCACGACGCCGACCTTAGCGCGGCGGCGCGACATCGCAAACGGGACTGTCCAGGCCGGCGTTTACGGCGGAAGCCGCATGGGCCAGCGCGTCGACCTCGTACTCGCAGGTCGCCCGGGAGGGCATCCAGCGTCCGACGCCCGGCTCGTCGAGGAACAAATGGTGGTGCTCAAGCAGGGAGGCGATAGTGTCCTCGGGCAGGCGCGCGAACCGCGTGTTCGCCTCGAGGCGTTGCGCGAGTGGGCCGACGGGTTGTGTGCCAGGTCGCGACGTTGATTGCGCGAAAGATCGCGTCGATCGTGCCGTCGCCGGTGAACGCCTCGTGGACGATGTCCCCCTCCGGCGTCCGGACGGCGACCTCGGCGGGCGCCGCGAGCTGGCGTCGACGGAGAACCACTCGCGGGTGTAGGCCGGGACGGCGTCGCGGACGTCGTCGGTGAGGAGAGCCCTCGAGATCCATCGCCGTCACGTGCTTCTTCTTGTCGGCGATGTCCTTGAAGCGGGCGAACGCCTGGCGCAGCGCGTCGCCGTCTACGTGTTAGCCGGGCTCGCCCAGCGCCTGCTTGAGCGCATGACGACCCGAGTGCTTGCCGAGCACGATCCGGTTCGGCTCGTCGAGCCCGATCGTGGCTGCGTCCATGATCTCGTAAGTCGTGCGCTCTTTGAGCACGCCGTTCTGGTGGATGCCCGACTCGTGCGAGAACACGTTGCGCTTGACCACGGCCTGATTCGGCCGGACCGCGTAGCCGGTCAGGCGGGACACGAGGAGCGAGGTCCGTGCGATCTCCTCGGTGACGGCGCCCGTGTGCAGGCCGACGTGTTCCCTGCGGGTGTGAAGCAGCATGACAAGTTCCTCGAGCGACGCGTTGCCCGCGCGCTCGCCTATGCCGTTGACGGTGCACTCCACCTGCCGCGCCCCGGCCTGGAGCCCTGCGAACGAGTTCGCGACCGCGAGACCGAGGTCGTTGTGGCAGTGCACGCTCAGTGTGACGCTGCACAGCGCCGGCGCGAGCTCGTAGAAGCGCTCGAGCAGCGCCCGGTACTCGTCCGGCGTGGCGTCGCCGACCGTGTCGGGCACGCTGATGGTGGTCGCTCCCTCCTCCCGCGCGATCGCGATCACCTCCGCCGTGAACTCCGCGTCCGCGGGCGTGGCGTCCATCGGCGAGAACTCCACGTCCTCGCACAGCCAGCGAGTGCGCCACCGCCGCGCGAGCCTGGCCCTTGACCTGCTCGCGGGTGGACCGCAGCTGGTGCTCGATGTGGATGTCCGACGTCGAGACGAACGTGTGGATGCGCGGGCGGGCGGCATCGCGCACCGCCCCCCACGCGACCTCCGCGTCCGAGCTGTACGCACGTGCGAGCGCCGCCACGACCGGCGGAGCCGGGTCGTCAAGCTCCTGCGCGATCGTCCTGACAGCGTCGAAGTCGCGTCGGGAGGCGACCGGGAACCCGGCCTCGACGAAGTCGACGCCGAGGCGCGCGAGCTCCCGCGCGATCTCGAGCTTCTCGGCGGTGCCGAGCGAGATGCCCGGCGACTGCTCGCCGTCGCGCAGCGTCGTGTCGAAGATCAGGACCCGACCGTCGTCATCGATGACGCCGCCGCCTCAGCTCTGCCCGGTCGGCCGCGCGAGGTAGCCCACCTCGAGCCCTGTCGGGTCGATGCCGGGGTCGACGCCGTCGGTCGCGACGATCTCGAACCCCGCCTCGTCGAAGAGCTCCTTCCACGTCTCGTGGTCGACGAGCTCCTGCCGCGTCACGTAGTGCAGCCAGATGTACGGGTTGTAGTAGCCGCGGCCCTGGGGATCCTCGGCGAGCAGGCGCTCGAGCCCGACGAGCCGCGGGTTGAGGACCTCGACCGCGAGCAGGCTCGCGCGCGGGTAGGCCTCGCGCAGCGAGCGCATGAACTCGACGAGCCCCTCGCGGCCCGCCTGGCCGAGCACCTCGTGCAGCACGAACGCGAGGATCACGAAGTCGGGATCGAGATCGGGGAGGGACGCCGGCGCCATCCCGCGCTCTACCGTGACGCGGTCGCCGAGCCCCGCGCCTGCGAGGTTCTCGGCGGCGCGCGCGACGGTGCGCGGGTCGACCTCGAGGCCAAACCCCCGCGCGCCGGGGAAGTGCCGGCACAGGTCGCGGAGCATCGTCCCGTCGCCGCAGCCGTAGTCGAGGATGAGGGGAGCGTCGCCCGCGTCGGCGCCGGCGATCAGGCGCGCCATCATCGGTGCCGCGTCGAACGTCGTGATCCCGCCGCTGCCGGCCGCGACGTGCACGGGGTCGCGCGCCGCCGCGGCGTCGCCGTGCCGCGTGAGCTCGCCGGCCGCGCGGAACACGCCGTGGTAGCCCCCGAGCAGCAGCTCGAGCCAGCCGCGCACGTCGCGCAGCGCGCTCCACTCCTCCGCGAGCCGGAAGCTGCTGCCGTCACGGCTCAGCACACCATGGTTCTCGAGCGCGCGCAGGAGCGCCTCGACGCGAAGCTCCGGCGCGTCGATCAGGGTCGCGAGCTCCGCCACGGTGGTGCCCCGTTCGACGGCCGAGAGCAGCTCCTCGTCGCGTGCGACGCTCCACGCCATCTCCAGCGCCGCCCAGGACGCCAGATGGTCGAAGGCGCTGAGCAGCGTCCGCCGGAGGGCCGGGTCGTCGGCGCGCGGGTGGGCGAAGGCGACTGCGTTGGAAGCCGGCCCGGTCATGGTGCTCATGTCGTCACTCCGTTGGTCAGCACTGCTGCGAGCAGCTCGTTGTCGTCGAACTCGCGCACGGTGATCCTCACCGCGCCCGGAAGGCCGAGATCGGCCGCCGGCTTGATGGCGTGCCCCGCCGTTGCGGCCGCGGCCACGCACGCCTGCGCCTGCGCCGGCCCGTCGGTGAGCGCGAGCACGAAGTTCGTCTCCGTGTCGAGCACCTTGGTGAAGCACGGCACGCGCCGCAGGGCGGCGACGAGGTTCGCGCGGCGCGGCCGGGTGTAGGCCGCGAGCCGCGCCGGGTAGTCGGGGTCCTCGCTCAGGGCGCCGACAAGCGCTTCCAAGGCGAGGGCGCCGGGCGTGCAGAACGCCTTGCGAGCAGCGAGGTCGGCGAGGATCGTCGGGTCGCCGATCAACGCCCCGATGCGCAAGCCCGCGAGCCCGAAGCTCTTCGAGAACGAGCGGAAGACGACCACGTTCCGCCCCTCTGATAGCCAGCGCAGCCCCGGCGCGTCTTCGCTGAAGTCGCCGTACGTCTCGTCGAGCATGATCCAGACGCCGCGCGCGAGCAGCGTCTCAAGCGTCTCCGCATCGAAGGTGATGCCCGTGGGGTTGTTGGGCGAGGCGAGCATCAGCAGCTCGCCGGCCGGCAAGTCACGCTCGCCTAGCCGCGGCAGCGCGAAACCCGGCGTGAGCTCGTGCAGCGTCATGGGCCGCCTCAGCGCGTCCGCCCGCGCGACGTAGCCGTCGAACCCGGGAGTCGTCGCGTGGCAACGGTCGAAGTGCAGCAGGCACAGATCGGTCGCCTCGTCGACACCAGTCGTCACGAGCACCTGACCGGGCCGCACGCCGTACGTGGCGGCGATCGCCGCAGTCGCACGCTCGAGCGTCTCGACGGGGTAGCGATGGAGCGAGCGCGCCGCCCTCCGAATCGCAGCGACGGCCCCCTCGGGCGGGCCGAGCAGCGACTCGTTGCGGTCGCCACGCAGGCACGGGCGCAGGTCGACGGCGACCTCGCCGGCCACCACCCGGTCGACGCTCATGGGCACTGCCCCTCGCCTAGAGTCGGGGCGTGCGCATCAACCGCCTCGATCCGCCCTCCGGCGACGCCGTCCACGTCTGGTACGCCGACCTCGACACAGCCCACTGCCACGGGGCCGCGCCGCTCGACGCGCTCAGCGCCGACGAGCGCCAGCGCGCCGCCCGCTACCGCGACGAGACGCTGAGGCGCCGCGCCGCGATCGCCACGGCCGTCCTTCGCACTCTGCTCGGCGGCTACCTCGGCGTCGCGCCAGCCGGCGTCGCGATCGAACGACGCTGCCGCTCGTGCGGCGGCCCCCACGGCGCCCTTCACGCCGGCCTCCCGGGCGCGCCTGAGACGCTCGACGTGAGCACGTCGCGCTCGGGCCCCCTGACGCTGTACGCCGTCTCGCCGTCCGGGCGCGTCGGGGTCGACGTCGAGCTCCGCGATCCCGCCTTCGACTGGGCCACCGCCGCGCGCACCGCGTTCCACGCTGAAGAGATCAGCGCGCTTGGCCTGCCGGCCAGCGGCGGGTGGTCCGACCGGTGCTTCGAGCTGTGGACGCGCAAGGAGGCGTACCTCAAGGCGATCGGCACCGGCCTCGCGGCAGAGCCGTCGTCCGTGATGGTCCCCCGGGACGGCTGGACCGTCGCCGCCCCCGACGTGGGCGCCGGGTACGCAGCGGCGCTCGTGGCCGAGGGCTCCTGCACCATCACGGTCACGGACGTCGTCGGTGCGCTCACGCCGACTCCGGGGCCGTCGCCTTGACGTCGCCGTCGAGGAGCTGCCCGCGAGCCAGGTCGCGGTAGAGATCGCTCTGCTCCATCAGGCCCTCGTGCGTCCCGGTTGCGCGGATCGCGCCGCCGTCGAGCAGGAGGATCTTGTCGGAGCGAGCGACCGTCGAGAGCCGGTGCGCGATAACGATCATCGTGCAGTCCCGCGCCAGCTCGTCAATCGCTGAGCGCAGCGCCTCCTCGTTGACCGAGTCGAGCTGCGACGTCGCCTCGTCGAGTAGCACCAGCCGCGGCCGGCGCAGCAGCAGCCGCCCGATCGCGAGGCGCTGCCGCTCGCCGCCGGACAGTTGCACGCCGCGGTCGCCGACGAGGCTGTCGAGCCCGTCGGGCAACCGGGCCGCCAGGTCCTCGAGGCGACTCGCGCGGACAACCGCGGCGACCTCGTCGTCCGCGACGTCGCCGGCCGTGTAGAGCAGGCTGTCGCGCAGCGAGCCGGCCAACACCGGCGCGTCCTGCTCGACGTAGCCGATCTGCCGGCGCAGCTCACGCAACGGGATCGACCCGATGTCCCGGCCGTCGAGCCGGATCGTCCCCGTCGCCGGGGCGTAGAAGCGCTCCAACAGCGCGAGGATCGTCGACTTGCCGGCACCGGACGGCCCGACGAGGGCGGCCTTGCAGCCAGGCTCGACGCGGAACGAGGTGCCCTGAAGGACCGGCACGTCCGGCCGGTACGAGAACTCGACGCCGTCGAAGACGACCTCCGGTGCCATGGCCGTGCCCGGCGCCTCCGAGCGCCGCTCGACCGCCATCGGCGGCGCCGAATCGGGCACGATGTCGAGCTCGATCGGCATCCGCTCGACCTCGACGATGCGATTCGCCGCGGCCGACGCCTTCTGCAACTCGGTGACGGCGTTCGCCAAGACTGCCAGCGGCGCGGCGAGGTAGAAGATGTACAGCAGGAACGCGATGAGGTCCGCGGCGCCCATGGAGCCCGACGCCACGCGTGCGCCACCGACGCCGAGCACAACGAGGAACGACAGCTGCACCGCGAGCCCGGTGGCCACACCGACGATGGCGTCGAGCTTCGCCGACCGGACGCCCGCCGCATACGCGGCCTGCGCCTGCTCGCCGACCCGCTCGCCCTCGCGATCCTCCGCCGTGCTCGCCTTGACCGTGCGGATCGCTCCAAGCGCACGTTCGAGCGCGGCGGTCATCTGACCGACGCCCTCCTGCGCGGTCTCGGTCGCCTCCTTGATGCGCGAGACCGACGGGGCAACGAAGCCCGCGATCACGACGAGGACGCCGAGGACGACCAGGAGCAGGACCCAGTCGAGATACGCCATCACGGCGATCGAGCCGCCGACCATCAGCACGCTCGAGCCGGCGTCGAGCACGTTGGCAGTCACGACAGCGCGCAGCAGCGTCGTGTCCGAGCCGGCGCGCGAGAGCAGCTCGCCCATCGGACGTTGGTCGTACTCCCGGACCGGAAGGCGCAGGAGGCGCTCGATCAGGTTCACGCGGATGCCGAGGACCATGCGCTCGCCGGTCTTCTCGAGCATGTAGAGGTGGACTCCCATGAGGAGCGCGTCCACGAGCACGAGCGCCACGAGGAGCATCAGCGGCGTGGTCATCGACCCTTCGGCACCGATGGTCTCGAGCACTTCCCGGGCGGCGAGCGGCTGAGCGAGGGCGGCCGCCGTCCCGACGATTCCCAGGGAGATCCCCAGCAAGAGGATCGCGCGGTGCGGCTTCGCGTAGCGCAGCAGCGCCCGGAGCCCCGAGGCGTCGAACGGCTCGCGCTCGGCGAGCTCTGCGAGCGCTCGCTCGCGTGCGGTCATCTCACGGTCGCTCATGCGCCCGTCACCTCGATTTCGTAGGAGCACGTGCGCTGTGCTTGCCGTCCCGTGGGCGTCACGCCCGCGTCGGTCATCTTCCGCAGGTCGCGCGTCAGGCTGAGCCGCTTGAGCCAGCGGTCGGTGCCGTCGAAGCGCGCGACGAACGGCTTGCGGCCGTGCACGCAACGGTGGTTGTCGATGAAGACGTAGTCGCCGGGCGCGAACCAGATCTCGCGCAGGTTCGCCTCGACCTGTTCGCAGATGCGATCCAGAGCGGCCTGCGCCTCGTCGTCGCCGTCGCGTACGGCCATGAACTCGGGATCGATCCGCATCATCGGACGCTCGTGCCGACCCGTCAGAATGGCGACGGGTTCGACATCGCGCCACGCGGCGTCGTCGTCGAGCCCGGCCGGCGAATGCGAATCGTCGGGCGCAATCAGGAACCGCGGCTGGGCAAGGACGGCTTCGGTCGCCCGGTCGAGCTCGAGGTCGGAGACGCACGCTATCGTCGTGCTGGTCTCGTCCGGGTTCCGCAGGCAGCCGAGGACGAGGTAGTCCGCGCGATACGGGTGGAAGGCGTCCTCCGTGTGCCACGCGAGCTCGGCCGCGCTGCATGCGCTCGTCTGCGAGAGCTCCTGACCCGGCGCCGGGACGATGTCGTGCAACAGCCGACCGGCCTGCTGCGTCTCCCAGCCGAAAGGGTCTCCGAGGAGCGATCCGAACAGCATCAGGCAGATCTCCTGCGGGAGCGCGGGACTCCGGGGCTCGGGCTCGAACCGCGGCGGAGTCGGCCCAAGCTCCTCGTCGGGGAAGCGGTGGCTACGGATGCGGAACCACGGCACGCCGTCGCTCTGACGCATGCGCTCCGCCCACACGCGCAGCCGCCGCGGCAGCTCGTAGGCGAGCGTCCGGGCGTCCATCACGAAGCGCGGATCCTCGGCGCTCTCGTACGACGCGGTGATGTCCCGGGCGAGCTCGTCGACCGCCAGGCTCTCGATGGGCGTGAGGACGAACTCGTTGGGGACCTCCGCATCCCTCGCGGCGACGGAGGCCGGAGGGACTCGGGAGAGGTAGTCTACGTTGATGGCCATTGCTCGGAGCGCTCCTCTCTCGCTCAGGCCGGCGGCTTGGGGCCGACGTAGCCGACCTCGTCGACGTACGCGACGCACTCGTCCTTCGTCCCGGTCTTGCCGACGGGCCGCCAACCCGCGGGGACGTCCTTGGACGCCAGCCACAGCGAGTGCTGGTCCTTGTCGTTGATGAGGACGGTGTAGGTCCGGTCGTCCTGCTCTTCCGATGACCTCATGATGACTCCTTGGTTGATGGTGCTGAATACTCCGGTTGAAGCTTCAAAGCTCGAGCTTCGGATCGCAACGCAGCCGCGACGCCGCGAGCGGCGTCCCCCGTCATGAGGCTCATGTGGTCGGCGTCGAAACGGTGCTCGGTCACGGCCCCGCGCAGGAACGGGTCCCACGCGCGCGCGTCCGCCTCGCTCGGCGCCTCGCCTCCGGCCGCCACGCAGAGCGCGACGCGACCTCGGTAGGTGCCGGCCGCGTACCGCCCTAGCGCCGCGACCTGCTTGAGCGCGAGATCGCGCACGGCCGCCGGGACGGCGGGGCCGTGCAGCAGCTCGCCGGCGTCCGCATCCGACGGGCCGTCACCCTTCTCCGGCGGTGCGGTGTCGAGCAGCGCGAGCAGCGGCGCCGGCCGCCCCGCCAGCTCGAGCTGCCGTGCCATCTCGAACGCGACGAGCCCGCCCATCGACCACCCCGCGAGCACGTACGGCGGCCTGACCCCGGCGTTATCCAGCGCAGCCAGGTGCGCCGCCGCCATGGCCTCGATCGTCTCAGGCGTCGTCTCCTCGCCGTCCAGCTCGGGCGCCTGAACGCCCCACAACGGCCGGTCGTCGCCAAGGTTTCGCGCGATCTCGAGGTACGGGAAGACGCTGCCCCCGAGCGGATGGACGAACACGACGCCGACACCCTCGCTGGCTCCGCCGAAGCGGATGACCCGCGCGGACGTGTCCGCCGCGGCCTCCGCCGTCGCGGCCGCGCGTGCGTCGATCTCGCTCGTCAGCTCGGCGATCGTCGGCCGCTCGAAGATGCTGCGCACGGCGAGCCGGACGCCGGTGGTGGCCTCGATGCGGTCGAGCAGCTTGATGACGGCGAGCGAGTGCCCGCCGATGTCGAAGAAGCTGTCGTGGACGCCGACCTCGTCGAGCCCGAGCGCGTCCGCCCAGACCGCGGCCAACACGCGCTCGGTCTCGCTGCGCGGCGCCTCGTAGCTCGCCGCGCCCGCGCGCCCTGGCTTGGGGAGCGCGTTGTAGTCGAGCTTGCCGTTGGGCGACAGCGGCAGCTCGTCGAGCACCACGAACAGCGACGGGATCATGTAGCCCGACAGCCGGTCCGCGAGGTCGACGCGCAGCCGGCTGGTGTCGAGACCGGTGCCGGTCACGTAAGCGACGAGTCGGTCGCCGTCGGCGATCACGGCCGCGTCGCGGACGGCGGGGTGCTGCGTCAATGCGGTCTGGATCTCGCCGAGCTCGATGCGGAAGCCGCGCAGCTTGATCTGCCGGTCGATCCGCCCAAGGTAGTCCAGGGTGCCGTCGTCGCGCCACCTGACGAGGTCGCCGGTGCGGTAGATCCGCTCGCCGGGCCGGAACGGGTGCGCGACGAACGTCTGTGCGGTCAGGGCGGGCCGGTTGAGGTAACCGCGCGCCAGCCCCGCGCCGGAGGTGCACAGCTCGCCCGGCACGCCAACGCCGACCGGTTGAAGCTGCTCGTCGAGCACGAGGACCTCGGTGTTGGCGATCGGCCGGCCGATCGGCACCGATCCGACCTCGCCGAGATCTGCGGGGATCGGATGACAGCACGTGAAGGTGGTGTTCTCCGTCGGCCCGTAGCCGTTGACGATCCGGGTGTCCGGCAGCGCGGCGAGCGCCTTGCGGACGTGCGCGACCGACAGCACCTCGCCGCCGATCAGCAGCTGGCGCACCGGCGCCAGCATGTGCGGGTCGTGGTCGACGGCGACGTTGAACAACGACGCGGTCAACCACAGGATCGACACGCCGTGCTCTGCTATAACCCGGCCGAGCTCGCTCACGGTCGGCGGGCCGGGCGGGAACACGACGAGCTTCGCGCCGTTGGCCAGCGCGCCCCAGATCTCCAGAGTCGACGCATCGAACGACACCGGCGCGAGCTGCAAGAACACCTCGTCGGCGTCGAGGCGCGCGAAGTCCGCGCTACGAACGAGCCGCAGGATCGAGCGATGCTCGACCAACACGCCCTTCGGCCGGCCCGTCGAGCCCGACGTGAACATCACGTAGGCCAGCGCATCCGCATCGACATCGACGCCCGGATCGACTTCCGAGCGAGCCGCGATCAGCTCGGCGTCGTCATCCAGCACCACCAGCCGCGCGTCGCACGCGGGCAGTCGCGCCGCCAGCGCACGCTGCGTGACCACCACGGGCGCGTCGCAGTCCTCGAGGATCCACCCCAACCGCTCACGCGGATACTCCGGGTCGAGCGGGACGAACGCAGCTCCCGCCTTGAGCACGCCGAGCAGTGCGGCGACCAGCTCGACCGACCGCTCCAGGCACAGCCCGACCAGCGACTCCGGACCCACGCCGCACGCGATCAGATGCCGCGCCAGCCGATTGGCCCGCGCGTCCAGCTCGCCATAGGTCACCTGCTCCTCGCCGAAAACCACCGCGACGCGATCCGCCGGCTGCTCGGCCACTAGCGCATGCACTGGCCGCGCCGGCACGTCGACCCGGGAACCCGCCCACTCCCTCACCACCAGCTCACGCTCACCGGCGGCAAGTAGCGACAGCTCGGACAGCGGCCGCTGCGGGGCTTCGACCACGGCCTCGAGGAGGGCGACGAACTGCCGACCGAATCGCTCGGCGGTCTGGGGATCGAACAGGTCGACGCTGTACTCGAACGCCGCCTCGAGCCCGTCGGCGGTCTCGACGAGGTGCAGCGTGAGGTCGAAGTTCGTCGTCGTGAGAGGGAGCCCGACCGGCTCTACGTCGAGCCCCGGCATCCGGGCCGGCGCCTCGCCGGCCGACTCGAGCGTGAACACCACCTGGAAGAGCGGGCTGTGACTGAGGCTACGGTCGGGGACCAGCTCCTCGACCAGCCGCTCGAACGGCACGTCCTGATGGGCGAACGCGCCGAGCGCGGCCTCCCGCACCCGCCCGAGCAGCTCGGCGAACGACGGGTCGCTCTCGAAACGCGAGCGAATCACGACCGTGTTGACGAAGAACCCGATCAGCGGCTCGAGCTCGGTCCGCGCGCGGCCTGCGATGGGTGTGCCGACGAGGACGTCGCGCTGGCCGCTGTAGCGCTGGAGCAGCGCCGCATACGCGGTGAGCAGCGTCATGAACGGGGTCGCGTCGTGCTCGCGGCCCAGCCGCAGCAGCCGCGCGGAGGTGTCGGGCGGCACGCGGAACGCGTGGACGTCGCCGCGGAGGCTCTGCACCGCCGGGCGCCGCCGGTCGGTCGGCAGCTCGAGCACCTGCGGGGCGCCGTCGAGCTCGTCCCGCCAGTACCCCATCTCCGCGTCGAGCACCTCGCCGTCGAGCCACGTGCGCTGCCACACCGCGTAGTCGGGGTACTGGACGACGAGCGGCTCGAGCGTCGCCGGCCGCGCCTCGACGGCGGCGGCGAACAACTCGGACAGCTCGGCCTCCAGCACCCCGAGCGTCCAGCCGTCCGAGACGATGTGGTGCATCGAGAGCACGAGCACGTGCTCCGTGCCGGCGAGCCGCACGAGCAGCGCGCGGAACAGCGGGCCGTGGCGCAGGTCGAAGGGCCGATCGGCCTCCTCGGCGAGCAGCCGCTCCGCGGCCGCTGCGCGCTCGGCCGGCGGCAGATCGTCGAGCTCGTGGATCTGCAGCTCGGCCGGGGCCGCCGGGTGCACCACCTGGATCGGCTCGCCGCCGGCCACGGCGAACGTGGTGCGCAGCGCCTCGTGCCGCGCGACGATCGCGTCGAGCGCCCCGGCCAGCGCGGCCACGTCGAGCTCGCCCCTCAGCCGGACCGCCCAGGCGGAGTTGTAGGTCGCGGCCTCGGGCTGGAGCTGCTCGATGAACCACAGCCGCTGCTGGCCGAACGACAGCGGGAGGTCGCGGTCGCGCCCGACCGGCACGAGCGGGGGCGCCGCGGACTCGCGCCGCCGCGCCCGCTTGACCGCGGTCGCGAGGCCCGCGACGGTCGGCGCGTCGAACAGCTCACGCAGCGCGACGTCCACGCCGAAGGCGTCGCGGACGCGCGCGACGACCTGCATCGAGAGGATCGAGTCGCCGCCGAGCTCGAAGAAGTCGTCCTCGACGCCGATCGGCTCGACGGCCAGGACCTCCTGCCAGACGGTCGCGAGCGCCGACTCGACGCCCGTGCGGGGCTGGACGAGCTCGGCGGCGCCGCGCGGCCGCGCGGCGCCGGGCTCCGGAAGCGCACGCCGGTCGATCTTGCCGGTCGGCGTCAGCGGCAGCGCGTCCCGCGTCACGAACGCCGCGGGCACCATGTAGTCCGGGAGCGTCGTGCGCAGGTGCGCGCGCAGCTCGGCGACGTCGGGCGCGGCCTCGGTCGTTACGAGGTACGCCACCAGCCGGCGCCGGTCGCCCTCGCCGCGCACGGCGACGACCGCCTCGTCGATCGCGGGATGCGCCGCGAGCGCGCGCTCGACCTCGCCGACCTCGACGCGGAAACCGCGCACCTTGACCTGGTGGTCGACGCGGCCGAGGAACTCGAGCGTGCCGTCGTCGCGGTACCGGCCGAGGTCCCCCGTCCGGTACAGCCGTGCGCCCGCCGCGTCCGAGAAGGGGTCGGCGACGAAGCGCTCCGCGGTGAGGCCCGGGCGGTGCAGGTAGCCGCGTGCGACCCCCGCGCCGCCGATGCAGATCTCGCCGGGAACGCCGACGGGCACGGGCTCGAGATCGGCGTCGACGAGATACAGCCGCGTGTTGGCGAGCGGCCGGCCGACCGCCGGCGGGATCGGGTCGCCGGCGACGCAGACGTGGACGGTGCTGTCCGCGGTGGCCTCCGTCGAGCCATAGACGTTGAGCACCCGCTTGCCCGCGCCGGCCCAGCGCTCGACGAGCTCGTGCGGCACGCGGTCGGAGCCGGTGAGCACCGCCTCGAGATCGGGCTGCTCCTCCGGCTCGAGTGCCGCCCAGGCGAGCGGCGGCATCTGCAGCGCCGTGATGCGCTCCTCCCGCAGCAGCTCGCCGAGGCCGCCGTCGGGGAGCAGCCGGTCGGCCGGCGCGACGACCAGGCGCCCGCCGACGCACAGCGTCATCAGGATCTCCTGGATCGACAGGTCGAAGCTGAGCGGCGCGTACGCGAGCACGCTGCTGTCGCTCGACAGCCCGAACGCGTCGATGTCCGCGTCGATCAGGTTCGCGAGGCCGGCGTGCTCGGCGAGCACGCCTTTCGGGCGGCCGGTCGAGCCGGACGTGTAGACGACGTACGCCAGTGCGCCGCCGTCGATGTCGACGTCCGGAGGCGCGGGCGGCTGAGCGGCGATGGCGTCGGCGTCCTCGTCGAGCCGCACGACGCGGGCATCGCCGACAGGCAGGTCGACGGTCACGTCCCCGCGCGTGACGAGCACGGAGGCGCGGGCGTCCGCGACCATGAACGCGAGGCGCTCGGCGGGGTAGCCCGGGTCGAGCGGTAGGTAGGCCCCGCCTGCGCGCAGCACGGCGAGCAGCGTCACGACGGTGTCGACCGACCGCGGCAGGCAGACGCCGACCAGGGTCTCGCGACCCACGCCGTGGTCGCGGAGCGCGTGCGCGAGGCGGTTGGCGCTCGCGTCGAGCTCGGCGTAGGTGACGTTGCCGTCCGGCGCGGCCACCGCGACCGCGTCGGGCCGGCGCGCCACCTGCTCGGCGAAGCGGTCGAGCACGGGCGCGGCCGTGTCGGCGTCGGTGTCGTTCCACTCCACGAGCAGCTGGTGCAGCTCGTCCTCGTCGAGCGGCGAGAGCTCGGCGAGCCTCGCCTCCGGACGCTCGGCCAGCGCCTCGAGCAGCCGCGCGAAGTGCCGGGCGAGCCGCGCGATCGCGCTCGCGTCGAAGCGCCGCCGGTCGTACGAGACGTCGCAGACGAGCTCCTCGCCCGTGAGGACCGCCATCGAGAGCGGGTAGTTGGTGTGCTCGCGCGCGTCGAGCGGCGTGACGCTCAGCGAGGCCTGCCCGCCCTCGCCGCGCACCGCGTCGATCGGGAAGTTCTCGAAGACCAGCAGCGACTCGAACAGCGGCTGGCCGGCAGGGACGTCGCTCGCCGCCTGCACGTCCGGGAGCGCGCTGTGCTCGAACTGCCGCAGCTCGGCCTGCTCCCCCTGGAGGCTGCCGAGCCAGCCCGCGACCTGCGCCTCTTGGTCGACCTCCACGCGCACCGGGAGCGTGTTGATGAACAGGCCGATCATCTGCTCGACGCCGTCGAGGTCGGCGGGGCGGCCGGAGACGGTCGTGCCGAAGACGACGTCCCGGCCGCCGCTGTACCGGCTGAGCAGCAGCGCCCAGGCGCCCTGTACGAGCGTGTTGAGCGTGAGCCGCTGGGCGCGCGCGAACGCCGTGAGCCGTGCGGTGGCGTCGGCCGGCAGCGCGAGCTCGAACGAGCCCGGCTCGTCCTCGGCCCCCTCCGGCGCGACGGCGCGGTCGATGCCGAGCGGCGTCGCCGCGTCGAACCCGCTCAGCGTCCGCCGCCAGAACGCCTCGGTCTCGGACGGGTCGCGACCGGCGAGCCAGGCGACGTAGTCGCGGAACGGGCGCCTCGGGGCGCCGCCCGCGCCGCGGTCGAACGCGGGGTCCCCGTAGCGCCCGAAGACCTCCGCGAGCACCGCCCCGACGCTCCACCCGTCGAGGAGGAGGTGGTGGAAGCTCCAGACCAGCTCGTGCTCGTCGTCGCCGGTCCGCAGCAGCCACAGGCGCATGAGCGGCGGGCTCGCAAGGTCGAAGCCGGCCAGTGCGTCGCCGTCGAGGAGCGCCTGGATGCGCGCCGCGCGAGCCTCGGCGTCGAGGCCGCGCAGATCCTCGCGCACGAACGGCAGCTCGACCGAGCGCTGCACGAGCTGGAGCGAGCGCCCCCGCTCGTCCGTGACGACCGCGGAGCGCAGGACGGGATGGCGCGCCACGGTGTCGCGCCACGCGCGCTCGAGCGCCTCGCCGTCCAGCACGCCGTCCAGGCGCCAGCGCCCGCGCTGGACGTAGACGCCCGAGCCGGGATCGAGGACGCTGTGGAAGGCCATCCCCTGCTGCAGCGGGGTGAGCGGGTACAGGTCCTCGACGCCGCGCCCGTTGCCGACCAGCCGGTCGAGCTCGAGCTGGTCGAGGGCCGCGAGCGGGAAGTCCGACGGCGTGCAGCCGCCGGCAACCGGGCCCGCGCAGTGCTCGACGAGCACGCGCAGCCGGGCGGCGAAGCGGTCCGCGAGGTCGCGCACCGTCTCCTCGTCGTGGAGGTCCTGCGAGTAGGTGAGCGCGACGCCGAGGCTCCCCTCCCCCACCGCCGCGACGATGTCGAGGACGTGCGGGCGCAGCGCGGCCGGCGCGGCCTCGGGCCCCGCGGACTCGCCCGCCGGGCGGAAGAGCCCTTCGCCGGACGCGTCGACCTGTCCCAGGTAGTTGAAGCTGACCTGCGGATGGGCGTCGGCGAGCACGCGGCGCAGCCCGTCGTCGGGGCCCAGGTGGCGCAGCAGCCCGTACCCGATGCCGCCCCGGGGCGTGGCGCGCAGCTGCTCCTTGACCGTCTTCAGCGCGCGCGCCGGATCGTCGGCGGGCGTCAGGACGACCGGGAAGAGCGTGGTGAACCAGCCGACGGTCCGCGACAGGTCGACGCCGTCGAGCAGGTGCTCCTCGCGGCCGTGGCCCTCGAGCGCGAACGCCGCGGCTCCGCCGCCGCTCCAGTCGCAGAGCGCCTGCGTCATCGCGGTGAGGAGGAGGTCCACCGGTTGCGCCCGGTACGCCGCGGCCGCGCCGTGCAGCAGCCGGTCCGTCGTCGCGGGGTCGAGCGAGACCGTCACGGCGCGGCTCGAGCCGACGGTGTTCTCCCCGCCCGGACGATCCACCGGCAGCGGCGGCGCGGCCGGGAGCGCCCGCCAGTACGCCGCCTCGTCGGCGAGCGCGTCGCCCTGCGCGAGCTCGTCGAGCAGCTCGGCCCAGCGCTTGAACGAGGTGGTCTTCGGCCCGAGGTCGACGTCCTCGCCGCGGAGCGCCTGCTCGTACCCGCGCGAGAGGTCGTCGAGGAGGACCGACCACGACACCGCGTCGACGGCGAGATGGTGGATCACGACGAGCAGGCGGACGACCTCGCCGGGTGCCGTGACGAGGGCGAAGCGCGCGATCGGCCCGTGCTCGATGTCGAGGCTCGCCTGCAGCGCTGCCGCGGCCTGCTCGACGCCGGCGGCGGCGTCGACGAGCTCGAGCGCGGGAGCCGCGGCCGTCGCGGTGAACGCCTGCCGCGCCCCGTGGAACCGCGCGCGCAGAACGTCGTGCTGGAGGCCGAGCGCAGCCACGGCGCATTCCAGCGCCGGTGCGTCGAGGTCCGGCGGGACCTCGAGCAGCACCGACTGGTTGAAGTGGTGCGCGTCGGCGAGGCGCTGCTCGGTGAACCAGCGCTGGATCGGGGTGAGCGGCGCGTCGCCGGTCACGGGTCCCTGCTCGGCGGGCGGTGTGTCGGCGGTGCCGGCGACCTGCGCCAGCTGGGCGATCGTCGGGTGCTCGAAGAGCTCGCGCGGCGAGGTGCCGATGCCCGCGCGGCGCGCCCGCGTGACGACCTGGATGGAGAGGATGGAGTCGCCGCCGAGCTCGAAGAAGTTGTCGTGGACCCCGACGCGCTCGACCCTAAGCACCGCCGCCCACACCTCGGCGAGCGCCCGCTCCTCAGCGGTCCGCGGCTCCACGTACGCGCCGTCGACCGCGGCGTCGCGGCCTTCGCCGGGGTCGGGGAGCGCGAGGCGGTCGACCTTGCCGCTCGGGTTCAGCGGCAGCCTGTCGAGCGTGACGAACGCCGCGGGCACCATGTACTCGGGCAGCGTCTGGTTGAGGTGCTCCCGCACCGCGCCGCTGCTCGGCTCCGCCGCGCCGTCCCCGACGAGGTACGCGACGAGCCGCTGCTGCCCCTCCGCGCCCCGCGCCACCACGACCGCGTCGTGAACCTGGGGGTGGGCGGCGAGGGCGGCCTCGATCTCGCCGAGCTCGACGCGGAACCCGCGGACCTTGACCTGATGATCGAGGCGGCCGAGGAACTCGATCGTCCCGTCGGGCCGATACCGCGCAAGATCGCCCGTGCGGTACAGCCGCGCCCCCGGGCGCCCGGAGAACGCGTCGGCGACGAACCGCTCCGCGCTCAACCCCGGCCGGTTGAGATAGCCGCGCGCGATCCCGATCCCGCCCAGGCACAGCTCCCCGGCCACCCCGACGGGCACCGGCGAGAACGCGTCGTCGACGATGTAAACCTCGGTGTTGGCGATCGGCCGGCCGATCGGCACGCTCACGCCGTCCATCCCCGGCGAGCACGCCGAGAAGATCATCGCGATCGTCGCCTCCGTCGGCCCGTAGCCGTCGTGCAGCTCGGCATCGGACACTACGAAGAACCGGTCGACCAGACGCACGCTCAGCGCCTCGCCCATGCAGAACACCAACCGCAAGCACGCCGGCGCGTCGAACCCGAACTCCAACAACGCGTCGAGCATCGACGGCACGAAATGCAGCACCGAGATCCGCTCGCGCGCACAGACCTCCTGCAAATAGGCCGGGTCGCCGTGCCCGCCGGGCCGCGCCATCACCAGCCGGCTGCCCGCCACAAGCGGCCAGAACAGATCCAGGATCGACACGTCGAACGTGTACGGCGTCTTCTGCAACACCCGATCCTCCGAGCCCAGCGGGTAGCGCGCCTGCAGCGACAGCACCCGCTGCACCAACCCGCCGTGCTCGATCAACACGCCCTTCGGCCGACCCGTCGACCCCGACGTGTAGATCACATACGCCACGTCGTCCGGCCCGATCGCGATGCCCGGATCCGACGCAGGGCGACGCGAGATCTCCTCCCAGCCGCCGTCCAGCACGACGACCTTGCGATCGGTGAACCGGTCGGCGAACCGCTCGTGCGTGAGGACCACCTGCGCGTCGGTGTCCTCGAGCATGAACGCAAGCCGGTCAGCCGGATACTCAGGATCAAGCGGCACGTACGCCGCGCCGGCCTTCAACACCCCCAGCAGCCCCACGACCATCTCCACCGAGCGCTCCGCCACCACCGCCACCAGCGACCCGCGCCCCACCCCGAGTCCCAGCAGGTGATGCGCCACCTGGTTCGCCCGCGCCTCCAGCTCGGCGAACGTCAGCGACCCCTCCTCCGCCGACACCGCCACCGCACCCGGGCACTCCCCCGCCCGGTCGCCGATCAACGCATGCACCGGCCGCTCAGGCGAGAACGCCGCCCCCGTCGCGTTCCACTCCACCACCAACCGCCGCCGCTCCTCCGCCGACAACGGCGACAGCTCCGACGGGCTCGCGTCGGGCCGCTCGACCATCGCCTCGAGCAGCCGCTCGTAGTGGCCGGCGAACCGCTCGACGGTCGCCGCGTCGAAGCGCCGGCGGTCGTAGAACAGGTGGACGGACAGGACGTCGCCCGGCGAGACGACGACGGACATCGGGTAGTTCGTGTGCTCGCGCGCCTCGGCTGCGGTGATCTCGAGCTCGGGCCGGTCGACGTCGTCGGACGACGCGGCGAGTGGGTAGTTCTCGAAGACCAGCAACGACTCGAAGAGCGGCCGGCCGCCGCCCACGTCGCTCCAGCCCTGGATCTGCGCGAGCGGGCTGTGCTCGTGCTGATGGGCCTCCGTCTGCTCGCGCTGCAGCCGCGCGAGCCACGCGTCGACCGGCTCGTCGCGGTCGATGCGGACGCGAACCGGCAGCGTGTTGATGAACAGGCCGATCATCTGCTCGACGCCCTCGAGCTCCGGCGGCCTGCCGGAGACGGTGGCGCCGAACACGACGTCGCGCTCGCCGCTGTAGTGCGACAGCAGCAGCGCCCAGCCCGCCTGCACGAGCGTGTTGAGCGCAACGCGCCGCGACCGCGCGAACTCCGACAGGCGCGCGGTCAGCTCGGGCGAGACCGTCGCCTCGTGGCTGCCGGGCTCGCCGGGCTCCTCGTCAGGGCGGGGCTGGCGATCCACGCCGAGCGGCGTGGGCGTCTCGAACCCGGCGAGTCGCTCCTGCCAGAAGCGCTTCGCGCCGTCGCGGCCCCGGTCGTGCAGCCACGCGATGTAGTCGCGGTACGGCCGCGCGTGTAGGGGTTGCGCCGCGGGATCGCCGTACGCGGCGAAGACCTCGGCGAGCACCGTCGAGACGCTCCAGCCGTCCAGCAGCAGGTGGTGGAAGCTCCAGACGAAGTGGTGCTCGCGCTCGCCGACGCGGATGAGCAGCACGCGCATCAGCGGCGCGCGGTCGAGCGCGAAGCCGGCGGCGCGGTCCTCCTCGAGCAACGCGGTGACGCGCTGCTCGGCGGCCGGCCCGGTGAGGTCGACGACGTCGAACGGGACCCGCGCCTCGCGGCGCACGACCTGCAGCGCACGCCCGTCGTCGTCGAGGAGGATCGCGGTGCGGAGGATCGGGTGGCGGTCGGCCGCGGCCTGGAACGCCTCGCCCAGGCGCTCCGCGTCGAGCGGCCCGCTGAGCTCCCAGTGCACCTGCTCGAAGTACTGGGTCGACTCGGGCGCGGCGAGCGTGTGGAAGAGCATCCCCTCCTGCAGCGGGGACAGCGGGTAGAGGTCCTCCACCGTGCGGCCGTCGCCGACGAGCCGGTCGAGCGACGCCTGGTCGAGTCCGGCGAGCGGGAAGTCCGACGGCGTGCACCCGCCGGCGACGTCGCTCGTGCAATGGGCGATCAGCAGGCGCAGCCCCTCGGCGAACGCGTCTGCGACCGCGGCGATCGTCTCGGCGTCGTGGAGCGCACGCGAGAAGGTCCAGGCCGCGCCGAGGCGACCGCCGCTGACCGCCGCGTTGACCTCGACCAGATGGGAGCGCCGGCCGCTCGCGGCGATCGCGGGCCCGGCGGGCTCCGGCGCCGGGCCGAAGGTGCTCTCCTCGCCGGGCGCGCCCGTGTCGAGCCGGCCGAGGTAGTTGAAGCTGACGAGCGGCGGGAAGCGGTCGTCGAGCTGCCGGGCAAGCTGCTCGTCGCCGCGCAGGTGGCGCAGGAGCCCGTACCCGATGCCGTTGCGCGGGATCGCCCGGAGCTGCTCCTTGATCGCCTTCAGCGCGGCGCCCGGCTCGTCGCTGCCCGGCTCGAGGACGACCGGGAACGTCGTGGTGAACCAGCCGACCGTCCGCGACAGGTCGACGTCGTCGAAGATCTCCTCGCGGCCGTGGCCCTCGAGGTCGACGAGCGCGGCCGCGTCGCCGGTCCAGCGGCAGAGCGCCCGTGCGAACGCGGTCAACAGGACGTCGTTGATCCGGCTCCGGTACGCGGCGGGCACGTCGTGCAGCAGCGCACGTGTCTCGGCCTCGTCGAGCTCGACCGTGATGGTCTCGCTCGTCGCGACGGCGTTCTCGCCGCCCGCGTGGTCGAGCGGAAGCCGCGCCGGGGCGCCGTCGCCCAGGGCGAGCCAGAACGGCGCCTCGGCCGCGGCGGCGTCGTCGCGGGCGTGCTCGGCGAGCCGCTCGGCCCAGCGCTTGAACGACGTCGTCTTCGGGCCGAGGTCGACGCTCTCTCCGGCGGCGGCCTGCTCGTACGCCCGGGCGAGGTCCTCGAGCAGGATCCGCCACGACACGGCATCGACGGCGAGGTGGTGGACGACGATCAGCAGCCGTTCCACGCCCAGCCGCACGAACCGCGCCACCGGGCCGGCGAGGTGGTCGAGGCCGGCCTGGAGCTCGGCCGCGGACGTCTCCACGTCAGTGGTCTCGAGCTGCTCGAGCTCAGGCACGGCTTCGGCCGGCGCGAAGTGCTGTGCATCGCCCCGGAGACGCAGCCGCAGCGCGTCGTGGTGGACGCCCAGCGCGCGGACGGCCGTCGCCAGCGCCTCGGCGTCGACGCCGGGCGCGAGCGCGAGCAGCACCGACTGGTTGAAGTGGTGCGCGTCGGGCAGCGGCTGCTCGGTGAACCACCGCTGGATCGGGGTGAGCGGCGCGTCTCCCTCGACCGCGTCCTGCTGCGCGTCGACGCTGACGGCGTCGGTGGCCGCCGCGGCGAGCGCCGCCACGGTCTGATGGTCGAAGAGCTGCTTGGGGGTGATCGTGACGCCGCGCTGGCGCGCCCGGGCGACGATCTGGATCGAGAGGATCGAGTCGCCGCCGAGCTCGAAGAAGTTGTCGTTCGCGCCCACGCGATCGACGCCGAGCACCTCCTCCCACACCGCGGCGAGCACCTGCTCGGGCTCCGTCCGCGGCGGCACGAACTGCTCGGCGAACTCGGGTCGTGCGCCCGTCGGCGCGGGGAGCGCGCGCCGGTCGACCTTGCCGCCGACGGTGACGGGCAGCGCGTCGAGCGTGACGAAGGCCGACGGGACCATGTAGTCAGGGAGCACCCGGCGGAGGTCGGCGCGCAGGTCCGTCGTCGTGGGCGTCGCGCCGTCGGGGACGACGTACGCGACGAGGCGCTTCTCGCCGCCCTCGTCGCGCGCGGCGACGACGGCCTCGCGGACGCGGTCACAGCCGGTGAGCGCGGCCTCGATCTCGCCGAGCTCGATGCGGAAGCCGCGGACCTTGACCTGGTCGTCGACGCGGCCGAGGACCTCGAGCGTCCCGTCGGGGCGGAACCGCCCGAGGTCACCGGTGCGGTACAGCCGGTCGCCCGGGCGGCCGGCGAACGGGTGCGCGACGAAGCGCGTCGCGGTGAGCCCCGGCCGGTGCAGGTAGCCCGCGGCGACCGAGCCGCCGCCGAGGCAGATCTCCCCCGCGACGCCGTCGGGCACCGGCTCGAGGCGCCGGTCGAGCACGTAGACCTCGCTGTTGGCCATCGGCCGGCCCACCGGGACGCGCGGCCCCTGCGCATCGACGTGTTCCGGCGCGAGCTCGAGCAGGGTCGAGCCGACGGTGGCCTCAGTCGCGCCGTACGAGTTCAGCGCGCGGCAGCCGGTCGTCGCCGCGATGTCGACCCACGCCGCGGCGAGGCTCGGCATCGCCTGCTCGCCGCCGAAAACCAGCACCCGCAGCGAGGGCGGCAGCCTGCGCTCGGAGCCGGCGGCCGACGCGACGAGCTCGTGCCAGTACGCCGTCGGGACCATCAGCACGGTCGCGCCCCACGCGTCGCAGGCCTCGAGCAGGTCGGCGGGCGAGGCGATCACCTCGGCCGACGGCAACAGAAGCGCCGCCCCGGAGGCGAGGCAGGGGAAGACCTCGTCGACGCTGGCGTCGAAGGTGATCGACGAGAACTGCACGACGCGGTCGGCCGCCTCCATCCCGTACCAGCGACGCGCCGCCTCCACGTAGGACGCGAGCGCCCGGTGCTCGATGCACACGCCCTTCGGCCGTCCCGTCGAGCCCGACGTGTAGATGACGTAGGCGAGGTCGTCCGGTGCCGCGCGCACGTCCGGGGCGACCGCGGGGAGGCGATCGATCGCGCCGGCGTCGCGGTCGAGCACGACCGGCGTCGCCACGCCGTCCGGGAGCCGCGCGAGGAGGCGCTCGTGGGTGAGCACCACCGGCGCCCCCGTCTCCTCGAGCATGAAGGCGAGACGCTGCGGCGGATACGCGGGATCGACCGGCACGTAGGCCGCACCCGCCTTCAGGACCGCGAGCAGCGCGACGGGCAGGTCGAGCGAGCGCTCGAGGCACACGGCAGCGACGTCGCCGCGGCCGACGCCGGCCCGGGCCAGGTGCTGGGCCAGGCGGTTCGCGCTCGCATCGAACTCGGCGTAGGTGAGCCGGTCGTCGCCGTGTACGGCGGCGATGGCGTCCGGGGTCTCGGCGGCGCGCGCGGCGACCTGCTCGTGCAGCGGCGGGCCGGTGACCGTGATCGGCGGCGGGTTGAGGTCCGACAGCAGCCGGAGGCGCTCCGCGGGCGACAGCAGACCCAGCTCGTCGACGCGCGCCGCCGGCGCTCCCGCGATCCCGTCGAGCAGGCGCGCGTAGTGGTCGCACAGCCGCTGGACGGTGCCGGCGTCGAGCCGGCGGCGGTCGTAGGACACGTCGAGGACGAGCTCCTCGCCCGCCACGACGGCCACCGACAGCGGGTAGTTCGTGTGCTCCCGGGCGTCGACGGGCGTGATGCGAAGTCCGTCGCCCACGCCGCCGGCGGGCGCGCCGACGGGGTAGTTCTCGAACACGAACAGCGACTCGAAGAGGCCGGTGCCGGCGGGGACCTCACTCCACCCCTGCACCTGCGCGAGCGGGCTGAAGTCGTACTCGCGCAGCTCTGCCTGCTCGCGCTGCATGCGCCGCAGCCAGTCCTCGACCCGCTCGTCGCCGTCGAGCCGCACGCGCACCGGCAGCGTGTTGATGAACAGCCCGATCATCTCCTCGACCCCGGGCAGGCCGGGCGGGCGGCCTGCGACGGTCGTGCCGAAGACGACGTCGTCGCGCCCGCTGTAGCGCGACAGCAGGAGCGCCCAGGCGCCCTGAGCGGCGGCGTTCACCGTCACGCCCAGGCTGCGCGCGCGGGCGGCGAACGCCTCGATGGTCTCCACCGGCACCGCGGCGCGGTGCACGCCCGGCTCGGCCTCCGGCTCGCGCTCGCGCCCGGGATGGTCGACGCCCAGCGGCGTGGGCTCGTCGAAGCCCGCGAGCGTCCGGCGCCAGTAGGCCTCGGCGCCATCGAGATCCTGCTCGCCGAGCCACGCGATGTAGTCGCGGTACGGCCGGACGGGGTGCGACCCGCCGTTCGAAGCGAATTGCTCGGGTTCGGCGTAGCGGCCGAAGACCTCGCGCAGGACCGACGCCACGCTCCAGCCGTCGAGCAGCAGGTGGTGGAAGCTCCAGACGAGGTGGTGCGCCTCGTCCGCGGTGCGCAGGAGCGTCACGCGCATCAGCGGCGGCCGGGCGAAGTCGAAGCCGCGGTCGCGGTCCTCGTCGAGCAGCACCGCGATCCGCGCCTCCTGCTTGTCGCCGTCGAGGTCGCGCAGGTCGTGCACGTCGAACGGCAGGCGCACCGCGCGGCGCACGACCTGAAGCGGTTGCTTGGCCTTCTCCCAGACGAAGCACGTCCGCAGCATCGGGTGGCGGTCGACCGTCTCCTGCCACGCGCGGCGCAGCGCGGCGGGGTCGAGCGCTCCCTCGAGGAGCCAGTGCGCCCGCTGGAAGTACATGCTCGACCCGGGCTCGAGCAGCCCGTGGAAGAGCATCCCCTGCTGCAGGGGCGAGAGCGGGTACAGGTCCTCGACGTTCTTCACGCCTCGTCCTCCTCCAGGTCGTCGAGGAGCGACTCGAGCTCCTCCGCGTCGAGTCCTGCCAGCGGCACGTCGGAGGGCGTGAGGCCCCCGGCGTCCGCGGTCGTGCAGTGGTCGATCAGGTCGCGCAGCCTGTCGGTGAAGCGCTCGGCGACGCGGGTCACCGTCGCGCGGTCGTGGAGGTTGCGCGAGTAGGTCCACGCGACGCTCAGGCGCCCGCCCGTCACGGCGCCATTGACGTCGATCAGGTGGGCGCGCCGCCCGCCGGCGCCGGTCAGCGGCCCGGGCGACTCCGGCGCCGGCGCGAGCGCGGTCGCCGGGGCCGCGTCCGGCGCCGCCGCGTCCAGCTGCCCGAGGTAGTTGAAGCTGAGCTGCGGGTGCGCCTCGCCCAGGGCGTTGTCACCGGCGAGGTGGCGCAGCACGCCGTAGCCGATGCCGTGCCGCGGCACCGCGCGGAGCTGCTCCTTGACCGCCTTGAGCGCGCTCGCGCCGTCGCCGTTGACGTCGACGCCGACCGGATAGAGGGTCGTGAACCAGCCGACCGTGCGGGTGAGGTCGATGCCGTCGAAGAGCTGCTCCTCGCGGCCGTGGCCCTCGAGCGCCACCGAGACCCGGCGATCGCCCGTCCACTCGGCGACGGCCTGGCCGAGCGCGGTGAGCAGCACCTCCTCGATCCGCGTGCGGTAGGCGGCGGGGATGTCGCGCAGCAGCGCCTCGGTCTCCGCGGCGTCCAGCTCGACGGCCACGATGTCGGTGGAGTCGGCGGCGTTGTCGCCGTCACGGTCGAGCGGCAGCGGCGCGCCGGCGGCCGCAGCCCGCCAGAAGCCGGCCTCCTCGGACAGCTCGCTGCTCGTCGCGTGCTCCGCCAGCCGCTCGGCCCAGGCCTTGAAGCTCGTGGTCTTCGGGCCGAGGTCGATCGGCTGGCCGGCGTGCGCCTGCTCGTACGCACGCTGCAGGTCGTCGAGCAGGATCCGCCACGAGACCGCGTCGACGGCGAGGTGGTGGACGACAACGAGCAGCCGGTCGGCGCCGAGGCGCACGAAGCGCGCGACGGGCCCGTGCTCGAGGTCGAGCGACGCCTGGACCTCCGCCGCGGCCGACTCGAGCCCGTCCTCGGTGACGTCGCGGCGCTCGAGCGCGGGCGCGTCCTCGCCGAAGTGCTGCTGGCCGTCAGCGAAGCGCAGCCGCAGCGCGTCGTGCTGCTCGCCGAGCGCCTCGACGGCGGCGGCGAGCGCGTCCACGTCGACGTCGGGCGGGAGCACCAGGAGCGCCGCCTGGTTGAAGTGGTGGCGCTCGGGCAGCTCCTGCTCGAAGAACCAGCGCTGGATCGGCGTGAGCGGAGCGGCACCGGTCACCGGCCCCTGCTCGGCCTCCACCGTCGTCTGCCCGGCGACGGTCGCCAGCTCGGCGATGGTCGGGTGGTCGAAGAGCAGCTTCGGGCTGATCTCGACGCCATGGCGACGCGCGCATCCGACGGCCTGGATGGACAGGATCGAGTCGCCGCCGAGCGCGAAGAAGTTGTCGTGGATGCCGATCTGGTCGAGGCCGAGCACCTCGCCCCACACCTGCGCGAGGACGCGTTCGGTGTCCGTGCGCGGCGCGACGAACGCGTCGTCCCGGGCACGCTCGGGCTCGGGCAGCGCGGCGCGGTCGATCTTGCCGTTCGGCGTCAGCGGGAGCGCGTCGAGCACCACCAGCGCCGACGGGACCAGGTGCGCGGGCAGCCGCTCCTTGAGCGCCTGCGTGAGCGCGTCGGCGTCGATCTCGGGTGTCTCGCCGGAGATGTAGCCCAAGAGGCGCCCGTCGCGGACGATCGCGACGGCCTCGCCGACGCCGGGCTGGTCGGTGAGCGCGGCCTCGATCTCCCCGAGCTCGATGCGGAAGCCGCGCAGCTTGACCTGGTGATCGACGCGGCCGACGAACTCCAGTTGCCCGTCAGCGAGCCGGCGCACCAGATCGCCGGTTCGGTAGAGCCGCTCGCCGTCGCCGAACGGGCTGGCGACAAAGCGTTCCGCCGTCAGCCCCGGCCGGTTCAGGTACCCGCGGGCCAGGCCGGCGCCGCCGACGTACAGCTCCCCCGGCACGCCCACCGGCACGGGCTGCATCGCGCCGTCGAGGACGTAGAGCTGCGTGTTCGCGAGCGGCCGGCCGATCGGCACCGTCGCCCGATCCGACTCGCCATCGAAGCGGGCGATCGACACGCACACGCTGGCCTCCGTCGGCCCGTACGCGTTGACGAAGCTCCGCCCGTTCTTCGACCAGCGCTCGCCGAGCTCGGCCGGGCACTTCTCGCCACCGGCGATGACGGTCTCAAGGCTCGGCAGCCCGTCGTCCGGCAGCACGCCCAGCGCCGACGGGGGCATCATCACCAGCGAGACGCGTTCCTCGCGGAACTGCGCCACCAGCTCGTCAACGCTGAAGCCGCCGCCGCGCCGCGACAAGCAGAGCGCGCCGCCCCAGCACAGCGCCATGAACGTCTCCCACACCGACCCGTCGAAGCTCGGCGAGGAGAACTGCAGCACCCGGCTCTCCCAGCCCAGCGCGAAGTCAGTCCGGGCCGCGGCGAGCAGGTTCGCGAAGCCACCGTGCTCGATGACCACGCCCTTCGGCCGGCCCGTCGACCCCGACGTGTAGATCACGTACGCGACGTCCTCGGCGCCCACGGCCACCGGCTCGAAGACCGCGCCCGGCAGGCCGTCGAAGAACGCCTCGTCGATCACCGCGGCCGCACCGCAGTCGGCCAGCATGAACGCCCGCCGCTCCTCCGGATACGACGGATCGACGGGGACGAAGCCCGCCCCGGTCTTCAACACGCCCAGCTGCGCGGCCACCAGCTCCGGCGACCGCTCGAGACACAGCGCGACGAGATCGCCCTTCGCGACGCCACGCTCGGCCAGCCGCGCCGCCACCGCCTGCGCCCGCGCATCCAGCGCCGCGTACGACAGCTCCTCGCCCGCGAACACGACGGCCGCGGCATCGGGCCGCTCCGCCGCGCGGTCCGCGAACCACCCGTGCACCACGCCGTCCGGGACCGCCGCCGCAGTCTCGTTGACGCCGCGCACCAGCGCGTCGCGCTCACGCTCCGACAACAGCCCGAGCTCGCCCACCGGCGCATCCGGCGCCTCGACCAGCCGCTCCAGCAGACGCACGAAGTGGCCCGCCAGGCGGTCAACCACGTCCGCGTCGAACCGCCGCCGGTCGTAGAAGAGGTGCAGCTCGTGCGCCTCGCCGGGGACGACCACCGCGCTGATCGCGTAGTTCGTGTGCTCGCGCGCCGCGACGGGCGTCGCGCGCAGCTCGGTCTCCGACGAGTCGCCGGGCGTCGCGTCGAGCGGGTAGTTCTCGACGACGAACAGCGACTCGAAGAGCGGTCGGCCGGGTTCGACGTCGCTCCAGTTCTGGACCTGGGCCAGCGGGGCGTGCTCGAACTGACGCAGCTCGACCTGCCGGCGCTGGATGTCGTCCAGCCACGCCCCGCCGCGCTGCTCCGCATCCACGCGGATGCGCACCGGCAGCGTGTTGATGAAGAGGCCGACCATGTCCTCGACCCCATCGAGGTCGCCGGGGCGGCCGGCGACGGTCGTCCCGAAGACGACGTCGTCCTCGCCGCTGTAGCGCGACAGCAGCAGCGCCCATGCGCCCTGCGCGACCGTGTTCAGCGTGAGGCGCCGCGACCGCGTCAGCGCCGACAGCCGCGCCGTCAGCTCGGCGGACAGCAGCGTGCGCAGCTCGCCGGGCTCATCCTCCGGCTCGCCGGGGGCGGCGGGACGGTTGACGCCGAGCGGCGTCGGGGCCTCGAAGCCGGCGAGCGCGCGGCGCCACCACGCCTCCGCCGCGTCGCGGTCCTGCCGCGCGAGCCACGCCACGTACTCCCGGTACGGCGGGACCGGGACGGGCTCGAAAGCCTCGTCGCCGTACCTGGCGAGGACCTCGCCGAGCACGCGCGACACGCTCCAACCGTCGAGCAGCAGGTGGTGGAAGCTCCACACGAGATGGTGGGTCGCCTCCGCGGTGCGAACCAGCGTCAGGCGCAGCAGCGGCGCGCTCGAGAAGTCGAACCCGCGCTCGCGGTCGGCGGCGAGGAGCGCCGCGATCCGCCGCTCCTGCTCTGCGTCTTCGGCGCCGCGCAGGTCGTGCCGGTCCACCGGCAGCTCGGCGTGCGCGACGACGGCCTGCAGCGGCTCGTCGAGCTCCGTCACGATCGCGGTGCGTAGGACCGGGTGGCGGTCGACCGCGGACTGCCACGCCGCGCGCAGGCGCTCGGCGTCGACGGGGCCGTCGATCCGCCAGTGGACCTGCTCGAAGTACATCTTCGACATGGGGTCGAGCAGGCCGTGGAAGAGCATCCCGTGCTGGAGCGGCGAGAGCGGATAGAGGTCCTCGAGCCCCGGGTGGGCGGCGACGATCCGGTCGAGCGCCGGCTGGTCGAGGCCCGCGAGCGGGACGTCCGACGGCGTCACCCCGCCGCTGCCCGGCGTGGTGCAGTGGGCGATCAGGTCGCGCAGGCACGCGGCGACGCGGTCGGCGACCCGCTCGATCGTCGCCTTGTCGTGGATCTCGCGCGAGAACGTCCACGTCGCCGAGAGCACGCCGCCGCTGACCGCCGCGTTGACGTCGACCAGGTGCGCGCGGACCGTGCTGCCCGCCGCGTCGGGACCGGGGTCCTCCGGCGCCGGCGCGAGCAGCGCGCCGGACTCGCCGGCGAGCATCGTGTCGAGCTGGCCGAGGTAGTTGAACCCGAGGTCCGCCCGAGCGGCGCCCGGCGCGGTCTGCCGGAGGTGCTCCTTGACCGCCTTGATCGCGGATGCCGCGTCGTCGCGGCGCGGGAGCGTCGCGCGGTGCAGGGCCGTGAACCAGCCGACCGTGCGCGACAGGTCCACGTCGTCGTAGCGCTCCTCGTCGCGGCCGTGGCGCTCGAGCACGACGCCGACGGCGTCGTCGCCCGTCCACTCGCCGACCGCCTGCGCGAGCGCGGTGAGCAGCAGGTCGTCGACCGTCGCCCGGTATGCCGCACCGGCGTCGTGCAGCAGCGCGCGGGTCGTCGCGGCATCGAGGGCCACGGTGAGCGAGTCGGCCGTGTCGATGGTATTCGCACCGTCGGCACGGTCGCGCGGGAGCGGCAGCGCCGCCACGGCGGCGTCGCCCTCGCCGGCGCCGGCCGGGAGCTCGGACTCGCGCCGCGCCCAGGCGAGGAAGCTCGTGGTCTTCGCGCCGAGGTCGACGGGCGAGCCGGCCGCCGCCTGCTCGTACGCGCGCTCGAGGTCGTCGAGGAGGATCCGCCACGACACGGCGTCGACGGCGAGGTGGTGGATCGCGATGAGCAGCCGGTCCTCGCGGAGGCGCACGAAGCGCGCGACCGGGCCCTCCCGCAGGTCGAGGCTCCGCTGGACGTCCTGCGCGGTGCGCCCGTCGCCCGGCTCGAGCACCGGTGCGGCGTCGGCTCCCGCGAACGTCTGCCGGTCGTCGTCCAGGCGCAGGCGCAGCGCGTCGTGGCGGATGCCGAGCGCGTGGACGGCGGTCGCGAGCGCGTCCGCGTCGGCGTCGCGCGGGATCGCGAGCAGGACCGACTGGTTGAAGTGGTGCGGCTCCGGCTGCTCCTGCTCGACGAACCACCGCTGGATCGCCGTGAGCGGGGCGGTTCCGGTGACGGGACCCTGCTCGGCGTCGATCGGTGCCTTCGCCCGCTCGGCCAGCGGCGCGAGCTCCGCGATCGTCGGCCGGTCGAACAGCTGCTTCGGGGTGATGACGACGCCGTGGCGCCGCGCCCGGGCGACGACCTGGATCGACAGGATCGAGTCGCCGCCGAGCGCGAAGAAGTCGTCGCGCACGCCGACGCGCTCGATCCCGAGCACGCCCGCCCACACGTCGGCCAGCACCCGTTCGACCGCGTCGCGCGGCGCGACGAACGCCGTCCCGAGGTCCGGCCGCTGGCCGTCCGGGTCGGGCAGCGCGCGGCGGTCGACCTTGCCGTTGACGGTCAGCGGCAGCGCGTCGAGCGCGACGAACGCCGCGGGCACCATGTAGTGCGGCAGCGAAGCTCCGAGGAACGCGCGCAGCTCCTCGGCCGGCGGCAGCGCGCCGTCCGCGACGACGTAGGCGACCAGCCGGCCGTCGCGCGCGATCACGACGGTCTCGGCGACGCGCTCGTGACGGACCAGCGCGCTCTCGATCTCGCCCAGCTCGATCCGGAAGCCGCGGACCTTGACCTGATGGTCGATGCGCCCGAGATGCTCCACCGTGCCGTCGGGCCGCCGGCGCCCGAGGTCACCCGAGCGGTACAGCCGCGCGCCGGGCCGGCCGCTGAACGGGTCGGCCACGAACCGCTCGGCGGTGAGGCCGGGCCGGCAGAGGTACCCGCGCGCGACGCCCGCGCCGCCGACGTACAGCTCGCCCGGGACGCCGACGGGCACCGGCTCCATCCGGTCGTCGAGCACGTGCAGCTCGACGTTGCCGAGCGGCACGCCCACCGGGATCGACTCGCCGGCGAGCACCGCGGCGCCGTCGACCTCGCCGTGCGTGACGTGCACGGTCGTCTCGGTGATCCCGTACATGTTCACCAGCCGCGGCAGCGCGTCCGGCCCACGGTGCTCGTACCAGCCGGTGACGTGCGCGGGCTCGAGCGCCTCGCCGCCGAAGATCACCATCCGCAGCCGGTCCTCGCCCTCGGCGACCGCGGCGGCCGCCCGCGCGACCTCGCGGAAGACCGACGGCGTCTGGTTGAGCACGGTCACGCCCTCGGCCACCACAAGCTGCCAGAACGCCTCGGGCGAGCGGGCCACCGACCGAGGGACGACGACGATCCGCCCGCCGTAGGCGAGCGCGCCCCACAGCTCCCAGACCGAGAAGTCGAACGCGAACGAATGGAACAGCGTCCACACGTCATCGGGCCCGAACGCGCACCAGCCCTCGGTGGCCGACATGAGGTTCGCCACCTGCCCGTGCTCGACCAGCACGCCCTTCGGGCGCCCGGTGGAGCCCGACGTGTAGATGACGTACGCGCCGTCGCCCGGCTCGACGGGGACGGCGATCCCGGAGGGCCAGGCGGCGATCGCGACCGCATCGGCGTCGACGAGCACCGGCTCGACGGTCGCGGGCAGGCGGTCGGCGAGCTCCGCCGAGGAGACGACGACCCGTGCCACCGTGTCCTCGAGCATGAACGCGAGGCGGTCCGGCGGCAGCCCGGGCTCGAGCGGCAGGTAGGCCGCGCCGGCCTTCAGCACGCCAAGGAGCGCCACGACGAGGTCGAGCGACCGCTCGAGGCACACGCCGACGAGCGTCCCGCGGCGCACGCCGAGCGAACGCAGCCGGGCGGCCAGGGCGTCGGCGCGGGCGTCGAGCTCGCCGTACGTGAGGCGCTCGTCGCCGAGCACCACCGCGACCGCCTGCGGGCACGCGGCGGCACGCTCGGCGAAGCGCTCGTGGACGGCGGCGAACGGCGCCGCCACCGCAGTGTCGTTACCCGCCGCGAGCAGCGCGTCGCGCTCGGCGCCGGGCAGCAGCGGGATGTCGCGCAGCGCGGCGTCCGGAGCAGCGGCGAGCCCCTGCAGCGCGCACGCGAAGTGGCCGGTGAGGCGCTCTACGGCCTCCGGCTCGAAGCGCCTCGGGTCGAAGAAGGCGTGCACCGTCAGCTCGCCGTCGGGGACGACGACGACCGTCAGCGGGTAGTTGGTGTGCTCGCGCGCGCCCGCCGGCTCCAGCGTCGGCTCGCCGCCCGCCGGGCGCGCGTCCAGCGGGTAGTTCTCGAAGACCAGCAGCGACTCGAACAGGGCGCCGCGCGGCCCGAGGTCGCTCCACGCCTGCACCTGCGCGAGCGGCGCGTGCTCGAACTCGCGGCCGGCGGCCTGCTGCGCCTGGAGGTCGGCGAGCCATTCCGCGACGCGCGCCTCGTCGTCGACGCGGGCGCGCACCGGCAGCGTGTTGATGAAGAGGCCGACCATCTCCTCGATCCCGGCGACGCTGGCCGGACGGCCGGAGACCGTTGTCCCGAAGACGACGTCGTCCTCGCCGGCGTAGCGCGAGAGCAGCAGCGCCCAGGCGCCCTGGACGAGCGTGTTGAGCGTCAGCCCCTGGGCGCGGGCGCTGTCGGCGAGGGCCCGTGCGGTCTCGGCCGGCAGATCCAGCCGCCGGTGCCCCGGCTCCTGCTCGGGCGCGCCGTCCGGAGCGGGCCGATCGATCGCCAGCGAGGTCGGCTCGTCGAAGCCGGCCAGGGCCTCGCGCCAGTACCGCTCGGCGGCGCCGAGGTCCTGCTCAGCCAGCCAGCCGACGTACTCGCGGTAGGGGCGCGGCGCCGCGGGGCGGTCCCCGCCGCGGTAGGCGCTCAGTACCTCGGCGATGAGCCGTGAGGCGCTCCAGCCGTCGAGGAGCAGGTGGTGGAAGCTCCAGACCAGGCGCTGCTCGCCGCCGAGCCGCACGGACGTCAGGCGCATGAGCGGCGCGTCCTCGAAACGGAAGCCGCGGGTGCGATCGTCGTGCAGCAACGCCGCCAGCCGCTCCTCGCGGTCCGCCACGTCGAGGCCGGTGAGGTCGACCGTCGCGAACGGGAGCTCGACGCTCCGGCGGATGACGTGCAGCGGCCTCCCCGCATCGTCGAACGCGATCGCCGTGCGCAGCGCGCCGTGCCGCGAGACCACGGTCTGCCATGCCGACCGCAGGCGTTCGAGGTCCACGGCGCCGCCGACGCGCCAGTGGATCTGCTCGAAGTACAGGCTCGACGACGGCTCGAGCAGGCTGTGGAAGAGCATCCCTTGCTGCACCGGCGTGAGCGGGTAGACGTCCTCCACGTCGCGGTCGCCGGCGACGAGCGCGTCGAGCGCTTCCTGGTCGAGGCGCGCCAGCGGGACGTCGGACGTGGTCAGCGCACCGGCTCCGGGCGTGGTGCAGTGCGCGATCAGCTCGCGCAGCCGGTCGAGGAACCGCTCGGCCACCCGCTCGATCGTCGCGCGGTCGTGCAGCTCGGACGAGAACGTCCACGCCGTGCCGAGCCGGCCGCCCGTGACCGCGGCGTTGACCTCGAGGAGGTGCGAGCGCGTGCCCGCGCGCGCCTCGTCGGGCCCCGAGCCCTCGATGGCCGGCGCGAACGGCGCGGGCACCGTGCCGTCGAGCTGCCCGAGGTAGTTGAAGCTCAGCTCGGGACGACGGTCCTGCAGCCCCGCCTCCCCAGCGATGTCGCGGAGGAGTCCGTGGCCGATCCCGTTCCGCGGCACTGCGCGCACCTGCTCCTTGACCGCCTTGATCGCGGCGGCGGGGTCGTCGGGGGCGGCGAGGGCCAGCGGGTACAGAGTGGTGAACCACCCGACGGTGCGCGAGAGGTCGACGCCGTCGAGCAACTCCTCCTCGCGACCGTGGCCCTCGACGGTCAGCGTCACGCCGCCGGTGCCCGACCACTCCTGGACGGCCTGCGCGAGAGCGGCCAGCAGCACCTCGTCCGCACGCGTGCGGTAGGCGGCGGGCACGTCGCGCAGCAGCGCGTTCGTCTCCTCGCGCTCGAGCCCGACCGCGACGACGTCGGCGGACTCGAGCGTGTTCGCTCCGCCGGCGCGATCGAGCGGCAGCGGCTCGGGCGCCGGAAGGCCGCGCCAGAACGACGCCTCAGCGGCGACCGCGGGCTCATGCGCATGACGCTCGAGCCGCTGCGCCCACTCGGCGAACGACGTAGTGCGGCGCCCCAGCGCGAGCGGGGCTTCGGTTACTCGCGCGCACGCGCGCGACGCAGCGGCCGCGAGGTCGTCGAGCAGGATCCGCCACGAGACGGCGTCGATCGCGAGGTGGTGCACGACCACGAGCAGCCGCCGCCCGCGCGCAGGGCCGAGGTCGATCTCGACGAACCGGGCGATCGGGCCTTCGGCCAGGCGGAGGCTCCGTTGCACGTCGGCGGCGACGGCCTCGACGGTCCCGTCGGCGTCGTCTGGCAGCGCGACGCGCTCCAGCCGCGCGCCGTCCTCCGGCCCGGCGACGTGCTGCACGCCGGCCGCGGGGAAGCGCAGCCGCAGCGCGTCGTGGTGCGCGACGACCGCATCGACCGCGGCGGAGAGGGCGTCGTGACCGACCTCGGCGGGCACGCCGAGCAGCACGGACTGGTTGAAGTGGTCGCGCTCCGGCAGGTCCTGCTCGAAGAACCAGCGCTGGACGGGCGTGAGCGGCGCGTCCCTCGACACCGGCTCGTCGGCACCGGCCTCCGGGGCACGCGGGCCGGCGGCGACCGCCGCCAGCTCCGCGACCGTCGGGTGGTCGAAGAGCTGCTTCGGGCTCACAACGATGCCGTGGCGGCGCGCGCGGCCGACGACCTGGATGGAGAGGATGGAGTCGCCGCCGAGCGCAAAGAAGTTGTCCTCGACGCCGACGCGGTCGGTCCCGAGCACCTCGGCCCAGGCCTCGGCCAGGACGCGCTCCGCGTCGGTACGCGGCGCGACGTACGTCGTGGCGACCGTGGCGTGCGCCGGCTCGGGCGCGGGCAGCGCGCGCCGGTCGACCTTGCCGCTCGGCGTCATCGGCAGCCCGTCGAGCACCACGATCGCGGCAGGGACCATGTACGCCGGCAGCCGCTCGGCGAGCCGGTCGCGCAGCTCACCGGCGTCCGGCACGTCCGCTCCGGCGACGTAGGCCACCAGACGTCGCTCGGCGCCCTCGCCGACGACCACCACCGCGGCGTCGACGCCGGCCTCCTCCACGAGCGCGGCTTCGATCTCGCCGGGCTCGATGCGGAAGCCGCGCAGCTTGAACTGCTGATCGACGCGCCCGACGAACTCGATCGCCCCGTCCTCCCGGCGCCGCACCACGTCGCCCGTGCGGTACATCCGGGCGCCCTCGTGGAACGGGTCGCTGACGAAGCGCTCCGCCGTCAGCCCGGGCCGCCGAAGGTAGCCGCGCGCCACGCCCGGACCGCCGATGCACAGCTCGCCCGGCGCTCCGACGGGAACCGGCTCGAGCCGCTCGTCGAGCACGTACAGCGTCGTGTTCGCGATCGGCCCCCCGATCGGCACCGTCGCCCCGTCCACCCGCTCGACGAGGTGCCAGGACGCGAACGTCGTGCACTCCGTCGGGCCATACACGTGCAGCAGCCGGGCGGGCGCCTTCGCTGCGAGCACCTGCTCGACGCGCGCCCGGTTGACCGCCTCGCCGCCGAATAGCAGATGCTCCAGCGACGCGAACGCCGACGCGTCGAACGCCGCGATCTGGTTGAACAACGCCGTCGTCACGAACAGCGTCGTGATCCCGTCGCGCCGCAGCTGGTCGACCAGCGCGGGAGGCGAGAGCAGCGTCTCCTTGCCGACGCCCACCAGCCTGGCGCCGGCCACGAGCGCGCCCCACACCTCGAACGTCGCCGCATCGAACGTCGCGTCCGACGCCTGCGCGACCACGTCGCGCTCGGTCAGCGACACGTAGTCGGCGCCGCACACCAGCCGCACGATCGACCGGTGCTCGACGACGACGCCCTTCGGCCGCCCGGTCGAACCAGAGGTGTAGATGACGTAGGCGGCCGCCTCCGGCCCGACCTGCACCGGGGGCGCCGTGTCCGGGAGGCTCGCGATCCGCTGGGCCTCCCGGTCGAGCTCGACGATCGCGGCGGCGTCCGCGGGCAGCGCGTCGGCGAGGTCCCTCGTCGTGAGGATCACGCCCGCGTCCGCGTCCTCGACCATGAAGCGCAGCCGCTCCGCGGGGTGCTCGGCCGCCAGCGGCACGTACGCCCCGCCCGCCTTCAGGATCGCGAGCCACGCCACCACGAGCTGCGTGGAGCGCTCCAGGCAGACCCCGACGAACGACTCCGGCCCGACGCCCGCCTCGACCAGCCGGTGCGCCAGGCGGTTGGCCCGGGCCTCGAGCTCGCCGTAGGAGATCGCGTCGTCACCGAACTCCAAGGCGACGGACTGCGGAGCCCGGCATGCGCGCTTGGAGACGAGCTCGTGCACGGGGGCCTGCGGCACCGGCGTCGGCTCCGGGTTCCATTCGCGGACGAGCCGGTCGCGGTCCTCGGCCGTCGTGAGCGGCAGCGCGGAGAGCCGCGCCGAAGGGTCGTCGGCGATCGCCTCGAGGAGATGGACGAAGTGCGCCGCGAACCGCTCGGCCGTCGCTGGCTCGAACAGCTCGGTGCTGTACTCGAGCTCGCCGTCGATGCCCTCGTCGCCCTCGAACAGGGCGAGCGTCAGGTCGAACTTCGCGGTGTCGGCGCTGACCGGCTGCCGCGAGGTCGTGAGCCCGGGGAGCTCGAGGGCGTTGGTCCGCGGGCCGTGGAGCGCGAACGCGACCTGGAAGAGAGGATGCCGGCTGAGGTCGCGCTCGGGCACGAGCTCGTCGACCAGGCGCTCGAACGGGACGTCGCTGTGCTCGTAGGCGCCGAGCGCCACGTCGCGGACGCGCCCGAGCAGCGCGTCGAACGACGGGTCGTCGTCGCACTCGGTGCGCAGCACGAGCATGTTCACGAAGAAGCCGACGAGCTGCTCGAGGCTGCTGCGAGGCCGGTTCGCGATCGGCGACCCGACGACGATGTCGTCGTCGCCGGAGTAGCGGTGCAGCAGCGTCACGTACGCCGCCAGCAGCGTCATGAACAGCGTCGCGCCGTGCCGGCGGGAGACCTCGCGCAGCCGCTCGTGCAGCGCCGGGTCGATCGCGAGCTCGAGCGTCGCGCCCCGGTAGTCCGGAGCCGCCGGCCGGACGTGGTCCGCGGGCAGGTAAGCGCCCGGCTCGACGCCGCCGAGCCGCCCGCGCCAGTACTCGATGCCCGCGTCGTCGCTACGGTCGGCCTCCCGCCACTGCGCGGCGGCGAAGTCCGCGTACTGCAGCGGCAGCGGCTCGAGCGCGGGCGGCGCGCCGTCGACCGCAGCCGCGTAGAGCCGGCCGAGCTCGCCGGCGAGGATCTCCAGCGAGAACCCGTCGCAGACGATGTGGTGGATCGCGAGGCAGACGACGTGCTCGCGCGCCCCGAGCCGGACGAGCGTGGCGGCGAACAGCGGGCCCTGCGCGAGGTCGAACCAGCGCCGCGCTTCGGCGTCGACCACTTCCTGCGCCATCGTCTCGCGCTGCGCAGCCGGGACGCCCGTGAGGTCGACGGTGGCGAGGTCGACGGGGGCCGCCGGCCGGACGACCTGCTGCGGGCGGCCCTGCTCGGCCGGGAACACGGTGCGCAGGACCTCGTGCCGGGCGACGACGCCGTCGATCGCCGCGCGCAGCGCCGCGACGTCGAGCGGCCCGCGCAGGCGGTACGCCATCGTGACCGTGTACCGCGGGTTGCCCGGGGTGAGCTGCTCGACGAACCACAGCCGCTGCTGGGCGAGCGAGAGCGGAGCGGAGTCGCCACGACGAGCCGGCGGCGCTTGCTCTGCGGGTGCGGCGTCCGCAGGAGCGGCGGCGTCGACCGCCGCGGCGAGCGAGGCGAGCGTAGGGCGCTCGAACAGCGTCGCGACCCGCAGCTCCACGCCGAAGGACTCGCGGACGCGGGTCAGCAGCTTCGTCGCCAGGAGCGACTGCCCGCCGAGTGCGAAGAAGTCGTCGTCGACGCCGATGCCGTCGACGCGCAGCAGCTCGGCCCACAGCCCCGCGAGCCTCCGCTCGGTCGGAGTCCCCGCGCCGCGCCCGGTGCCGTTCGCGCTGCCCGACGAGGGCTGCGGCGCCGGCAGCCGCCGCGCGTCGAGCTTGCCGATCGGCGTCAGCGGGAGGGCGTCGAGCAGGACGAACGACGACGGCACCATGTAGGAGGGCAGCCGCCCGGCCAGCGCGGCTCGCAGCTCGGGGACGAGCCTGCGCTCGAGCGTGTCGAGCAGCGGCGCGGTCGTGGGCCGGCGTGCGATGCCGTCGACCGCCTCGGGGAAGGCGATCGGGACCGGCGGGCCCGCGGCGCGGGCCGGCAGGATCATTGCGTCGAACGTGCTGCCGTCGGCGCATCCGGCCCAGCTCAGCCGTGCTTCGCGGCCGGCAGCCTCGGCGACCGCGCAGAGGTCCTCGATGTCGATCCCGGCGGCAGCCTGCGCGGCGCCGGCCAGCGCGCCGGCGGTGGCGGCCTCGCCCGACTCGACGGCGCGCGCCGCCGCAAGGGCGCCGGTCACGCGCCCGTTCCGGACGCCGCGGAGCCCGACGGGGCCTGCGTCCGCAGCGAGGAGTGCCGCGAGGCGCTCGAGCGTTAGGGCGTCGCCCGTCCAGTCGAGCCACCGCTCGGGCGCGAGCGGGGGCTCGTCGACCGCCGGACGCAGGACGGCGTCGTAGCGGTACGCCGTCATCTCGTTGGGGTGGCGGCCACGGCGCGGCATGACCTCGACGTGCGCCATGCCGTCGCCGGTCAGGCCGGTGAAGAAGGAGGGCGCGACCGACAGTTCGTTGTCGGCAGCGCGGCGCCGTGCGATGCGCGCGCGCAGCTCGTCCAGCGGCGTATCGGCGGGCGCCCGCGCCAGCTCGATCGCTGTGTGGAAGGCGGTCAGCAGGCGGTGACAACGGACGTCACCGACGAACAGGCAGCCGCCTGGGCGCAGCAGTGCACGCGCGCCATCGATGACGCGGCGCAGATACGCCTCGGACGGGAAGTACTGCACGACCGAGTTGAGGACGACGAGGTCAAAGCCGTCGCGCTGCTCGATCACGGACAGGTCGTCCGCCGCCGCCTCCAGCAGCTCGACGTGGTCGAGCCCACGCATCCGCAGCTCCTTGTCGAGGCGGGTGAGGCTCGACGTCGAGATGTCCGTGCCGACGTAGCGCTCACAGTCGGCTGCCAGGCGGGTCAGCAGCAGGCCGGTGCCGCAGCCGACCTCGAGGATCCGGCGGCCCCCGAGCGCGGCAATGCGCGCGACGCTCGCGTCGGTCCACTCCGCCATCTCGTGCGACGGGATCGGCTCGCCAGACGTGCTCGTCACCCAGCCGCTCAGGTCCCACCGTCCGTCCGCGCCGGGATCCCGGGCGTAGACGTCGTCGAAGATCGTCCGCCACGCGCCGACCTGCTCGTGGTCCAGCCCGTTCGCGAGGCTGTCGGACTGCGGGACAACGTAGGCGACGAGCCTCTTGTCGGCTCCCTCGCCCTGGGCGACGACGGCGGCGTCGCGGACGTCGCGATGCTCGAGCAGGGCGGTCTGGATTTCGCCGAGCTCGATGCGGAAGCCGCGGAGCTTGACCTGCTGGTCGATCCGTCCCAGGTACTCCAGCGTCCCGTCTTCGCGCCAGCGCACCAGGTCGCCGGTGCGGTACATCCGCTCCCCGGCCCGGAACGGATGCGCGACGAACCGCTCCGCCGTCAACCCAGGACGCTGCAGGTACCCGCGCGCAAGGCCGAGCCCGGACGTGCACAGCTCACCCGGGACGCCGACGCCGACCGGCTCGAGCTGCTCGTCGACCACCAGCACCTCGGTGTTGGCGATCGGCCGGCCGATCGGCACCGACCCCACCTCGCCCAGCTCGCGTGGGATCGGATGACAGCACGTGAACGTCGTGTTCTCCGTCGGCCCGTACCCGTTGATGATCTGGGTCTCGGGCAGCGCGGCCAGCGCCTTGCGGACGTGCGGGACCGACAGCGCCTCGCCGCCGATCAGCAGCTGCTCGACCGGAGCGAGCACCGACGGGTCCTCGTCGATCACGACGTTGAACAGCGACGCCGTCAGCCACAACACCGACACCTCGTGCTCGGCGATGACCCGGCGCAGCTCGCCCACCGTCGGCGGCTGCGGCGGGAACACCACCAGCCGGGCGCCGTGCACCAGCGCGCCCCAGATCTCCAGCGTCGAGGCGTCGAAGCTCACCGGCGCCAGCTGCAGGAACACCTCATCGGCGCTCAGCTGCGCGAAGTCCGCGCCGCAGACCAGCCGCACGATCGACCGGTGCTCGACCAGCACACCCTTCGGCCGGCCCGTGGACCCCGACGTGAACATCACGTACGCCAACGAGTCCGGACCCGTCTCGACGCCCGGGTCGCCGGAGGGCTGTCCGGCTATCGCCGCGGCATCCTCGTCGACGAGGACCAGGCGCGCCTCGAACTCGGGCAACGCGCCGGCAAGCGCCCGCTGCGTCACGACGACGGACGCCGCGCAGTCCTCGAGCATCCACCCCAACCGCTCCGCCGGGTACTCGGGATCGAGCGGCACGAACGCCGCGCCCGCCTTCAACACCGCCAACACCGCGACCACGAGCTCGGCCGAGCGCTCCAGGCACACGCCGACCAGCGACTCCGGCCGCACACCGCACGCGATCAGATGCCGCGCCAACCGATTCGCCCGCGCATCCAGCTCGCCGTACGACACCCGCTCCTCGCCGAACGCCACTGCCACGGCATCCGGCGCCGCCGCCGCACGCTCCGCCACGAGCGCGTGCACCGCAGCGTGAGGTACGTCGACCGGCGAGCCCGCCCACTCCTCGAGCACGAGCGCACGCTCGCCCTCGGCCAGCAGCGACAGCTCGCCCAGCGGCCGGTCCGCGTCCTCGGCGAGCGCGCCCAGCAGCGTCACGTAGTGCGCCGCGAGCCGTTCCACGGCTGCGGCGTCGACGCGGCCCCGGTCGTACAAGAGGTGCAGGTCGAGCCCGTCGCGCGGCACGACGACCGCCGTGAGCGGGTAGTTCGTGTGCTCGCGCGACGACACCGCCGTCATCGCGAGCGCGTCGTCGCCGGGCGCCGCGCCGAGCGGGTAGTTCTCGAACACGAAGAGCGACTCGAAGAGCGGCTGGCCCGCCGGGACGTCGCTCCACGCCTGCACCTGCGTGAGCGGGCTGTGCTCGAACTCGCGCAGCTCGACCTGCTCGTCCTGCAGCCGCTCCAGCCACGGCCCGATCGGCTGACGTGCGTCGACGGGCGCCCGCACCGGGAGCGTGTTGATGAACAGCCCGAGCATGTCCTCGACGCCGTCGAGATCGGGCGGCCGGCCCGCGACCGTGGTCCCGAAGACGACGTCGCGCTCCCCGCTGTAGCGCGAGAGCAGCAGCGCCCACGCCGCCTGGGCCAGTGTGTTGAGCGTCAGCCGGCGCGCCCGGGTGAGCGCGGCGAGCCGCTCCGCGACCGCGGCCGGCACGGTGACGACGTGCTCGCCCGGCTCGGCCGTCTCGCCGCCGGCCTCGCCGGTGATGACGGGCAGCGGCGTCGGCGCGGTGAACCCGGCGAGCGTCCGGCGCCAGTGCGACTCGGCGGCCTCGAGGTCCTGGCGCTCGAGCCACGCGATGTAGTCGCGGTACGGCCGGCCGGCGGGCTCGGACGGCGCGCCCCCGTAGCCGGCGAGGACCTCAGCGAGGAGCTTCGAGACGCTCCAGCCGTCGAGGACGAGGTGGTGGAAGCTCCACACGAGGTCGGCGCCGTCGCCCGACTCGAGCAGGATCACGCGCATGAGCGGCGCGCGCTCGACGTCGAAGCCGCGCTCGCGGTCGCCCTCGAGCGCCCGAGCGACCGTCGCCTGCCTGTCGCCGGTCACCGCGACCCGCTCGAACGGCACCTCGGCGCGCCGCTGGACGAGCTGCAGCGCGCGCCCATCGGCGTCGAAGCCGATCGCCGTACGCAGCACCGGGTGGCGGTCGACCGCGGACTGCCACGCCGCGCGCAGGCGCTCGGCGTCGACGGGGCCGTCGATCCGCCAGTGGACCTGCTCGAAGTACATCTTCGACATGGGGTCGAGCAGGCCGTGGAAGAGCATCCCGTGCTGGAGCGGCGAGAGCGGATAGAGGTCCTCGAGCCCCGGGTGGGCGGCGACGATCCGGTCGAGCGCCGGCTGGTCGAGGCCCGCGAGCGGGACGTCCGACGGCGTCACCCCGCCGCTGCCCGGCGTGGTGCAGTGGGCGATCAGGTCGCGCAGGCACGCGGCGACGCGGTCGGCGACCCGCTCGATCGTCGCCTTGTCGTGGATCTCGCGCGAGAACGTCCACGTCGCCGAGAGCACGCCGCCGCTGACCGCCGCGTTGACGTCGACCAGGTGCGCGCGGACCGTGCTGCCCGCCGCGTCGGGACCGGGGTCCTCCGGCGCCGGCGCGAGCAGCGCGCCGGACTCGCCGGCGAGCATCGTGTCGAGCTGGCCGAGGTAGTTGAACCCGAGGTCCGCCCGAGCGGCGCCCGGCGCGGTCTGCCGGAGGTGCTCCTTGACCGCCTTGATCGCGGATGCCGCGTCGTCGCGGCGCGGGAGCGTCGCGCGGTGCAGGGCCGTGAACCAGCCGACCGTGCGCGACAGGTCCACGTCGTCGTAGCGCTCCTCGTCGCGGCCGTGGCGCTCGAGCACGACGCCGACGGCGTCGTCGCCCGTCCACTCGCCGACCGCCTGCGCGAGCGCGGTGAGCAGCAGGTCGTCGACCGTCGCCCGGTATGCCGCACCGGCGTCGTGCAGCAGCGCGCGGGTCGTCGCGGCATCGAGGGCCACGGTGAGCGAGTCGGCCGTGTCGATGGTATTCGCACCGTCGGCACGGTCGCGCGGGAGCGGCAGCGCCGCCACGGCGGCGTCGCCCTCGCCGGCGCCGGCCGGGAGCTCGGACTCGCGCCGCGCCCAGGCGAGGAAGCTCGTGGTCTTCGCGCCGAGGTCGACGGGCGAGCCGGCCGCCGCCTGCTCGTACGCGCGCTCGAGGTCGTCGAGGAGGATCCGCCACGACACGGCGTCGACGGCGAGGTGGTGGATCGCGATGAGCAGCCGGTCCTCGCGGAGGCGCACGAAGCGCGCGACCGGGCCCTCCCGCAGGTCGAGGCTCCGCTGGACGTCCTGCGCGGTGCGCCCGTCGCCCGGCTCGAGCACCGGTGCGGCGTCGGCTCCCGCGAACGTCTGCCGGTCGTCGTCCAGGCGCAGGCGCAGCGCGTCGTGGCGGATGCCGAGCGCGTGGACGGCGGTCGCGAGCGCGTCCGCGTCGGCGTCGCGCGGGATCGCGAGCAGGACCGACTGGTTGAAGTGGTGCGGCTCCGGCTGCTCCTGCTCGACGAACCACCGCTGGATCGCCGTGAGCGGGGCGGTTCCGGTGACGGGACCCTGCTCGGCGTCGATCGGTGCCTTCGCCCGCTCGGCCAGCGGCGCGAGCTCCGCGATCGTCGGCCGGTCGAACAGCTGCTTCGGGGTGATGACGACGCCGTGGCGCCGCGCCCGGGCGACGACCTGGATCGACAGGATCGAGTCGCCGCCGAGCGCGAAGAAGTCGTCGCGCACGCCGACGCGCTCGATCCCGAGCACGCCCGCCCACACGTCGGCCAGCACCCGTTCGACCGCGTCGCGCGGCGCGACGAACGCCGTCCCGAGGTCCGGCCGCTGGCCGTCCGGGTCGGGCAGCGCGCGGCGGTCGACCTTGCCGTTGACGGTCAGCGGCAGCGCGTCGAGCGCGACGAACGCCGCGGGCACCATGTAGTGCGGCAGCGAAGCTCCGAGGAACGCGCGCAGCTCCTCGGCCGGCGGCAGCGCGCCGTCCGCGACGACGTAGGCGACCAGCCGGCCGTCGCGCGCGATCACGACGGTCTCGGCGACGCGCTCGTGACGGACCAGCGCGCTCTCGATCTCGCCCAGCTCGATCCGGAAGCCGCGGACCTTGACCTGATGGTCGATGCGCCCGAGATGCTCCACCGTGCCGTCGGGCCGCCGGCGCCCGAGGTCACCCGAGCGGTACAGCCGCGCGCCGGGCCGGCCGCTGAACGGGTCGGCCACGAACCGCTCGGCGGTGAGGCCGGGCCGGCAGAGGTACCCGCGCGCGACGCCCGCGCCGCCGACGTACAGCTCGCCCGGGACGCCGACGGGCACCGGCTCCATCCGGTCGTCGAGCACGTGCAGCTCGACGTTGCCGAGCGGCACGCCCACCGGGATCGACTCGCCGGCGAGCACCGCGGCGCCGTCGACCTCGCCGTGCGTGACGTGCACGGTCGTCTCGGTGATCCCGTACATGTTCACCAGCCGCGGCAGCGCGTCCGGCCCACGGTGCTCGTACCAGCCGGTGACGTGCGCGGGCTCGAGCGCCTCGCCGCCGAAGATCACCATCCGCAGCCGGTCCTCGCCCTCGGCGACCGCGGCGGCCGCCCGCGCGACCTCGCGGAAGACCGACGGCGTCTGGTTGAGCACGGTCACGCCCTCGGCCACCACAAGCTGCCAGAACGCCTCGGGCGAGCGGGCCACCGACCGAGGGACGACGACGATCCGCCCGCCGTAGGCGAGCGCGCCCCACAGCTCCCAGACCGAGAAGTCGAACGCGAACGAATGGAACAGCGTCCACACGTCATCGGGCCCGAACGCGCACCAGCCCTCGGTGGCCGACATGAGGTTCGCCACCTGCCCGTGCTCGACCAGCACGCCCTTCGGGCGCCCGGTGGAGCCCGACGTGTAGATGACGTACGCGCCGTCGCCCGGCTCGACGGGGACGGCGATCCCGGAGGGCCAGGCGGCGATCGCGACCGCATCGGCGTCGACGAGCACCGGCTCGACGGTCGCGGGCAGGCGGTCGGCGAGCTCCGCCGAGGAGACGACGACCCGTGCCACCGTGTCCTCGAGCATGAACGCGAGGCGGTCCGGCGGCAGCCCGGGCTCGAGCGGCAGGTAGGCCGCGCCGGCCTTCAGCACGCCAAGGAGCGCCACGACGAGGTCGAGCGACCGCTCGAGGCACACGCCGACGAGCGTCCCGCGGCGCACGCCGAGCGAACGCAGCCGGGCGGCCAGGGCGTCGGCGCGGGCGTCGAGCTCGCCGTACGTGAGGCGCTCGTCGCCGAGCACCACCGCGACCGCCTGCGGGCACGCGGCGGCACGCTCGGCGAAGCGCTCGTGGACGGCGCGGAACGGCGCGGGGACCGCGGTCGCGTTGCACGCCTCCAGCAGCCAGCGCCGCTCGTCGCCCGGGAGGACGCCGACGTCGCCGACGGTCGCGGCAGGGCCGTGCGCCATCGCCTCCAGGATCTGCACGAAATGGCCCGACAGCCGCTCGACCGTCGCGGGCTCGAAGCGCCTGCGGTCGTAGAAGAAGCGCACGGAGACGCCGCCCTCGGGCAGCACGACAACGGTCAGCGGGTAGTTCGTCCGCTCGCGCGCCTCGGTCTCCGCGACGCGCAGCCGCGGCCGGTCGACGTCGTCCGGTGCGGCTCCGAGCGGGAAGTTCTCGAACACCAGCAGCGACTCGAAGAGCGGGTCGCCGCTGCCCACGTCGCTCCAGCCCCGGACGGCGGCGAGCGGGCTGAACTCCACCTCGCGCAGCTCGGCCTGCTCGCGGTGCAGGCGGTCGAGCCACGCGCCCACCGACGCGCCGTCGTCGATCGCGACGCGGACGGGCAGCGTGTTGATGAACAGCCCGACCATCTCCTCGACGCCGTCGAGCTCCGGCGGCCGGCCGGAGACCGTGGTGCCGAAGACGACGTCGCGCTCGCCGCTGTAGCGCGAGAGCAGCAGCGCCCACGCGGCCTGGACGACGGTGCTCAGCGTGATCCCGCGCGAGCGGGCGATCGCCGCGAGGCGCTCGCCGGCGCCGGCGGGCAGCGCCGTCTCCAGCTCGCCCGGCTCCTGCTCGGGCTCGTCCTCGCGCGCCGGGCGGTCGACCACGAGCGGCGTCGCCTCGTCGAAGCCGGCCATCCTGCGGCGCCACCAGGTCTCCGCGCCGTCGAGGTCCTGCCGCCCGAGCCAGCGGACGTACTCGCGGTAGGGCGGCGCCGGCCCCGGCTCGGGTGCGGCGCCCTCGTAGCGGGCGAACACCTCGCCGAGCACCGTGGCGACGCTCCAGCCGTCGAGCAGGAGGTGGTGGAAGCTCCAGACGAGGTGGTGCTCGTCGTCGCCGGTGCGAACGACCGTCACGCGGTACAGCGGCGCGCGCGCGAAGTCGAAGCCGTCGGCGCGGTCGTCGTCGACCAGCGCGGCGACCCGCCGCTCGCGCGCCGCCGGGTCGAGGTCGCGCAGGTCGAGCGCGCGGAACGGGACCGGCACGTGGCGGCTGACGACCTGGAGCGGGCGGCCGTCGTCGTCGAACGCGACGGCCGTGCGCAGGACCGCGTGGCGGTCCGCGACAACCTGGAACGCCGTGCGCAGCCGCTCGGCGTCCAGCTCGCCCTCGAGCCGCCAGTGGATCTGCTCGAAGTACAGGCTCGACGACGGCTCGAGCAGGCTGTGGAAGAGCATCCCCTGCTGCAGCGCGGTCAGCGGGTAGACGTCCTCGACCTCGGTCGCGGCGCCCGCGACGAGCGCGTCGAGCGCCGGCTGGTCGAGGCCGGCGAGCGGGACGTCCGACGGCGTCGGCCCACCGGTGCCGGGGCGCAGGCAGTGCTCGACGAGCGCGCGCAGCCGGTCGGCGAAGCGCTCGGCCACCCGCTCGATCGTCGCGCGCTCGTGCAGTGCGCGGGAGAACGACCAGTTGACGCCGAGCCGGCCCTCGCGGACGGCCCCCGTGAGCTCGAGGACGTGCGCGCGCCGGCCGGAGGACGCCGTCGCGGGCCCCGTGGGCTCCGACGCGGGCGCGAACGGCGTCGCCCCGTCCGCCGGCGCGTCGCCGGCGCGGCCGAGGAAGTTGAAGCTGACCTGCGGGTGCTGGTCGCCGAGGGCGGCCTCGCCGCCCAGGTGGCGGAGCACGCCGTAGCCGAGGCCGCGGTGCGGCACCGCCCGCAGCTGCTCCTTGACCGCCTTCGCGGCCTCGCCCAGATCGTCGTGCACGGGCAGCGCGACGGGATGCAGCGTGGTGAACCAGCCGACCGTGCGGGACAGGTCGATGCCGTCGAAGCGCGCCTCCTCGCGGCCGTGGCCTTCGAGCGCAACGGAGACGGTCGGGCAGTCCGCCCACTCGCCGAGGGCCTGCGCGAGCGCCGTGAGGAGCATGTCCTCCGGGCGCATCCGGTAGGCGGTCGCCGCGTCGCCGAGCAGCGCCTCGGTCGTCGCCTCGTCCAGCCCGACCGTCACGGCGTCGCTCGACGCGACCTCGTTGTCGCCGCCGGGATGGTCGAGCGGGAACGGCGCGGGCACGGGCAGCGCATGCCAGAAGTCGGCCTCGTCGCGCAGGTCGGTCGTGCTCGCGGAGGCGGTGAGCCGCTCGGCCCAGGCCTTGAAGCTCGTGGTCTTCGGGCCGAGGTCGATCGGCTGGCCGGCGTGCGCCTGCTCGTACGCACGCTGCAGGTCGTCGAGCAGGATCCGCCACGAGACGACGTCAACCGCGAGGTGGTGGACGACGACGAGCAGACGGTCGGCGCCGAGCCGCACGAACCGCGCGACCGGGCCCCGCTCGAGGTCGAGCGACGCCTGGACCTCCCCCGCGGCCGCCTCGAGATCGCCGCGCGCGACGTCACGGCGCTCGAGCCCCGGAGCGTCGCCGTCGAAGCGCTGCTCCTCGGACGTGGCCCTCAAGCGCAACGCGTCGTGGTGGCGGCCGAGCGCCGCGACGGCCGCCCCGAGCGCGGCGTCGTCGGCGCCGTCGGGCAGCGCGACCATGACCGCCTGGTTGAAGTGGTGACGCTCGGGCAGGTCCTGCTCGAAGAACCAGCGCTGGATCGGCGTGAGCGGCGCCGCCCCGGTGACCTGCCCCTGCTCGGCCTCGACGGCGGCGGTGCCTGCGAGCGGCGCGAACTGCGCGATCGTCGGATGGTCGAAGAGCAGCTTAGGGCTGATGACGATGCCGGCCTGGCGCGCCCGCGCGACGGCCTGGATGGAGACGATCGAGTCGCCGCCCAGCGCGAAGAAGTTGTCGTGGACGCCGACCGCGTCGAGGCCGAGGACGTCCGCCCAGACCCGTGCGAGCGCCTGCTCGATCTCGGTCCGCGGCGCGACGTGCTCGTGCGTTGCCTCGCGCTCCGGCGCCGGCAGGGCGGCGCGGTCGATCTTGCCGTTCGGAGTCAGCGGCAGCGCGTCGAGGACGACGAGCGGCGATGGGACCATGTGCGCCGGCAGCCGGCCCTTCAGCGCGTTCGTGATCGCGTCGGCGTCGAGGTCGTCGCCCGTCACGTAGGCGACCAGGCGCCCGTCTCGGACGACGGCGACCGCCTCCCCGACGCCGGGCTGGTCGGCCAGCGCCGCCTCGATCTCGCCGAGCTCGATGCGGAAGCCGCGCAGTTTGACCTGATGGTCCATGCGCCCGACGAACTCCAGCTGCCCGTCGGCCAGCCGCCGCACCAAGTCGCCGGTCCGGTAGAGCCGCTCGCCCTCTGCGAACGGGCTGGCGACGAAGCGGTCCGCCGTCAGGCCGGGGCGGTTGAGATAGCCGCGAGCCAAGCCGGCGCCGCCGACGTACAGCTCGCCCGGCACACCGACGGGGACGGGCTGCATGGCGGCGTCGAGGACGTACAGCTCGGTGTTCGCGAGCGGCCGCCCGATCGGCACCGTGGCGTGGTCCGACTCGCCGTCGAAGCGCGCGATCGAGACGCACACGCTGGCCTCCGTCGGCCCGTACGCGTTGACGAACGCCCGCCCGCCGCGGCCCCATCGCTGCCCCAGCTCGGCCGGGCACTTCTCGCCGCCGGCGATCACCATGCGCAGCGAGGGCAGGCCCTCATCGGGCAGCACGCTCAACGCCGACGGCGGCAGCATGATCAGCGAGACGCGCTCCTCACGGATCTGCGCGATTAGCTCGTCGACGCTGAAGCCGCCGCCGCGACGGCTCAGGCAGAGCGCGCCGCCCCAGCACAGCGCCATGAACGTCTCCCACACCGACCCGTCGAAGCTCGGCGAGGAGAACTGCAGCACTCGGCTGTCGCAGCCGAGACCGAAGTCGGTGCGCGCCGCGGCGATGAGGTTGGCGAAACCGCCGTGCTCGATGACGACGCCCTTCGGCCGCCCGGTCGAGCCCGACGTGTAGATCACGTAGGCGACGTCCTCGGCGCCCACGGCCACCGGCTCGAAGGACGCGTCCGGCAGATCGACGAGGAAGGTGTCGTCGATCACCGCGGCCGCGCCGCAGTCGGTGAGCATGAACGCCCGCCGCTCCTCCGGATACGACGGATCGATCGGCACGAACCCGGCGCCCGCCTTCAGCACGCCGAGCTGCGCCGCCACCAGCTCCGGCGAGCGCTCCAGACACAACACCACGAGGTCGCCCTTGGCGACACCGCGCTCGGCCAGCCGCGCCGCCACCGCCTGCGCCCGCGCATCGAGCGCTGCGTAGGACAGCTCCTCGCCCGCGAACACCACCGCCGGCGCGTCCGGCCGCTCCGATGCACGCTCGGCGAACCACCCGTGCACCACGCCGCCGGGCACCGGCGCAGCCGTCTCGTTCCAGCCGTCGACCAGCAGCGCACGCTCAGGCTCGGACAGCAGCCCCAGCTCGCCGACGGGCGCGTCCGGCGCCTCGGCCAGCCGCTCCAGCAGCCGCACGAAGTGCCCCGCCAGCCGCTCGATCGCGTCCGCGTCGAACCGCCGCCGGTCGTAGATGACGTCGAGGGCGAGGCCCTGGGCGGGCGACAGCACGACGGTCAGCGGGTAGTTCGTGCGCTCGCGGGCGTGGGCCGCCACGATGTCGAGCGACCGCCCTTCCCCGCCCGACGCCGCGGCGGCGTCGACCGGGTAGTTCTCGAAGACGAACAGCGACTCGAACAGCGGCTCGCCCGCGGGGACGTCGCTCCAGCCCTGGACCTGCGCCAGCGGGCTGAACTCGACCTCGCGCAGCTTGACCTGATCGGCCTGGATCTCGGCGAGCCACTCGCTCGCAGGGCGCTCCGCCGCGACGCGCGCACGGACGGGCAGCGTGTTGATGAACAGGCCGACCATGCGCTCGACCCCGCGCAGCGTCGGCGGCCGGGCTGCGACCGTCGTGCCGAAGACGACGTCGTCCTCGCCGCTGTACCGCGACAGCAGCAGCGCCCAGGCGCCGAGCGCCACCGTGTTGAGCGTCAGCCGCCGGTCGCGCGCGAGGCGCGAGAGCCTCGCGGTCAGCTGGGGCGACACGTCGCCGTGCCATTCGCCGGCCTCCTCCTCGGGCGCGTCAGGCGCGACGACGCGGTCGACGCCGAACGGCGTGGGCGCGACGAAGCCGGCCAGCCGCTCGCGCCACGTGCGCTCGGCGGCGGCGGCGTCCTGCTCGGCCACCCACGCGATGTAGTCGCGATACGGGCGGACGGACGTCGGCTCGCCCGCGGGATCGGCGTACGCGGCGAGCACCTCGCCCACGAGCTCCGAGACGCTCCACCCGTCGAGCAGCAGGTGGTGGAAGCTCCACAGCAGCCAGCGCTCGTCCGCGCCCGTGTCGACCAGCGTGAGGCGCATGAGCGGCGGGCGGTCGAGCGCGAACCCGCGCTCGAGGTCCTCGCGCAGGAGCGCCGCGATCTCGCGCTCGCCCGCCTGCGGCACGGTCCGCCGCTCGAACGCGAGCTCGGCCCGCGCACGGACCACCTGCAGCGGCCGCCCGCCGGCGTCGTAGCCGATGCCCGTGCGCAGGATCGGGTGGCGGTCGACGGCCGCCTGCCACGCGTCGCCCAGCGCGTCCTCGTCGACCGGGCCGCGCAGCTTCCAGTGGATCTGCTCGCAGTAGACCGTCGACTCGGCGTGGGCGACGCTGTGGAAGAGGATCCCCTGCTGCAGCGGCGAGAGCGGGTAGACGTCCTCGACCCGCGCTCCGCCGCCGCTCAGCCGGGCCAGCTCGTCCTGGCCGAGCGAGGCGAGCGGCACGTCGGACGGCGTGAGCCCCCCGGCGCCCTCGGCCGTGCAGTGCGTCACCAGCGCGCGCAGCCGCTCGGCGTAGTCCGCGGCGACCCGCTCCACCGTCGCGCGGTCGTGCAGCCCCGTGGAGAACGCGATGTCCGCAGCGAGGACGCCGCCGCGCACGACGGCGTTGATCTCGAGGACGTGCGGCCGGTCGCCGCCGCTGCCGCCGCCCTCACCGGGCGACTCGGGCGCGAAGCCGAACGGGCCGGCCGGGGCGTTGCCGAACTGGCCGAGGTAGTTGAAGCTCACGCCGCCATCGGTGGCGGGCACGGCATCGTCGCCGCGCGCGTGCCGCAGCAGGCCGTGGCCGATGCCCCGGTTCGGGACGGCGCGCAGGGCCTCCTTGACCGCCTTGATCGCCGCCGCGGCGTCGTCGCGGACGGGCAGCGCGACCGGGTACAGCGCGGTGAACCAGCCGACCGTCCGCGACAGGTCGACGCCGCCGACGAGCGCCTCCTCACGGCCGTGGCCCTCGGCGACGATCGTGACCTCGTCGCGCCCGCTCCAGCGGCCCAGGGTCTGCGCGAGCGCGGCCAGCAGCAGGTCGTCGATGCGCGTGCGGTAGGCCGCCGGCGCGTCCTGGAGCAGCGCCCGCGTCACCTCCTCGTCGAGCGCGACGGAAACGACGTCGACGTCCGCCGCGCCGTTCGCGCCGTCCGGCCGGTCGAGCGGCACCGGCGTCGGCGCCCGGCCGCGCCAGTGGCCCGCTTCTCCGGCGAGCGCGTCGCTTGCGGCGTGCTGCGCCAGGCGCTCGGCCCACGCGCGGAGCGAGGTCGTCTTCGGTCCCAGGTCGACCTCGCCACCCGCGCGGGCCTGCTCGTATCCTCGGGCGAGGTCCTCGAGCAGGATCCGCCAGGACACGCCGTCGACGGCGAGGTGATGGATCGCGACAAGCAGCCGCCCCTCCCCGTCCGGCAGCGCGAAGTGGACGAACCGCGCGAGCGGGCCGTGCTCGAGGTCGAGCCCCGCCTGGACGGCTGTCGCGGCCGCATCCAGCTCGTCCGGCGCGACGCGCGCGTTCTCGAGCGCTCCCGCCGCTCCGAGCGGGGCGAACGACTGCACGCCGTCGCCGCGGAAGCGCAGCCGAAGCGCGTCGTGCTGGGCGAGCAGTGCGTCGACGGCCGCACCCAGCGCGTCCGCGTCCACCTCCGGCGGGAGGGTGAGCAGCATCGCCTGGTTGAAGTGGTGCGCCTCCGGGAGATCCTGCTCGAAGAACCAGCGCTGCACCGGCGTCAGCGGCGCGTCGCCGACGACCGGTCCCTGCTCGGCGTCCACGCGCTCGGCGGGCTCGACCACGACCCTCGCGAGCGCGGCGATCGTCGGGTTGTCGAAGAGCTGCTTCGGGCTGAGCTCGACGCCGGAGATGCGGGCGCGCGCGACGACCTGGATCGAGAGGATCGAGTCGCCGCCGAGCCCGAAGAAGTCGTCGTGGACGCCCACGCGCTCGACGCCGAGGACCTCCGCCCACACCTCGGCGAGCGCGTGCTCGACCGGCGTGCGCGGCGGCTCGTACCCCGCCCCGCCGACGCGCTCGGGCCGGGGCAGCGACCGCCGGTCGACCTTGCCGCTCGGCGTCATCGGCAGCTGCTCGAGCGCGACCAGCGCGGCCGGGACCATGTACGCCGGAAGGCGGCCCTCCAGGTGCTCGCGCAGCTCGGCGGGGGTGGGCGCGGCCGGACCCGCGAAGTAGCCGACCAGCCGCCGCTCCGCGCCCTCGCCGTCGACGACCACGACGGCGTCGCGGACGCCGGGGTGCGCTACCAGCGCGGCCTCGATCTCGCCAGGCTCGATGCGGAACCCGCGCAGCTTGACCTGGTGGTCGGCGCGACCGACGAACTCGAGCGCTCCGTCGGGCCGCCGGCGCACGAGGTCACCCGAGCGGTACAGGCGCTCACCCTCCGTCCCGAACGGATCAGCGACGAACCGCTCGGCGGTCAGGCCCGGCCGGTGCAAGTACCCGCGCGCGACGCCGGATCCGCCGATGCACAGCTCGCCGGGCACGCCGAACGGCACCGGCTCGAGCCGGTCGTCGAGCACGTACAGGGTCGTGTTGACGATCGGTCCGCCGATCGGCACGGTCGCCCCGTCGACCCGGTCGACCTCGTGCCACGAGGCGAGCGTCGTGCACTCCGCGGGCCCGTAGAGGTGGACGAGACGGCCGGGTGCGCCGGCCTCGAGCACCTGCGCCACGCGCGCACGGTTGACCGCCTCGCCACCGAACAGGACCGTGCCGACGCCCGCGAACGCGGACGGGTCGAACGCCGCGATCTGGTTGAAGAGCGCCGTCGTCACGAAGAGCGTCGTGATCGCGTCGCGCTCGAGCTGCTCCACCAGCGCAGGCGGCGACAGCAGCGTCTCCTTCGTGATGCCGACAAGCCGCGCGCCCGCGACGAGCGCGCCCCAGACCTCGAAGGTCGCCGCGTCGAACGTGATGTCCGAGCCCTGCCCGACGACGTCGGCCGGAGTCATCCGCAGGTAGTCGGCGCCCCAGAACAGGCGCACCACCGAGCGGTGCTCGATGACGATGCCCTTCGGGCGCCCGGTCGACCCGGAGGTGTAGATGACGAGCGCCGGATCGGCGGGCCGCACCGCGACGTCGGGCTGAGCGTCCGGCAGCGCGGCAATCGCCTCCGCCTCGGCGTCCACGCGGACGACCGCGGTCGCGGTCGCCGGGACGCGGCCCGCGGCCATGCCCGCCGTCACGATCGCTGCGAGTCCCGCGTCGTCGATCGTGTACGCGAGGCGGTCGGCGGGGTGGTCGCAGCCGAGCGGAACGTACGCCGCGCCCGCCTTGAGGACGGCCAGCCACGCCACGACCAGCTCGACGGAGCGCTCGAGGCAGACGCCGACGAGCGCGCCGCGGCCGGCGCCGGCAGACGCCAGCCGATGCGCCAGCCGGTTCGCGCGGCGATCGAGCTCGGCGTATGTGAGCCGCTCGGGGCCGAACTGCAACGCGAGCGCGTCGGGGCGCACTCGCGCCTGTTCGGCAACCAGGTCGTGCAGCGGAACGTCCGGCAGCGTCGGCCGTGCTCCGGGCGATGCGAGAAGCGCCGAGCGCTCCTGCGGCGACAGCACCGAGACGTCGTCGAGCCGCGCCCCGGGCGTTCGCGCGATCGCCTCCAGCACTCGCACGAGGTGCGACGCCATCCGCTCGACGGCGCCGGCGTCGAAGCGCGCCTCGTCGTAGAGGAGGTCGATGGTCAGCGCCTCGCCGGGGACGACCACCGCGGTCAGCGGGTAGTTCGTCCGCTCGCGGCTACCCGACGGGGTCACGGTGGGGCCCGGGCCCGCGGCCGACTGGCCTGCGGCGGCGAGCGGGTAGTTCTCGAACACCACGAGCGACTCGAACAGCGGGTCGCCCGCCGGCACCTCGCTCCACGCCTGCACGTCGGACAGCGGCGTGAAGTCGTACTGGCGCAACGCGGCCTGGTCGCGCTGCAGCGCCGCGAGCCACTCGTCGACGCGCTGCTCGCGGTCGAGCCGCGCACGCACCGGCAGCGTGTTGATGAACAGGCCGACCATCCGGTCGATGCCGCTCAACGAAGGCGGGCGCCCCGCGACGGTGGCACCGAACACCACGTCGCGGCGCCCGCTGTAGCGCGAGAGGAGGAGCGCCCACGCCCCCTGGACGACCGTGTTCAGCGTCAAGCGGCGCGACCGCGCCAGCCCGGCCAGCTTCGTCGCCGTCTCGGAGCCGACGACCGCGCGCAGCTCGCACTGCTCCCCCGGCCCCCCGGCCCCCCCGTCGGCCGCGGCCGGCCGGTCGACGGCCAGCGGCGTGGCCGCGTCGAAGCCGGCGAGCGCCTCACGCCAGACGCGCTCGGCCTCGGCCTGGTCCTGCTGGCCCAGCCAGGCGACGTAGTCGCGGAAGCGCCGGCCGGGTGCCACGGGCGCCGACGCCGGGTCGGCGAAGCGGGCGAACGCCTCCTCCGAGACGGCGGCGACGCTCCACCCGTCGAGGAGGAGGTGGTGGAAGCTCCACACGAGCTCGCGGGTCGCCTCGCCGGTGTCGAGCAGCGCGAGCCGCATGAGCGGGGCGCGATCCAGCTCCAAGCCACGGGCCGCGTCGTCGCCGAGCAGGCGCTCGAGCTCGGCGCCGGGATCGTCCGAGTCGCGCAGGTCGACCTCGGCGAACGGCAGCTCCGCGGCGCGCCGGACGACCTGCAGCGGGCGCCCGCCGTCCTCGTAGGCGATCGCCGTCCGCAGGATCGGATGGCGATCGACCGTCGCCTGCCACGCGGCGCGCAGCGCACCGACGTCGAGGTCGCCGTCGACGGTCCACCGGACCTGCTCGAAGTACATCGTCGACTCCGGCTCGAGCAGGGTGTGGAACAGCATCCCCTGCTGCAGCGGCGTCAGCGGGTAGACGTCCTCGACCTCGCGCGGCGCGTCGAGGAGGCGGTCGAGCGCCGCCTGGCCGAGTGCGGCGAGCGGGAAGTCCGAGGGCGTGCAGCCGCCGGCCTCAGGGCTCGTGCAGTGCGCGATCAGCGCACGCAGCTCGTCGGCGAAGCGGGCGGCGAGCGCCTCGATCGTCGCGCGCTCGTGCAGGTCGTGCGAGAACGTCCAGCCCAGCGAGAGGCGCCCGCCGGTCACGCCGCCCGCCACCTCGATCGCGTGGGGCCGCAGGCCGTCGTCGCCGTGCAGCGGGCCCGGCGACTCCGGCGCCGGCCCGAACGGCCCGGCCTGGGAGGCCTCGTCGAGCCGTCCGAGGTAGTTGAAGCTGATCGCCGGCTCGAGCGCGTCGACGGTCCCGGGCCGCAGGTGCCGCAGCACGCCGTAGCCGATCCCGCGGCCGGGCACCTCGCGCAGCTGCTCCTTGACCGCCTTCAGCGCCTCGGCCGGCGCGCCCGATGCGTCGAGCACCACGGGGAAGAGCGTGGTGAACCAGCCGACGGTCCGCGAGAGGTCGACGCCTTCGTGGAGGTGCTCCTCGCGTCCGTGAGCCTCGAGCGCGACCGCCGCGGTACCGCCGCCCGTCCAGCCGGCGACCGCGCGGGCGAGCGCTGTGAGGAGCACGTCGTTGACCTGCGTGCGGTAGGCGGCGGGGACGTCCTGCAGCAGCGCCGTCGTCTCCTCTGGGGTCAGCTCGACGCCGACGACGTCGGCGGTCGCCGCGGTGGGCGCACCGCCGGGATGGTCGACCGGCAGCGCCGGCGCGGGTGGCAGCGAACGCCAGTACGCGGCCTCGGTGAGCAGCTCCGGCGATGCCGCGTGCCGCTCCAGCGCGTGCGCCCACGCCCGGAACGACGTCGTCTTGGCGCCCAGCGCCACCTCGTCGCCCGCGCGCGCCTGCTCGTAGCCGCGCGCGAGGTCCTCGAGCAGGATCCGCCACGAGACGCCATCGACCGCGAGGTGGTGGATCGCCATGAGCAGCCGCCCGTCACCACCGGGCAGCGCGAGGTGGACGAACCGGGCGACCGGCCCGCGCTCGGGATCGAGGCTGTGCTGCACGTCCGCCGCCACGTCTTCGACCGCGGTCACGTCGAGCCACTCCAGCGCGGGGGCCGCGTCCGGCGCCTCGAACGTCTGACGCCCGTCCTCGAGCCGCAGGCGAAGGGCGTCGTGGTGCGTGCCGAGCGCCGCGACCGCGCGGGCGAGCGCCGCGCGATCGGCGTCGCGCGGCACGGTGAGCAGCACCGACTGGTTGAAGTGGCTGGGGTCGCCGAGCTCGAGCTGCGTGAACCAGCGCTGGATCGGGGTGAGCGGCGCGTCGCCGGCGACGGGCCCCTGCTCGGCGGGCGGTGTGTCGGCGGTGCCGGCGACCTGCGCCAGCTCCGCGACGGTCTGGTGCTCGAAGAGCTGCCGCGGCGACGTGCCGATCCCGTGCTCGCGCGCCCGGGCGACGACCTGGATGGAGAGGATGGAGTCGCCGCCGAGCTCGAAGAAGTTGTCGTGGACCCCGACGCGCTCGACGCCGAGGACGCCGGCCCAGATCTCCGCGAGCGCCTGCTCGGCGGCGTCGCGCGGGGCGACGTACTCGGTCCCGTCGACGCTGCGCACGTCGCCTGGGTCGGGGAGCGCGAGGCGGTCGACCTTGCCGCTCGGGTTCAGCGGCAGCCTGTCGAGCGTGACGAACGCCGCGGGCACCATGTACTCGGGCAGCGTCTGGTTGAGGTGCTCCCGCACCGCGCCGCTGCTCGGCTCCGCCGCGCCGTCCCCGACGAGGTACGCGACGAGCCGCTGCTGCCCCTCCGCGCCCCGCGCCACCACGACCGCGTCGTGAACCTGGGGGTGGGCGGCGAGGGCGGCCTCGATCTCGCCGAGCTCGACGCGGAACCCGCGGACCTTGACCTGATGATCGAGGCGGCCGAGGAACTCGATCGTCCCGTCGGGCCGATACCGCGCAAGATCGCCCGTGCGGTACAGCCGCGCCCCCGGGCGCCCGGAGAACGCGTCGGCGACGAACCGCTCCGCGCTCAACCCCGGCCGGTTGAGATAGCCGCGCGCGATCCCGATCCCGCCCAGGCACAGCTCCCCGGCCACCCCGACGGGCACCGGCGAGAACGCGTCGTCGACGATGTAAACCTCGGTGTTGGCGATCGGCCGGCCGATCGGCACGCTCACGCCGTCCATCCCCGGCGAGCACGCCGAGAAGATCATCGCGATCGTCGCCTCCGTCGGCCCGTAGCCGTCGTGCAGCTCGGCATCGGACACTACGAAGAACCGGTCGACCAGACGCACGCTCAGCGCCTCGCCCATGCAGAACACCAACCGCAAGCACGCCGGCGCGTCGAACCCGAACTCCAACAACGCGTCGAGCATCGACGGCACGAAATGCAGCACCGAGATCCGCTCGCGCGCACAGACCTCCTGCAAATAGGCCGGGTCGCCGTGCCCGCCGGGCCGCGCCATCACCAGCCGGCTGCCCGCCACAAGCGGCCAGAACAGATCCAGGATCGACACGTCGAACGTGTACGGCGTCTTCTGCAACACCCGATCCTCCGAGCCCAGCGGGTAGCGCGCCTGCAGCGACAGCACCCGCTGCACCAACCCGCCGTGCTCGATCAACACGCCCTTCGGCCGACCCGTCGACCCCGACGTGTAGATCACATACGCCACGTCGTCCGGCCCGATCGCGATGCCCGGATCCGACGCAGGGCGACGCGAGATCTCCTCCCAGCCGCCGTCCAGCACGACGACCTTGCGATCGGTGAACCGGTCGGCGAACCGCTCGTGCGTGAGGACCACCTGCGCGTCGGTGTCCTCGAGCATGAACGCAAGCCGGTCAGCCGGATACTCAGGATCAAGCGGCACGTACGCCGCGCCGGCCTTCAACACCCCCAGCAGCCCCACGACCATCTCCACCGAGCGCTCCGCCACCACCGCCACCAGCGACCCGCGCCCCACCCCGAGTCCCAGCAGGTGATGCGCCACCTGGTTCGCCCGCGCCTCCAGCTCGGCGAACGTCAGCGACCCCTCCTCCGCCGACACCGCCACCGCACCCGGGCACTCCCCCGCCCGGTCGCCGATCAACGCATGCACCGGCCGCTCAGGCGAGAACGCCGCCCCCGTCGCGTTCCACTCCACCACCAACCGCCGCCGCTCCTCCGCCGACAACGGCGACAGCTCGGACAGCCGCCGCTCGGGCTCCTCGAGCACCGCCTCGAGCAGCCGCTCGTAGTGGCCGGCGAACCGCTCGACCGTCTCGGCGTCGAAGAGGTCGGTGCTGTACTCGAGCAGCGCGGTGAGCCCGTCGTCGTCCTCGACCATGTGCAGTGTCAGGTCGAAGTTCGTGGTCGTCACCGGCAGCGGGAACGCGCCGAGCCGCAGCCCCGGCAGCTCGAGCTCCTCACCGGGCACGTTCTGCAGCGAGAACATGACCTGGAAGAGCGGGCCGTGGCTGAGGCTGCGTTCGGGCGCGAGCTCGTCGACGAGCCGCTCGAACGGGACGTCCTGATGGGCGTAGGCGTCGAGCGCGGTCTCGCGGACGCGCGCGAGCAGCTCGGCGAAGGTGGGGTCGCCGTCGAGGTCGCAGCGGACGACCACCGTGTTGACGAAGAACCCGACGAGCCCCTCGAGCTCGGTGGCGTTGCGGCCCGCGACGGGCGTGCCGATCGGGAGGTCGAGCTGGCGCGTGTAGCGGCGCAGGAGCGCGGCGAACGCCGCGAGGAGGGTCATGAACAGCGTCGCGTCGTGCCCGCGTGCGACGCGCCGCGCGGCCTGGGCGATCCCGGGCTGCAGGCGGAACGTGATCGCGTCGCCGCGGTGCGTCTGCACCGAGGGGCGGGGCCGGTCGGTCGGCAGCTCGAGCAGCGCCGGCATCCCGGTCAGCCGCCGGCGCCAGAACGCGAGCTGCTCGTCGAGCGCGCCCGCCGCGGCCCGGCTGCGCTGCCACGACGCGAAGTCGGCGTACTGCAGCGGCAGCGGCTCGAGCGCCGCGGGCTCGCCGCGCACCGCGGCGGCGTAGAGCACGCTCAGCTCGCCGCTGAGGACGCCGAGCGACCACCCGTCGGAGACGCTGTGGTGCATCGCCAGCACGAGGACGTGCTCGGCCTCGTCGAGCCGGAGGAGCAGGGCGCGGAACAGCGGGCCGGCCGCCAGGTCGAACGGCCGGTCGGTCTCCTCGGCGACCAGCCGCTGCGCCTCCGCGTCGCGCTCGGCCGCCGGCAGGTGCCGGAGGTCCTGGACGTCGAGCGTCGCCGGCTCCGCGGCCCGGATGACCTGGACCGGCTCGCCCGCGTCGCCCAGGCGGTAGCTCGTGCGCAGCGGCTCGTGGCGCTCGACGACAGCGTCGAGCGCGTGCGTCAGCGCTTCGAGGTCGAGCGTGCCGCTCAGGCGCAGCGCGCTCGCGGTGTTGTAGCCGGAGCCGCCGGGCTCGAGCTGGTCGATGAACCACAGGCGCTGCTGGCCGAACGACAGCGGCGGGTCGTCGGTGCGGGCGACGGGCACGAGCGCGTGCGCGTCGCCGGCGGCGCCGCCGGCCATCGCGGCCTGGAGCACGGGCGCCAGGCGCGCGATCGTCGGCGCGTCGAAGACGTCGCGCAGCGGCAGCTCGACGCCGACGCCGCTGCGCAGCCGCGCGACGACCTGCATCGAGACGATGGAGTCGCCGCCGAGCTCGAAGAAGTCGTCGTGGACCCCGACGCGGTCGAGCCCGAGGACGTCGGCCCACACCTCGGCGAGGATCTCCTCGGCCGGGGTCCGCGGCGCGACGTACTCGGCGCCGAGCGCCGGGCGCAACCCTGCCGGCTCGGGCAGTGCGCGGCGGTCGACCTTGCCGGTCGCCGTCAGCGGCAGCGCGTCGAGCGCCACGAACGCCGCCGGGATCATGTACGCAGGCAGCGAGCGCTGGAGGTGCGTCCGCAGCTCCGACGGGCCGGGATCGCCGTCGACGCCGACGACGTACGCGACGAGCCGCCGCGCCGCCCCGTCGCCCCGGGCGACGACCACGACGTCGCGGACGGCGGGGTGCGCCGACAGCGCGGACTCGACCTCGCCCAGCTCGATCCGGAAGCCGCGGATCCTGACCTGGTGGTCGGCGCGCCCGACGAACTCGAGCGTCCCGTCGGAGCGGTAGCGGCCGAGGTCGCCGGTGCGGTAGAGCCGCGCGCCCGGCCGCGGGTCGAAGGGGTTGGCGACGAAGCGCTCGGCGGTGAGGCCGGGCCGTCCCAGGTAGCCGCGGCCCACTCCGGCGCCGCCGATGCAGATCTCGCCCGCGACGCCGGTCGGCACCGGGTCGAGGTTCGCGTCGAGCAGGTAGATCGTCGTGTTCTCGAGCGGTCGCCCGACCGGCGGCGGGCCGGCGTCGGCGGGGTCGCACTCGTGGACGGTGCTGTCGGCGGTCGCCTCGGTGGAGCCGTAGACGTTCAGGACGCGCTTGCCGGCGCCTGCCCAGGCCGCGACGAGCTCGGCCGGCACGCGGTCGGATCCGGTGAGCGCGACCTCGAGGTCCGGCAGCTGGTCGGGCGCCAGGCCCGCCCAAGCCAGCGGCGGCATCTGCAGCAGCGTGATCCGGTGCTCGCGCAGCAGCTCGACGAGGCCGCCGTCGGGGAGGAGCCGCTCGCGTGGCGCGACGACGAGCCGCCCGCCCGCCCACAGCGTCATCAGGATCTCCTGGAGCGAGAGGTCGAAGCTCAGCGGCGCGAATGCCAGCACGCGGCTGTCGGGGCCGAGGCCGAACGCGCGGACGTCGGCGTCGATGAGGTTGGCCAGCGCGCCGTGCTCGGCGAGCACGCCCTTCGGGCGGCCGGTCGAGCCGGACGTGTAGACGACGTAGGCGAGCGCGCCCGGGTCGGTCGGCGCGTCGCAGGCCGGCGCGGCGGCCTCGTCCGGCTCGCCGAGCAGGTCGTCGAGGACGACGGGCTTCGCGCCCTCGGGCAGGCGGTCGGCGAGGTGGCGGTGGACCAGGACCACGCCGGGCGCCGCGTCGTGGAGCACGAACGCGAGGCGCTCGGGCGGCAGCTCGGGGTCGAGCGGGACGTACGCGCCGCCGGCCTTGAACACGCCGAGCACCGCGATGACGAGGTCGATCGAGAGGTCGACGCAGGCCGCGACGAGCACCTCGTCCCCGACTCCCCGCCGGCGCAGCTCGGCCGCGAGCTGCTCCGCGCGGGCGTCGACCTCCGCGTACGTGAGCGTCGCGTCGCCCGACTCCACGGCGACGGCGTCCGGGTGCGTGCGCGCGCGCTCGGCGATCTGCTCGTGAACCGCGTGGGCGGGCATCGGCGCCGCCGTGTCGTTCCACTCGACGAGCAGGCGACGGCGCTCCTCGGCGCCGAGCGGCGACAGCGACCCGAGCGGCGCGTCCGGCCACTCGGCGATCGCCTCCAGCAGCGCCACGAGGTGCTCGCCGACGCGCTCGATCGCGAGCGGGTCGAACCGGCGGCGGTCGTAGGAGAGGTCGCACACGAGCTCGTCGCCGGCCATGACCGCCAGCGACAGCGGGTAGTTCGTGTGCTCGCGGACGTCGACGCCCGTGATGCGCAGCCGCTCGCCCCCGGGCGCGTCGGGCGCGTCGGCCACCGGGTAGTTCTCGAAGACGACGAGCGACTCGAACAGCGGCTCGCCCGCGCCGACCTCGCTCCAGGCCTGCACCCGCGCGAGCGGGGCGTGCTCGAAGCGTCGCAGCTCGACCTGCTCGCGCTGGAGCGCCTCGAGCCACTCGGCGGCCGGCGTGGTCGGATCGATCCGGACGCGCACCGGCAGCGTGTTGATGAAGAGGCCCACCATCTCCTCGACCCCCGCGAGGTCGGCCGGCCGGCCGGCGACGGTGCTGCCGAACACCACGTCGCGCTCGCCGCTGTAGCGCGACAGCAGCAGCGCCCACGCGCCCTGGGCGACGGTGTTGAGCGTCAGCCGGCGCGATCGAGCCAAGGACGTGAGCCGTTCGGTGACGGCCGCGGGCAGGATCGTCTGGCGGTGGCCGGGCTCGCCCTCCGGGTCGCCCGGCCTCGCGACTCGGTCGATCCCGAGCGGCGTGGGAGCGTCGAACCCGGCGAACCGGTCGCGCCACCAGGCCTCCGCCACCTCGAGATCCTGCGCCTGCAGCCACGCGATGTAGTCGCGGTACGGCGGCACGTCGGCCGCCTCGGCGGTGCCGGCGTAGCGCCCGAAGACCTCGCCCAGCACGGCGGCGAGGCTCCAGCCGTCGAGCAGCGCGTGGTGGAAGCTCCAGATCAGCTCGTGGGCGCGCTCGTCCGTGCGCACGAGCTGCAGCCGCATCACCGGCGCCTGCGCCAGGTCGAAGCCCTGCTCGTAGTCGGCGTGGAGCAGCTCGTCGAGCCGCCGCGCCTGCGTCGCCTCGTCGAGCCCGCGCAGGTCGACCTCCTCGAACGGGACGCGCGCCTGGCGACGCACGACCTGGAGCGGCTCGCCCGCCTCGAGCGAGAACGCGGTGCGCAGGATCGGGTGGCGGTCGACCGCGGCCTGCCAGGCGGCGCGCAGGGCGGCCGCGTCGAGCGCCCCCTCGATCCGCCAGCGGGCGCGCTGGAAGTAGACGCGCGCCGAGCGGTCGAGGAGCGTGTGGAAGACCATGCCCTCCTGCAGCGGCGAGAGCGGGTAGACGTCCTCGACGTCCGGATGGGCCGCGGCCAACCGGTCGAGCTGCTCCTGGCCGAGGGGGGCCAGCGGGAAGTCCGACGGCGTGGAGCCGCCCGCGCCGGGGCTGGTGCAGTGCTCGATGAGCGCGCGCAGCCGCTCGAGGAACGCGTCGGCGAGCGATGCGATCGTCTCGCGCTCGTGCAGCTCGCGCGAGTAGGTGAGCGCGACGCCGAGCTCGCCGCCGCTGATCGCGGTGGTGACGTCGAGCGCCCGCGCGCGGGTGCCGGCGGCCGCGTGGGTCGCGCCGGCGTGCTCCGGCGTGGGCGTGAACGTCCCCTCGCGCGGCGCGAGCGCGGCGTCGATGCGGCCGAGGTCGTTGAAGGCGACGTCCGGATCGGGCCCGTCGCCGCCGAGCAGCCCGAAGCCGATGCCCTGACGCGGCGTCGCGCGCAGCCGTTCCTTGACCGCCTTCAGCGCCGCGGCCGGGTCGTCGAGCACCGGCAGCGCCACCGGATGCAGGCTCGTGAACCAACCGACGGTGCGGGTGAGGTCGACGCCGTCGAACAGCTCCTCCTGACGGCCGTGCCCCTCGAGCATGAGCGTGACGCTGTCGCTCGCGGTCCACGCCCCGAGCGCCTGCGCGAGCGCGGTGAGCAGCACGTCGTCCAGCCGGGTGCGATACGCCGCCGGCACCTCCTGGAGCAGGGCGCGGGTGGCGGCACGGTCGAGCGCGACCGTCACCGTGTCCTCCGAGGCGACCGTGTTGCGGCCGCCGGCGTGGTCTCGCGGCAGCGACGGCCCGGCCGGGACGGCCGCCCAGTGGTCGGCCTCGGCGCGCAGCTCGTCGGAGACGGCGTAGGCCGAGAGGCGCTCGGCCCACTCGGCGAAGCTCGTCGTCTTCGCGCCGAGGTCGATCGGATCTCCCGCGCGCGCCTGGTCGTACGCGCGCTGGAGGTCGTCGAGGAGGATCGACCACGAGACGGCGTCGACGGCGAGGTGGTGGACGACGACGAGCAGGCGGTCCTCGCCGATGCGGGCGAACCGCGCGACGGGGCCGTGCTCGAGGTCGAGCCCGGCCTGCACGTGGCCTGCGGCCTCCTCGACGGCCGCCGCGCGTTCCTCGCCGGCGGCGGGAAGCTCGACGTGCTCGAGCGTGCCCCGGGCCCCGGCGGGGCCGAACGCCTGCCGCCCCGTGCCCGGGGCGACCGTGAGCCGCAACGCGTCGTGGTGCTCGACGAGCGCATCGACCGCGGCGCCGAGCGCGTCGGCGTCGACGTCGTCCGGCAGCGCGAGGAGGACGGCCTGGTTGAAGTGGTCGCGCTGCGGCAGGTCCTGCTCGAAGAACCAGCGCTGGATCGGCGTGAGCGGTGCCTCGCCGACGAAAGGACCCTGTGGGCGGAGGGCCGCGGGCGCGTCGCCCGCCGCGGCGGCAAGCTCGGTGATCGTCTGGTGCTCGAACAGGAGCTTCGGGCTGACCTCAACGCCGGCGCGCCTGGCCCGGGAGACGACCTGGATCGCGAGGATCGAGTCGCCGCCGAGCTCGAAGAAGTTGTCGTGGACGCCGACCTCGTCGAGCCCGAGGACGTCGCACCAGGCCTGTGCGAGGACGCGCTCACCGTGCGTGCGCGGCGCGACGCGCTCGCCGGCGGCGGGCGCCGGGGCCTCCGGGTCGGGCAGCGCGGCGCGGTCGAGCTTGCCGTTGGGGTTGAGCGGCAGGGCGTCGAGGGCGACGAACGCCGCGGGGATCATGTACGCCGGCAGCGACGCCTTGAGGTGGTCGCGCAGTTCGTCCCAGGCGGGTGGCTGCTCGCCGTCTGCGACGACGTGGGCGACGAGCCGCTTCCCGCGCCCCTCCCCGGCGACGATCGCGGCGGCGTCGCGGACCCGCGGATGCTCGAGCAGGGCGGCCTGGATCTCGCCGAGCTCGATCCGGAAGCCGCGCAGCTTGACCTGCTGGTCGATCCGCCCCAGGTACTCCAGCGCTCCGTCCTCGCGCCAACGCACCAGGTCACCGGTGCGGTACATCCGCTCCCCGGCCCGGAACGGATGCGCGACGAACCGCTCCGCCGTCAACCCAGGACGCTGCAGGTACCCGCGCGCAAGGCCGAGCCCGGACGTGCACAGCTCACCCGGGACGCCGACGCCGACCGGCTCGAGCTGCTCGTCGACCACCAGCACCTCCGTGTTGGCGATCGGCCGGCCGATCGGCACCGACCCGACCTCCCCGAGGTCCCGCGGGATGGGGTGACAGGCCGTGAACGTCGTGTTCTCCGTCGGCCCGTAGCCGTTGATGATCTGCGTCCCGGGCAGGGCGGCGAGCGCCTTGCGGACGTGGGGCACCGACAGCGCCTCGCCGCCGATCAGCAGCTGCTTCACCGGAGCGAGCACCGACGGGTCCTCGTCGACGACGACGTTGAACAGCGACGCCGTCAGCCACAGCACGGAGACGCCGTGGTCGGCGACCAGGCCGCGGAGCTCGCCGACGCTGGTCTGACCGGGCGGCACGATGACCAGCCGCGCGGCGTTGACGAGCGCGCCCCAGATCTCCAGCGTCGAGGCGTCGAAGCTCGCGGGGGCGAGCTGCAGGAACACCTCATCGGCGCTCAGCTGCGCGAAGTCCGCGCCGCAGACCAGCCGCACGATCGACCGGTGCTCGACCAGCACACCCTTCGGCCGGCCCGTGGACCCCGACGTGAACATCACGTACGCCAACGAGTCCGGACCCGTCTCGACGCCCGGGTCGCCGGAGGGCTGTCCGGCTATCGCCGCGGCATCCTCGTCGACGAGGACCAGGCGCGCCTCGAACTCGGGCAACGCGCCGGCAAGCGCCCGCTGCGTCACGACCACCGGCGCCGCGCAGTCCTCGAGCATCCACCCCAACCGCTCCGCCGGGTAGTCCGGATCCAGCGGCACGAACGCCGCACCCGCCTTCAACACCGCCAGCAAGGCGACGACTAACTCGACGGAGCGCTCCAGGCACACGCCGACCAGCGACTCCGGCCGCACCCCGCACGCGATCAGATGACGCGCCAGCCGGTTCGCCCGCGCGTCGAGCTCGCGGTACGAGAGGGTCTCCTGCTCCGAGACGAGCGCAATGGCGTCCGGCGTCACCGCGGCCCACTGCGCCACGAGCCGGTGCACGGCGACGGCCGGCACGTCGACCCGCGAGAGCGCCCACTCGTCGAGGACGACGGAGCGCTCCTCGTCGGCCAGCAGCGGCACGTCGGAGACGGGGCGCTCCGGCCGCGCCGCGACGGCGGCGAGCACGTCGTTGAAGCGCGCCGCGAGCCGCTCGATCGTCGCTGCGTCGAAGAGCTCGGTCGCGTACTCGAACACGCCACTGAGGCCGCCGTCGTCCTCGGCGACGTGCAGCGACAGGTCGAAGTTGGTGGTCTGGAGCGCGACGGCGTACGGCTCGGCGTCGACCCCGGCGAGGTCGACCTGCTCGAGCGGCGCGTTCTGAAGCGAGAACACGACCTGGAAGAGCGGGCTGTGGCTGAGGCTGCGGTTGGGCGCGAGCTCGTCGACGAGCCGCTCGAACGGCACGTCCTGGTGCGCGTACGCGCGCAGCGCGGTCTCGCGCACGCGGTCGACGAGGTCGTCGAAGGACGGATCGCCCGCGAGGTCGCAGCGGAGCACGAGCGTGTTGACGAAGAAGCCGACGAGATCCTCGGTCTCCTGCGCCCCGCGCCCGGCGACCGGCGTCCCCACGGCGATGTCGCGTTCGCGGGCGAAGCGCGAGAGCAGGACGCCGAACGCCGCGAGCAGGACCACAAACAGCGTGGCGTCGTGGTCGCGCGCCAGCTCCTTGAGCGCCGCCGTCACGTCGGCGTCGACGGTGAACGGATGCGCGGCGCCGTGGAGGCTCTGGACGGGCGGCCGCGGCCGATCGGCGGGCAGCTCGAGCAGCTCCGGCAGCCCGGCCAGCTCCTCGCGCCAGAAGCCCAGCTGACGGTCGAGCTCCTCGCCCGCGAGCCGCCGCCGCTGCCAGACCGCGAAGTCGGCGTACTGGACCGGCAGCGGGTCCAGCGCGGGCGCGGCCTCCGCGACCGCGGCGCGGTACAGCGCACCCAGGTCGCGGGTCAGGACGCCGAGCGACCAGCCGTCGCACACGATGTGGTGCATCGACAGAACGAGGACGTGGTCGTGCGCGGAGCGCCGCAGGAGCAGCGCGCGCAGCAGCGGGCCGCCGGCCAGGTCGAACGGGCGCCGGACGTCGGCCGCCGCGATCCGGTCGGCCTCGGCGCCGCGCTCCTCCTCGGGCAGGCCGCTCAGGTCGCGCACCTCGAGGCCGGCGGCCACGGCGGTGGCGGCGATGACCTGGCTGGGCTCGCCGTCGACGGCCGGGAAGGTCGTTCGGAGGATCTCGTGGCGGTCCACGACGCCCGCGAGCGCCGTGCGCAGCGCGTCGACCTCAAGCGCTCCGGCCAGCCGCAGCGCGATCGACGTGTTGTAGGCCGCGCCGCCCTCGAGCTGGTCGATGAACCACAGCCGCTGCTGGCCGAACGACAGCGGCAGGCCCTCGTCGCGTGACACCGGCTCGATCGGCGCCGGCGCGGTGATCCCCGCCTCGAGCGCGCGCTGCACGGTCTCGCCGAGCGCCGCCACGGTGGAGGCGTCGAACAGGTCGCGCAGCGAGAGGTCGACCCCGAGGAGCGCGCGCACCCGCGCGACGACCTGGATCGAGACGATCGAGTCGCCACCGAGCTCGAAGAAGCTGTCGTGCACGCCGACGCGGTCGAGCCCGAGCACGTCGGCCCACACGCCGGCCACGACCTCCTCCGTGGGCGTGCGCGGCGGCACGTAGCGGAAGCGCAGCTCCGGGCGCTCGCCCTCCGGCTCGGGCAGCGCCTTGCGATCGACCTTGCCGTTCGGCGTCAGCGGGAAGGCGTCGAGCGCGACGAACGCCGCCGGCACCATGTGGCGCGGGAGCGTCCGCTCGAGCCACGCGCGCAGCTCAGACGGGCCCGGCGGGTCCTCGCCGCGGACGACGTAGCCCACCAGCCGGCGCTCGGCGCCCTCGCCCCGCGCGACCGCGACGGCCTCGCGGACGCCGGGATGCGAGGCGAGCGCGGCCTCGACCTCGCCGAGCTCGATCCGGAAGCCGCGGACCTTGACCTGATGGTCGATGCGCCCGAGGAACTCGATCGTCCCGTCGGCGCGCCGGCGGGCGAGGTCGCCCGTCCGGTACAGGCGGCCTCCCGGCTCGCCGAACGGGTCGGGCACGAACCGCTCGGCGGTCAGGCCGGGGCGGTTGAGGTACCCGCGCGTGACGCCCGCGCCGCCCACGCACAGCTCGCCGGGCACGCCGACGGCGGTCGGCTCGAAGTGCTCGTCGACGATGTAGACCCGCGCGTTGGCGATCGGCCGGCCGATCGGGATCGTCGCGGCGGCCGGGTCGGTCACGTGCAGCGCAGTCGCGCACACGGTCGTCTCCGTGGGGCCGTAGGCGTTGAAGAAGCGACGCCCCGGCGACCAGCAGCGCGCCAGCTCGGGCGGGCAGGCCTCGCCGGCCGTGACGAGGACGTCGAGGTCGGGCAGGTCGCCCGGCTCGGCCATCGTGAGCGCCGACGGCGGGATCGTCGCGATCGTGATGCGGTCCTCGCGGAGCTGCGCGACGAGGTCGTCGCCGGAGAACGCGCTGCCGCGGCCGCTCAGGCAGAGCGCCGCCCCCGCCCACAGGGCCATGACGGTCTCCCACGTCGCCGCGTCGAAGCTGATCGAAGAGAACTGCAGGACGCGCCCGTCGGCCGGGACGGCGAACAGCTCGACCTGCGCCCGCGCGAGGTTCGCGAGCCCGCCGTGCTCGAACATCACGCCCTTCGGCCGCCCGGTCGAGCCGGAGGTGTAGATGACCGCCGCGCGCAGACTTGGCGGCGCCGCGAGGCCGAGCGGCGTGGTCGGCCGGGCCTCGATCGCCGGGCGGTCGGCGTCGAGCAGCACGACCGCGGCGTCATGCTCCGGCAGGCGCGGCGCGATCGCGCGCTGCGTCAGGAGCACCGGGGCCGCCGTGTCCGCGATCATGAACGCGAGCCGCTCGGGCGGGTACTCGGGGTCGAGCGGGACGTAGGCGGCGCCGGCCTTGAGGATCCCGACGAGCCCGACGATCAGCTCGATCGACCGCTCGGCGCACAGGCCGACGATCGCCTTGCGCCCGACGCCGAGGGCGCGCAGGTGGTGCGCGACCTGGTTGGCGCGGGCGTCGAGCTCGCCGTAGGAGAGCTCCTCGTCGCCCATGACGACCGCGGGCGCCTCCGGTCGCGCCGCCGCGTGCCGCGCCACCATCTCGTGGACGGGCAGGTAGTCGGCGTCGAGGGCAGTGTCGTTCCACTCGACCAGCACCTCCTCGCGCTCGGCCGCGGTCAGCGGCGAGAGGTCGGCGAGGCGCGGCTGCGGCGACTCGGCGAGCGAGACGAGCAGGTGGGTGAAGTGCTCGGCGAGCCGCTCGATCGTCGGCTCGTCGAACCGCCGGCGGTCGTAGAAGAGGTTCAGCTTCAGACTGTCGCCCGGGACGACCGCGAACGACAGCGCGTAGTGGGTGTGCTCGCGTGCGCCGCGCGGCACGAACTCCAGCCCGGCGACCGGGTGATCGGGCTCCGCGTCGAGCGGGAAGCTCTCGAAGGCGAGGACGCTCTCGAAGAGCGCCGCGCCGGGCTCGAGCTCGCTCCACGCCTGGATCTGCGCCAGCGGCGTCGCCTCGTGCTCGCGCACCTCCGCGAGGCTCGACTGGAGGCTCGCGAGCCACGGCTCGACCGCGGCCTCGCCGTCGACGGTCACGCGCACGGGCAGGCTGTTGATGAACAGGCCCACCATCCGCTCGACGCCGGGCAGCTCGGCCGGCCGCCCCGCGACTGTGGCGCCGAACACGACGTCGCGCTCGCCGCTGTAGCGGCTGAGGAGCAGCGCCCAGGCTCCCTGCACGAGCGTGTATAGCGTGAGGCCCCGGTCGCGTGCCCAGCCCGTGAGCCAGCGCGTGACGCCCGCGCCGATCTCGCGGCGGACGGCGCCGGGCTCCTCGGGCGGCGCGCCGGTGGCGACGGGCCGGTCGACGCCGAGCGGCGTGGGCGCGTGGAAGCCGGCGAGGGCGCGGCGCCAGTAGGCCTCGGCGTCGTCGAGGTCGCGCTCGGCGAGCCACGCGATGTACTCGCGGTACGGCCGGACGGCGACCGAGCCGCCGTTGCGGACGTAGCGGTCGGGGTCGGCGTAGCGGCCGAAGACCTCGCCGAGCACGTTGGCGACGCTCCACCCGTCGAGCAGCAGGTGGTGGAAGCTCCAGACCAGCTCGTGCTCCGCCGCGGCCGTCCGGATCAGGTGCAGCCGCATGAGCGGCGCCGACGCGAAGTCGAAGCCGCGCGAGCGGTCCTCCTCGAGCAGGGCGGCGATCCGCGCGCCCTGCTCGTCCTGTGTCAGACCGGACAGGTCGAGCTCGTCGAACGGGACCTCGACGCTCCCGCGGACGACGTGCAGCGGCTCGTCCTCCTCCCAGACGATCGCCGAGCGCAGGACCGGGTGCCGGTCGATCGTCTGCTGCCACGCCAGCCGCAGGCCGTCGGGGTCGAGCCGGCCGCGCAGGCCCCACCGGATCTGCTCGAAGTACACCGTCGACTCCGGCTCGAGCAGGCTGTGGAACAGCATGCCCTGCTGGAGTGGCGAGAGCGGGTAGACGTCCTCGATCTCGTGCCGGGCGGCCTGGGGCGTCGCCATCGCCTAGCGCTCCTTCACCCGTCGGAGGACCTTGTCGAGCTTGCGCGAGCTGAGGCCCGCGAGAGGGACGTCGGACGGCGTCAGCCGGCCAGCGGTCCCGGTGCAGTGCGCGATCAGCTCACGCAGGCGCTCCTCGAACCGCGCCGCGAGGCCCTCGACCGTCGCTCGCTCATGGAGCGCGCGGGAGTACGTCCATGCCACCGTCAGCCGTCCGTCGGCGACAGCCGCGTTGATCTCCAGGACATGGGCGCGGCGGCCGGTCGCGGTGCCGGCGGTGCCCGTGGCGGGCGCGAACGCGAGCGGCGAGCTGCCGCCGACGGGCGCGAACGGCCCGGCGCTCGCGGCGCCGCCGACGCGTCCGAGGTAGTTGAAGCTCATCTGCGGGGCGCGGCGCGCGAGGCGCTCGGCGAGGTCCGCGTCGTCGCGCAGGTAGCGCAGGAGCCCGTAGGCGATCCCGCGGTGCGGGATCGCCCGCACCTGCTCCTTGATGGCCGTCAGCGAGGTGACGGGGCCGTCGCTGCGGTCGGGGTGCAGCACGAGCGGCGCGAGGCTCGTGAACCAGCCGACGGTCCGCGAGAGGTCGACGCCGTCGAGCAGATCCTCGCGGCCGTGTGTCTCGATCGCGACCGCCACCGCGGTCTCGCCGGTCCACCCCGTCACCACGTCGGCGAGCGCCGTGAGCAGCACCGCGTCGACGTCGGCCCGGTGCGCGGCCGGGATCTGGTCGGTCAGCGCGCTGGTCGTCTCCGCGTCGAGCGTGACGACGACGGTGTCGCCCGACGCGACGGTGTTCTCGCCGGACGGATGGTCGAGCGGGAGCGGGGCGATCTCGGGGGCGCCGAGCCAGCGCTCCGCCTCCCGCGCGAGCTCCTCGCCGCGCGCGTACTCGGCGAGCCGCTGCGCCCACGCCTTGAGGCTTGTCGTCTTCGGCCCGAGGTCGACAGGCTGGCCCGCGTGCGCCTGCTCGTAGGCGCGGCGGAGGTCGTCGAGGAGGATCCGCCACGACACCGCATCGACGGCGAGGTGGTGGACCGCGGCGACGAGGTGGTCGTCGCCGAGCCTGACGAACCGCGCGACCGGGCCGCGGGCGACGTCGAGCGACGCCTCGATCTCGGCGAGCGCGACGTCGACGTCGGTGTCCGCTCGCCGCTCCAGTCGCGGCACCTCGTCGGTGAAGCGCTGCTCCTCCGCCGTGGCGCGCAGGCGAAGGGCGTCGTGGTGCTCGCCGAGCGCCTCGACCGCGGCGGCGAGCGCGCCGTCGTCTGCGCCGGGTGCGAGCGCCAGGAGGGCCGCCTGCCCGAAGTGCCGCTGGTCGTCGGGATGCTGCTCGAAGAGCCAGTGCTGGATCGGCGTGAGCGGCGCCGTGCCGGTGACCCGCCCCTGCTCGGCGTCGATGCTGACGCTGCCCGCCAGTTCGGCGAGCTGCGCGATCGTCGGGTGGTCGAACAGGAGCCGCGGCGTGACGGAGACGCCGAGCTCGCGCGCTCGTCCGACGGCCTGGATGGAGAGGATGGAGTCGCCGCCGAGCGCGAAGAAGTTGTCGTGGACGCCGACCGCGTCGAGGCCGAGCACCTCGCTCCACACCTGCGCCAGGACGCGCTCGGTCGCGGTCCCGGGCGCGACGTGCTCCTCGGTCGGCCCGCGGTCGGGCTCGGGCAGGGCGGCGCGGTCGATCTTGCCGTTCGGGGTCAGCGGCAGGGCGTCGAGAACGACGAGCGCCGACGGGACCATGTGCGCGGGCAGCCGCTCCTTCAGCGCCTGGGTGATCGCGTCTTCGTCGAGGCTGTCGCCGCCGACGTAGGCGACGAGCCGGCTGTCGCGGACGATCGCGACGGCCTCGCCGACGCCGGGCTGGTCGGCGAGTGCGGCCTCGATCTCGCCGAGCTCGATGCGGAAGCCGCGCAGCTTGACCTGATGGTCGACGCGCCCGACGAACTCGAGCTGGCCGTCGGCGAGCCTGCGCACCAGATCGCCGGTGCGGTACAACCGCTCGCCCGCGTCGAACGGGCTTGCGACGAACCGCTCTGCGGTGAGCGCGGGCCGGTTGAGGTAGCCGCGGGCCAGTCCGGCGCCGCCGACGTACAGCTCGCCTGGCACGCCGACCGGCACGAGTTGCATCGCGGCGTCGAGGACGTAGAGCTGGGTGTTCGCGAGCGGCGTCCCGATGGGGACCGTCGCGCGGTCGCTTTCGCCGTCGAAGCGCGCGATCGACACGCACACGCTCGCCTCCGTCGGGCCGTACGCGTTGACGAACGCGCGGCCGTCCTTCGACCAGCGCTCGCCCAGCTCCGCAAGGCACTTCTCGCCACCCGCGATCACGGTCTGCAGGCTCGGGAGATCCTCGTCCGGCAGGACGCCCAGCGCCGACGGCGGCATCATCACCAGCGAGACGCGCTCCTCACGGATCTGCGCCACCAGCTCGTCGACGCTGAACCCGCCACCGCGGCGGCTGAGACACAGGGCGCCGCCCCAAGCCAGCGCCATGAACGTCTCCCACACCGACCCGTCGAAGCTCGGCGACGAGAACTGCAGCACCCGGCTCTCGGTGTCCAGCGCGAAGTCAGTCCGAGCGGCCGCGATAAGGTTCGCGAGGCCGCCATGCTCGATCACGACGCCCTTCGGTCGCCCCGTCGACCCCGACGTGTAGATCACGTACGCGACATCGGTCGCGCCGACGGGGACGGCCTCGAACCCGGCGTCCGGCAGGCCGTCGAAGAAGGTGCGGTCGATCACCGCGGCCGCCCCGCAGTCGGTGAGCATGAACGCCCGCCGCTCCTCCGGATACGACGGGTCAACGGGGACGAATCCGGCGCCGGCCTTCAGCACGCCGAGCTGCGCGGCGACCAGCTCCGGCGAGCGCTCCAGACACAGCGCGACCAGATGGCCCCGCCCCACCCCGCGCTCGGCCAGCCGCGCCGCCACCGCCTGCGCCCGCCGATCCAACGCGCGGTACGACAGCTCCGCACCCGCGAACACCACCGCCGCCGCATCCGGCCGCTCCGACACGCGCTCGGCGAACCACCCCTGCACCACCCCGTCCGGCACCGGCGCCGCCGTCTCGTTGACGCCGCGCACCAGCGCGTCGCGCTCACGCTCCGACAGCAGACCGAGCTCGCCCACTGGCGCATCGGGCGCCTCCACCAGCCCCTCCAGCAGCCGCACGAAGTGCCCGGCCAGGCGCTCCACCACGTCCGCTTCGAAGCGCCGCCGGTCGTAGAAGAGATGCAGGCCGAGGCCGTCGCCGGGCACGAGCACGACCGTCATCGGGTAGTTCGTGTGCTCACGCGCGCCCACGGGCGTGACCGCGATGCCGCCGCCCGCCGATGCGGTGGCGAAGGGGTAGTTTTCGACCACGAGCAGCGACTCGAACAGCGGCTCGCCGGGCGGCACGTCGCTCCACGCCTGGACCTGCGCGAGCGGCGTGAACTCGAGTTCGCGCGTCTCGGCCTGACGTCGCTGGAGGTCGCTCAGCCAGCCCTCCGAGGCGGCGGCCGGATCGAGCCGCACGCGGACCGGGAGCGTGTTGATGAACAGGCCGACCATTCGCTCGACGCCGTCGAGCGCCGGCGGCCGGCCGGCCACCGTGGTGCCGAAGACGACGTCGTCCTCGCCGCTGTAGCGCGAGAGCAAGAGCGCCCACGCACCCTGCGCCACCGTGTTCAGCGTCAGCCGGCGCTCGCGTCCCAGCTCGTCGAGCCGCGCGGCGAGCGCCCGCGGGACGGCGCCGTGCCACTCGCCGGGCTCGGCATCGCCGCCCGGCGCCGCGGGACGGTCGACCGCAAGCGGCGTCGCCGCTTCGAAGCCGCCGAGCTCGCCGCGCCACCAGCGCTCGGCGGCGTCGAGGTCCTGCTCGGCGAGCCACGCCACGTAGTCGCGGTACGGGCGGACCGGCTCGGGCGCGAAGTGCGGGTCGCCGTAGAACCCGAGGACCTCGCCGAGGACGGTCGAGACGCTCCAGCCGTCGAGCAGGAGGTGGTGGAAGCTCCACACCAGCTCGTGCTCGGCGTCGCCGGTGCGCAGCAGCGTCAGCCGCATAAGCGGCGGGCGCTCGAGCTCGAACCCGCGGTCGAGGTCGGCGGCGAGGAGCGCGCCGATGCGCGCCTCGCGCACGTCCGGGTCGAGCGCGCGCAGATTGTGCTGCTCGAAGGGCACCGGCGCGCGCTCGTGCACGACCTGCCGCGGCCGCCCGTCGGCACCGTAGGCGATCGCGGTCCTCAGCACCGGATGGCGGTCGGCCGCCCGCTGCCACGCGTCGCGGAACGCGTCGGGATCCAGCGGCCCGGCGAGGCGCCAGCGAACCTGCTCGAAGTACATGCTCGACTCACGCTCGAGCAGCGTGTGGAACAGCAGCCCCTGCTGAAGGCCGGACAGCGCGTAGACGTCCTCCACCGGCGCGTCCTGCGTCAGGCGGTCGAGCTCGGTCTGATCCAGCGCCGCCAGCGGCACGTCGGACGGCGTCAGCGCGCCGGCGCCCGGCGACGTGCAGTGCGCCACGATCGCGCGGAGCCGCTCCTTGAAGCTCGCCGCGAGCGCCGCGATCGTGTCAGGGTCGTGGAGGTTCCCCGAGTACGTCCACGTCATCTGCAGGCGGTCGCGCACCACGCCGCCCGTGACCTCGAGAACGTGGCCACGCCGGCCCTCCAGGCTGGTCGCGAGCCCCGTCGGCTCGGGTGTCGGCGCGAAGGGCCCGCCGCGGCCGGCGCCGAGCTGGCCGAGGTAGTTGAAGCTGATCTGCGGCCGCCGCGCGGCCAGGTCGGCGTCGCCGCACAGGTGCCGCAGCACGCCGTACCCCAGGCCGTGGCGCGGCACGGAGCGCAGCCGCTCCTTGACCGCCTTGACCGCGGTGCCCGGATCCGTGGGCCCGGGCAGCGCGACCGGGTGCATCGTCGTGAACCACCCGACGGTCCGCGACAGGTCCACACCGTCGAAGAGGTCCTCGTGCCGCCCGTGGCTCTCGACCGCGACGGACGCGACGTCGTCGCCCGTCCACGCGGTGAGCGCCTGCGCGAGCGCCGTGAGCAGGAGGTCGTCGACGCGCGAGCGGTACGCCTTGGGCGCCTCGCGGAGGAGCGCGAGCGTCTCGTCCGCGTCGAGCGCGACCGTGATCGCGTCCGCAGAGGCCAGCGTGTTGCGCCCGGCCGGGTGGTCGAGCGGGAGCGGCGCGGCGGGCACCGTCGTCCAGTGCTCGGCCTCGGCGGCGTCCGGCTCGCCCGCGGCTTCGCGCTGCAGCAGCTCGGCCCACGTCTTGAACGAGGTGGTCTTGTCGCCGAGGTCGACGGGTCGACCGGCGGCCGCCTGCTCGTAGCCGCGCGCGAGGTCGTCGACGAGGATCCGCCACGACACGGCGTCGACGGCGATGTGGTGGACGACGAGGAGCAGCCGGTCGAGGCCGATGCGGGCGAAGCGCGCGACGGGGCCGTGCTCGAGGTCGAGCCCGGCCTGGACCTGCTGCGCGAGCTGCTCGATCGCCGCCGCGCGATCCTCCTGGTCCGGCAGCTCGAGCTGCTCCAGCCCGCCGGCGGCGCCAGGCGTCTCGAAGCGCAGGCGCTCCCCGTTCGTGCGCAGGCGCAGGGCGTCGTGGTGCTCGACGAGCGCGTCGACGGCGGCGCCGAGCGCCGCAGCGTCGACGTCGGCGGGCAGCGCGAGGAGCACGGCCTGGTTGAAGTGGTCGCGGCGCGGCAGGTCCTGCTCGAAGAACCAGCGCTGGATCGGCGTCAAGGGCGCCTCGCCGACGACCGGCCCCTGGTCGGCCTGCGTCGTGCTCGGTCCCGCCGCAGCGGCGAGCGCCGCGATCGACTGGTGCTCGAAGATGAGCTTCGGGCTCAGAGTCACCCCGTGGCGGCGCAGCCGCGCGACGACCTGGATCGCGACGATCGAGTCGCCGCCGAGCGCGAAGAAGTTATCGTGGATCCCGACCCGCTCGACGCCCAGCACCTCGCCCCACGTCCGCGCGAGCAGGGCCTCGTGCCCGTCGCGCGGCGCCGCGTACTCGGCCGGCGCCGGCGCGTCACCTTCCGGCGCCGGCAGCGCGTCGCGGTCGAGCTTGCCGTTGGGGTTGAGCGGCAGCGCGTCGAGCGCGACGAACGCCGAAGGCACCATGTACGCCGGCAGCGCCGCCTCGAGGTGCGCGCGCAGCTCGCCTGCGGACGGCTGCTCGCCGTCGGCGACGACGTACGCGACGAGGCGCTTGTCACGCCCCTCGCCGACGACGACGACCGCCGCGTCGCCCACCGCCGGGTGGCTGGTCAACGCGGCCTGGATTTCGCCGAGCTCGATGCGGAAGCCGCGGAGCTTGACCTGCTGGTCGATCCGTCCCAGGTACTCCAGCGTCCCGTCTTCGCGCCAGCGCACCAGGTCGCCGGTGCGGTACATCCGCTCCCCGGCCCGGAACGGATGCGCGACGAACCGCTCCGCCGTCAACTCAGGACGCTGCAGGTACCCGCGCGCAAGGCCGAGCCCGGACGTGCACAGCTCACCCGGGACGCCGACGCCGACCGGCTCGAGCTGCTCGTCGACCACCAGCACCTCGGTGTTGGCGATCGGCCGGCCGATCGGCACCGACCCCACCTCGCCCAGCTCGCGTGGGATCGGATGACAGCACGTGAACGTCGTGTTCTCCGTCGGCCCGTACCCGTTGATGATCTGCGTCTCGGGCAGCGCGGCCAGCGCCTTGCGGACGTGCGGGACCGACAGCGCCTCGCCGCCGATCAGCAGCTGCTCGACCGGAGCGAGCACCGACGGGTCCTCGTCGATCACGACGTTGAACAGCGACGCCGTCAGCCACAACACCGACACCTCGTGCTCGGCGATGACCCGGCGCAGCTCGCCCACCGTCGGCGGCTGCGGCGGGAACACCACCAGCCGGGCGCCGTGCACCAGCGCGCCCCAGATCTCCAGCGTCGAGGCGTCGAAGCTCACCGGCGCCAGCTGCAGGAACACCTCATCGGCGCTCAGCTGCGCGAAGTCCGCGCCGCAGACCAGCCGCACGATCGACCGGTGCTCGACCAGCACACCCTTCGGCCGGCCCGTGGACCCCGACGTGAACATCACGTACGCCAACGAGTCCGGACCCGTCTCGACGCCCGGGTCGCCGGAGGGCTGTCCGGCTATCGCCGCGGCATCCTCGTCGACGAGGACCAGGCGCGCCTCGAACTCGGGCAACGCGCCGGCAAGCGCCCGCTGCGTCACGACGACGGACGCCGCGCAGTCCTCGAGCATCCACCCCAACCGCTCCGCCGGGTACTCGGGATCGAGCGGCACGAACGCCGCGCCCGCCTTCAACACCGCCAACACCGCGACCACGAGCTCGGCCGAGCGCTCCAGGCACACGCCGACCAGCGACTCCGGCCGCACACCGCACGCGATCAGATGCCGCGCCAACCGATTCGCCCGCGCATCCAGCTCGCCGTACGACACCCGCTCCTCGCCGAACGCCACTGCCACGGCATCCGGCGCCGCCGCCGCACGCTCCGCCACCAGCACATGCACCAACGCATCCCACAGCTCCCGCTGGCTTCCGCACGTAGCGGCGCCGCTCGGTGTGCGGGCAGGTGCGGCCGCTGTGACTAGGTGTCGTGGTCTGGTGTTCATCAGCAGGTTCTCCCCCGTCGGCGGATGCTGAGGGCGCCGACTCTAGGTCCCGATCGTCGCCCTTGTCGAGCCTGCTGACGTGGAGTTAGCTCGTCTGCCCCAGCTCCAGGCCCTGATCGAGGCTTTCGTGACCGCCTACAACCACCACCGTCCGCACCGGTCCCTGCCGCACCGAGCGACCCCGGCCACCGCCTACAACGCACGACCGAAAGCAGCGCCCTCAACCGACCGCAGCACCCAGATCCACTACCGCGTCCCGCACGACTCCGGACATGCCGGGGCGGTTCAACCCGCCCTCGGCGCGGCACACCAGCTCCCACGCCACCGGGCTGGATGCCTCGGTGACCGTGGAGCTGCCCGGCGAGACGGCGATCTACACCGCCTACGTCCAAGGGGGCAGCGGCCCGAACCACTCCGCCTACGGCAGCCTCGGCCGCTACCAGATCACGCGCACGATGACCGAGATGGTGCCGCCGCTGCGAGTGCTGGGCAAGAACGTGCCACCGCTGGTGGTCAACCAGCCGGCGAGCGGCCACGTGGTGGACATCTGGGACGGGAAGGCGCCGTACAGCGTCACCGTCTCCGGCGAGTCCGGCGGCCTCTCGGTGACCGACGCCGGCGAGCTGACCGGCACGCCCACTCGCGCCGGCACGTTCTCCTTCATCGCCACGGCGGCCGACAGCTCGGGCCAGCCCCGGGGCGTGCAGCTGAAAGTCGACGTAGAGCCCGATCCGGAGCCGGACCGGGACCCGACACCGGATCCGGACCCGACACCGGACCCAGACCCGACACCGGACCCAGACCCGGACACCGGACCCAGACCTGGACACTGAGCCGGACCCCAAGCCGGGTCCTGATGAGCCCGAGGTCCAGGACCCCGGGGCCGAAGAGCCCGAGGTCGAGGACCCCGTGGCGGCCGACCCGCTGCGGTGGAACTCCCGCAAGTGGCTGGGCCGCGGCCAGGCCGGGAAGGTCTTCCGCACCCTGATCAAGATCAGGGACGGCGAGCCCGGCTACCGCTGGCGCGGACTGCGCAGCCGCCCACCCGGCCTCAACATCCGCCTCAACCGGACCCGCACGGTGGTGCGGCTCCAGGGCCGCTTGCCGAACCGGATGCGCGGCGTGAAACAGGTCCGACTGCAGGTCCAAGACACCACCGGCCGCACCATCAAAGGGACATTCAGGATGCACGTGCAGCCCAAGCCGCGCCGGCGCTGATGCGTGCGTGCGCAGCGCGGCAACGAGGACGACTCAGTTCGGACTTGCTCATCACCTCAGCGTCAGCAAACCGATGCGCTCGGTCACCGGACCGACCCCTCCAGCCCCGGGACCGCAAAGGTATGGCGTAAGGGATGAGCAGCCAGAGTGGCGACCCGAGCCGACCGCGACTAGGCTGCTGACCTGCGCAAACGCCGGCGCGCCCGTAGGGATTCGAACCCCAAACCTTCTGATCCGTAGCAGGCCGGAGGCTTGACTGGCGCTGCCCAGGCACGCCTTCGGACGACAACCAAGAACCTGCAACGTAGCAGGCCAGAGGCGGGATTGGCAGCCTCGGCAGCATCGGTCGTCTTAAGTCGTCCACGGGCGCTGGGGCTTGGCGTCGTAGGAGTTCTTGAGCCGCTACTTGGCCGCCGGACCAGCGCCGCGTCCCTGCCTCAAGTGACCCGCCACGCCGCCGGTTCGCTGCTCTGTCCACGTCCATGCGCAACAGCGTCACACCGCCCAGAAGGACGCATTCTCCTGCCGGGAGTCGCGAACTGTCCTCCGCTGCGACGCACGCTGGTGCGCCCGTCGCGGCCCAACCGACCTTGGCCGGCCCCCAACCAGCGCGGAGCAACAGGAGGAGCGGTGGTCGCCGCGCGCTCTACGGACTGGCCAAAGGGACTGAGAACCAACCGACCATCGCTGACGTGGGTGACAAGACGTCGAGGAATAGTCAAGACCTGTGGATCGGCGTGTCATGCGGCGTGAGCGTCACCTCCTGATTCGTCGGGTCGTTCGACGAGCTTGCCGTTCTTGAACTCGGCGCCCGCGCGGACGAGGGCGACGAGGTGGGGTGCGTTGACGGCGCGCCACCGGTTCTGTGCGGACTCGATGAGCTTGAACGCCATCGCGATGCCGGCGGCCCTGGAGCCGGGCCCCGTGGTCACCCGCTGCCGAAGACGGACAGTTGCGAAGGTCGACTCGATCGGGTTCGTGGTGCGCAGGTGGATCCAGTGCTCGGCGGGGTAGTCGTAGAACGCCAGCAGGACGTCGAGGTCGTCGGTGACCTTGGCGACGGCCCTTGGGCCACTTGGCGCCGTAGTCGGCGGCGAACGCCTTCGCCGCGGCCAGAGCGTGGTCCTTGTCCTCGGCGTTGTAGATCTCCGCCAGCGCGGCCTTCGCGCCGGGGTGTGCCGACTTCGGCAGGGCGGCGAGAACGTTGCCGAGCTTGTGCCACCAGCAGCGCTGCTCCTTGGTTTCGGGGAACACCTCGCGCAGGGCCTTCCAGAACCCCAGCGCGCCGTCGCCGACCGCCAGGGCTGGGGCGCGCATCCCGCGGCGCTTGCAGTCACCCAGCAGGTCGGCCCACGACTCCGAGGACTCGCGGAACCCCTCGGAGAGCGCGACGAGTTCCTTGGTGCCGTCGACCCGGACGCCGATCATCACCAGCAGGCACACCGTGTCCTGCTCGAGGCGGACCTTGAGGTGGATCCCGTCGACCCACAGGTACACGTAGTCGCTGTCGTTCAGCGACCGCGTCGCGAACGCCGACGCGTCGTCTTGCCACTGGGCGGTCAGCCGGGTGACCGTGGCCGCGGACAGGCCCGCGGTCGAGCCGAGGAACTGCTCCAGCGCCGGCACGAAGTCCCCCGACGACAGGCCGTGCACGTAGAGCAGGGGCAGCACCTCGGCGACGCCTGGCGACTTCCGTGCCCACGCCGGCAGGATCGCCGAGGAGAACCGCTTCCGCTCCCCGGGTGGTCTCGTCGATGCGCTTGTCGTTGACCCGGGGCTGACGCACCGGCACCGCCCCAGCCGCCGTCGCGACCTCACGCGGGTCGTGGAACCCGTTGCGGACCACCAACCGGCGACCGTCCTCGTCGACCTCGCCCGCGTGCGCCTCGACATAGGCAGCGACCTCGGCCAACAGCGCCGCGGCCAGCATCTGCCGCGCGCCGTCACGGGCGAGCTCGTCGAGCAACGACCCGCCGACCGCCGCCGGGCCGTACTGCTGGGACTGGTTCTCCTCGTGGACTACCGTGAACATGGGCGTACCTTCCCGAGCCGGCGCGCCAACGCCGACCTCGATTCGAACTCGAGCATGGGCTTCGATCTTGCTCGGGAGGTACGCCTCTTCTACGTCACCTCGCCGAGTGCCATCCACAGGTTCTGATCATTGCTCGGTAGCGGAGGTACTCCTCGCGTCGGGTCTTTATCCGGTGCAGTAGGTTTCTCGTGGGGGTCTGTTTCCGCCCGGCTGCTCGGGGGTGATTCTTCAGGCCGACGGCGATGGCCTGGTCGAACCACCGCACCTGCTCGGCAACCTCTTCGGGGTCGGCAGCACGACCGGTGTCCCGCGCGGTGTGAACCAACCGGTTCAATGCC
>PDSI01000085.1 GCA_002748415.1 Micrococcales bacterium | reverse complement strand
TCGCCGGCGACGCCCCGTGGGCGCACCTGGACATCGCCGGCCCCGCGCGTGCCGACCGGGCACAGGGTGAACTGGCCAAGGGGCCGACGGGTTTCGGCGTGCGGGCGTTGCTGCGGTGGCTGGAGGACCGGCTCGGTTGACCGTCAAGGCGCCCGTTTGGTGGCCAGCAGCAGGCCGTCGCCGATGTTCAGCATCGTGGAGATCAGGTCGGTGCGTTCGCGGACCAGCCGGCCCAGTTCGCGGACGGCCGAGGTCTGCGGGTCGCGCCGGGCGGGGTCGGCCACCCGGCCCTTCCACAGGGCGTTGTCCATGGCCAGCGTGCCGCCGGTGCGCAGGACACGCACCGCGTGGTCGAAGTACTCCTGCGGATCGGTTTTCTGGCCGTCCAGCAGGACCAGGTCGTAGGCGGCGTCCCGCAGCCTGGACAGCACGAGCAGGCCGTCGCCGATGTTCAGCATCGTGGAGATCAGGTCGGTGCGTTCGCGGACCAGCCGGCCCAGTTCGCGGACGGCCGAGGTCTGCGGGTCGCGCCGGGCGGGGTCGGCCACCCGGCCCTTCCACAGGGCGTTGTCCATGGCCAGCGTGCCGCCGGTGCGCAGGACACGCACCGCGTGGTCGAAGTACTCCTGCGGATCGGTTTTCTGGCCGTCCAGCAGGACCAGGTCGTAGGCGGCGTCCCGCAGCCTGGACAGCACGTCCAGGCCGTCGCCGTTGATCAGGCGGAACCGGCTGCGGGCGGCCCCGGCGTCGACGAATGCCTCGGCCGCCGCGTGCTGACGCTCCGCGTCGAGGTCGATGGAGGTGAGCATGCCGGTGCGGCGCATCCCTTCCAGAAGGTACAGACCCGAAACGCCGGAGCCGGTGCCCACCTCGATCACGTTCTCGGCCTGGGTGGCCGAGGCGATGTACCGCAGCGTCGACCCGACCGCCGCCGAGACCGGCAGGCAGCCGAGTTGGGCCGCCCGGTCCCTGGCCGCTTGGATCACGAGCGGCTCGGGATGGAACTGCTCGCAGTAGCGGGCGTTGGCCTGCTCGATGCTCACCGGGCCAAGGGTACTTGTTCGGCGCACTCAGCTGTTTCTCAGCTTGCACCCCTAGCCTGGAAGGCATCGTGGGCCGGTTGTGGCCTGCCAGAGCTTTGGAGGACGTGGTGACCACTGCGACGCACCCTGCGGTGTTCGCGGCCCAGACCTCACCGGTGGCAGATTCCGATGCCGGATGGGTGCCGCCCACCTGGGAGGACATCGTCCGCGAGCATTCGCCGCGGGTATACCGGCTGGCCTACCGGCTCACCGGCAACCCGCACGACGCGGAGGACCTCACCCAAGACGTGTTCGTGCGGGTGTTCCGGTCCCTGGACAGCTACCGGCCCGGCACGTTCGAGGGCTGGTTGCACCGGATCACCACCAACCTGTTCCTGGACCAGGTGCGGCGTCGGCAGCGCATCCGCTTCGACACGCTGAACGAGGACTCCGGAGCGCGGATGCGCTCGCCCGAGCCCGGCCCGGAACGTGCGTTCGAGCACCACAACCTGGACCTGGACGTACAGGCCGCACTGGCGAAACTGACGCCGGAGTTCCGCGCCGCAGTGGTGTTGTGCGACATCGAGGGCTTCAGCTACGAGGAGATCGCCGAGACCCTGGGGCTCAAGCTGGGCACCGTCCGCTCGCGCATCCACCGGGCCAGAGCCCAGTTGCGGACCGAGCTGGCCCACCGCGGCCCGCATGCCGATGCCGGCCAGTCGCCCGCGCCGGCGGCCAGGCCGCGTCGCCGGCTCCGCCGCTCCCCGTTGCCTGCCCTGTGAGCCGCGGCATGGTTTCCTTGGGTATGGCCGGTTGGGCGTTGCCAGGTGCGCACCTGGACGATGACCAGGTCGCCGACCTTGCCCGCGGGAATCTGTCCGATGCCGAGGAGCAGCGGGCTCGGCGACACCTGGGTAGCTGCGCGAGTTGCGCGGCGGCGGTGCGCGCCGAGCGGGAGTTGCTGGGCAGGTTGCGCGGCTGCGCTGCTCCGTGCCCGGATGAGGCGCTCACCCGTTCGCTGGCGTCGATGCACCGCGCCCCGGTGGGCGACATCGGTTCGCCGGCCGCGGCGCCCACGTCGCAGATGCCGGGCGCGATTCCCGGTGACTCCGCCCGCTGGGTCGTCGCGGCGATGCTGGCCGGGGGAGTGTCGTTGTCGGTGATCGGTGCGGCCGGGCACGTCAGCGTCGCCCGGCAGAGCGAGCCTTCCCGGGTGATGCCGGCGCCGTCCGATGGGGCACAGCAGAATCTCGCCGACAGTCGTTCGCTGGAGGAACAGCCAGGGTCCAGTCACTCCCAGGAGTTGTTCGGCTCGTATACGCAAGCACCGGCCGGGTCTGTGGAGCATTCGCCGCAGCCACTGGTCGCACATCAGGGTCGCACGACGGTCAACGCCGGCGACGTGGGTGTCGCGGCGGCCGATTCGTGTGAGGCGGTGTGGCGAGTGGGCCGGTGGTGACGGGCGCCGCCTGCCCGGTAATCTCGGTGCGCTTGATCGTTGGCTTGTTGTAACAGATCGCTTGCGGTGACAGATCGGATGGGCCAGTCGTGAACCTCGGTGAGCTTCTCGTCATCTTGACGCTCATCATGGTGGTCGTCGGCCCGCAGCGGTTGCCCGAGTACGCGGAGTCGCTGGCCCGGATGGTCCGGGAAGTGCGGCGGATGGCGGTGGGCGCCCGCGACCAGGTGCGCGCCGAGCTGGGGCCCGACTTCGACGACATCGATTGGCAGAAGCTGGATCCGCGTCAGTACGACCCGCGGCGCATCGTGCGGGACGCGTTGACCGAGGCGTGGGAAGAACCGGTAAAACCGTTGAACGCCAACAAGAAAGCCCCGGAAAGGGAAGAGACCGAGAATCAATCCAGGAACCAGGCCGGCGACACCCCCGACCCCGGTGCGGACGGGGACAGCGCCCATCACGACCAGGTGGCCGAGTCCGGGGGAGGGGACCAGTCCCCGCCCGGGGTGGCGAGCGGGCCGCCTGCGACGCCACGGCCACCGAACCCGCCGCGTGAGGTGCCGTTCGACATAGAGGCCACGTGATTGCTCGGGTCATCCGATTCTGCGGCCACCTGATAGCCGGTTCCATCGGATTTCGGTGAACGGAACACCCCGGGGCACCGCGTAGGCTGTACATATGTCTTCAGCCGACACCACGATCATCGATGCGGCCGCCGTGCGTAAAGCACTGGACGGAGTCGTCGACCCGGAGATCCGGCGCCCGATCACCGAACTCGACATGGTCAAATCCGTCGACATCGCCGGCGATGGCGCGGTGACCGTCGGGGTGTACCTGACGGTGGCGGGGTGTCCGATGAAGGACCGGATCCGCGCCGACGTGACCGAGGCGGTGGGCAAGGTGCCGGGGGTGACCTCGGTCGTGGTGGACCTGGACGTCATGAGCGACGAGCAGCGGACCGCGTTACAGCAGAAGCTGCGGAGCGGGCAGCCGGTGCGGGAGATCCCGTTCTGCAAACCGGGGTCGTTGACCCGGGTGGTCGCGGTGGCCTCCGGCAAGGGCGGGGTCGGCAAGTCGTCGGTGACGGTGAACCTGGCGGCGGCGCTGGCCAAGATGGGCTTGTCGGTCGGCGTGGTGGACGCGGACGTGTACGGATTCTCGGTGCCGCGGATGCTGGGCGTGGACGCCCCGCCGACGCGGCTGGACGACGACATGATCCTGCCGCCGGTGGCGCATGACGTGAAGGTCATCTCGATCGGGATGTTCGTGCCCGGCAACCAGCCGGTGGTGTGGCGGGGGCCGATGCTGCACCGGTCGCTGCAGCAGTTCTTGTCGGACGTGTTCTTCGGTGACCTGGACGTGTTGTTGCTGGACCTGCCGCCCGGGACCGGTGATGTCGCGATCTCGGTCGGGCAGCTGTTGCCGGGCGCGGAGATCCTGGTGGTGACGACGCCGCAGACCGCGGCCGCCGAGGTGGCGGAACGGGCCGGGTCCATCGCCATGCAGACCCAGCAGCGGCTGGCCGGGGTGATCGAGAACATGTCGTGGCTGGTCTTGCCGGACGGTTCGACGATGGATGTGTTCGGCGCCGGCGGCGGGCAGACGGTGGCCGAGTCGCTGAGCCGGGCCACGGGAACCGACGTGCCGCTGCTCGGCCAGGTACCGCTGGACACCGCGCTGCGGGAGGGCGGCGACGCCGGCGTACCGATCGTCCTGTCCGACCCGGACTCACCGGCCGCGG
>PDSI01000020.1 GCA_002748415.1 Micrococcales bacterium | reverse complement strand
GGCCGTTCTTGGGGGGCAACACCGGCGGATCATGCTGGTTCGGGAGAACTCAGTGTGGTCTCGTGGTAGCCACTGCTATCAGGCGCAGACCTTCACCGGCGTGGCTTGGCCGAGGTCAACGGCGTGACCGTCAGGCAAGGATTGTCGGCAGCTGCCCGTATCGTGGGGCAGATGCGGCCCATCACCAGCTTGACACGCAGCGTCGCCCCCTTCGAGGTGGTTTCCGAGTACTCCCCGCAGGGAGATCAGCCCGCCGCCATCGCAGACCTGGTCCGCCACGTCAATGCCGGCGAGCACAACATCGTGCTGCTGGGAGCCACCGGAACCGGCAAGTCCGCCACCACAGCGTGGATGGTCGAGCAGATCCAGCGCCCCACCTTGGTCATGGTGCAGAACAAGACGTTGGCCGCGCAGCTGACCACCGAGTTCCGGGAGCTGTTCCCGCACAACGCGGTGGAGTACTTCGTGTCCTACTACGACTACTACCAGCCTGAGGCCTACATCGCGCAGACGGACACCTACATCGAGAAGGACTCCTCCATCAACCAGGAGGTCGAGCGGCTGCGGCACTCCGCCACCAATTCGCTGCTCACTCGCCGTGATGTCATCGTCGTCGCGTCGGTGTCCTGTATCTACGGCCTGGGCACCCCGCAGGAGTACGTCGAACGCATGGTGACCTTGCGGGTCGGCGACACCGTCGAGCGCGACCAGCTGCTGCGCCAGTTCGTCACCATGCAATACACCCGCAACGACCTCGCGTTCACCCGCGGTACCTTCCGGGTCCGCGGCGACACCGTCGAGATCATCCCCATGTACGAGGAACTGGCCGTGCGGCTGGAGTTCTTCGGCGACGAGATCGACGCCATCCAGACCCTCAACCCGTTGACCGGGGAGGTCGTCCACGACGAGTCCGAGATGCACGTGTTCCCGGCCTCGCACTACGTCGCCGGACCGGAACGGATGGAACGCGCCATCGCCGGTATCGAGGCCGAGCTCGGTGACCGGCTGGCCGAACTGGAGAAGCAGAACAAGATGCTGGAGGCACAACGGCTGCGGATGCGCACCGCCTACGACATCGACATGATGCGCCAGGTCGGTTCCTGCGCCGGCATCGAGAACTATTCCCGGCACATCGACGGCCGCTCGGCCGGGTCCGCCCCGCACACGCTGCTGGACTACTTCCCCGAAGACTTCCTGCTGGTCATCGACGAGTCCCACGTCACCGTCCCGCAGATCGGCGGCATGTACGAGGGCGACATGTCCCGCAAACGGTCCCTGGTCGAACACGGTTTCCGGCTGCCGTCCGCCATGGACAACCGGCCACTGCGGTGGGAGGAGTTCCTGGAACGCATCGGCCAGACCGTCTACCTGTCGGCCACCCCCGGTGAGTACGAGCTGTCCCAGTCGGACGGGGTGGTGGAGCAGATCATCCGGCCCACCGGCCTGGTCGATCCGGAAATCATCGTCAAGACCACCAAGGGCCAGATCGACGACCTGCTCGAGCAGATCCGCGTCCGCGCGGAGCGAGACGAGCGTGTCCTGGTGACCACGCTCACCAAGAAGATGGCCGAGGACCTCACCGACTACCTGCTCGACCAGGGCGTGCGGGTGCGGTACCTGCACTCCGAGGTCGACACGTTGCGCCGGGTCGAACTGTTGCGGGAACTGCGTCAAGGCGTTTTCGACGTACTCGTCGGTATCAACCTGCTGCGTGAGGGCCTGGACCTGCCCGAGGTGTCGTTGGTGTCCATCCTCGACGCCGACAAAGAGGGCTTCCTGCGGTCCGGCACGTCGTTGATCCAGACCGTCGGGCGCGCCGCCCGCAACGTGTCCGGCCAGGTGCACATGTACGCCGACACCGTCACCCCGTCGATGGCGAACGCCATCGAGGAGACCAACCGGCGCCGGGACAAACAACTTGCCTACAACTCCGACCACGGCATCGACCCGCAGCCGCTGCGCAAGCGCATCGCGGACATCACCGATGCGCTGGTGCGCGAAGGTGCCGACACCGAAGATCTGCTGGCCGGCGGGCGATCCAGCTCCCGCGGGAAGGCGAGCGTGACCGAGATGAAGGTCACGGTGCCGATGCTGCCGAAGAACGGCGACAAGATGGCCACGTTGCGCGGCACCCCACCGCATGAACTGGCCCAGCTCATTCAAGACCTCAACGCCCAGATGCAGACCGCGGCCGAACAACTGCAGTTCGAGCTGGCGGCCCGGATCCGGGACGAACTTGCCGAATTGAAGAAGGAGTTGCGGCTGATGAAAGAGGCGGGGGTTGTCGTCCTGGACACCAGTAGGAACCAGAAGAAGAGCCGGGCCAAGAAGCCGGCAGGCACGGCCAAGAACCCGGCGAGCGTCGA
>PDSI01000011.1 GCA_002748415.1 Micrococcales bacterium | reverse complement strand
GCCCGGTTGGTATCCGGTGCCCGCTTGGTATCCGGTGCCCGGTTGGTATCCGGCGCCCGGCTGGTACCCGGTGCCCGGTTGGTATCCGGGGTCTTGTTGGTATCCGGCGCTTGGTTGGTACTCGGCACCCGGTTGGTTTCCGGCGCTTGGTTGGTACTCGGCACCCGGCTGTACGGGTTGCTGGTAAGGGCCGTCCGGGTGGCCCCACCCCTGGGGACGCGGCGGGATGTAGTTGGTATTGCCCTCTTGGCCTGGGAACAGCTGGCCCGGATCCGGAGGCGGTGGCACCGGATAGGCCGGCCCCGCCGGGTAGGCCTGCTCGGCCGCGTGTTGCGTGCCTGCGGTGTGCTCCGAGCCAGTTGAGTGCTCTGGGCCTGCGCTGGGTGAGTGCTCCGAACCTGCGCTATGCCGACCGGTGACGTCGGTGCTGGATTGCGGCCAGGAACTCGACGGGTCGAGCCGCTGCGTGGGCGGCGGCTCCTGGCTTTCCGGTGGGTTCGGTGTCGATTCAGGCATAGGGTCCCTCCCCGTTCACGGTGATGGCCGGTGGCAGGCCGTACCTCAGTGTGTCAGGTCGGGCGGGTTACCCGTATCAGGGGGACATGTCCGAGTTGAGAGGACACCATCCGATACCCCTGCGGGGTCCAGTCGATCAAGAACGTGACGTTGTCCGCCGGGACGGCGTCGTACTCGTAGAGCACCTGCTTAGCATCGACCGCGCGGTACGCGGGGTACTCGTAGCGGGCGTGTACCAGCCATGAGGCGGGCCGGTCGCCCGGCGCGACCGTCAGGACGTGACCGGTGACGGCCGGATCGATGGCCCGGATGGTGGTCTGCGGCAGGTCGCTGAGTTCCTCCACCCAGTATGCCGTCTCGGGGCATCCGGGCATGCTGTACGCCTGCAGCGGGCGCGTGTCACCGCCCGTGGCCAACGCGTGATCGATGAGATCGATGTAGTGCAGCGCCGCTTTGGAAGCGCCGTCGGCACTCGGACCGGCTGCCGATGGCGCCGCGGGCGGCCTGGGCAGTGGTCCGGGGGAGGGCACCCTGAACCCCGGCTCGACGGACACGGTGGTCCCGTCCTGAGCGACTATGACCCCGGATCGTTGGGTGCCGGTGTCCGGTGCCGGGCTGCCGGTTGCGCGCGAACCGTCCGGGCCGCCGGAGCCTGGGCCGTTCGCCTCAGAGACCGCGTCGTCTTCGCGGGCCCGATGGCCTGTCCGGTCGGCGGAGGCGTCGGTGACCTCATCCGCCGCCGGGTTGTCCGCTCGGTTTGCCGGGTTCACACTCCTTGGATGCGCGGTCGCTGCGGCCGCCGACGGTGTCCGCTGCGCCGGCCCGGCACTGGATGACCTGGCCCCACATCCCGCCGTCGATCCCACCGCTACGACGGCGGCAGCACAGACCAGCACCTGCGCCGTCGATCTGGCCCGCGCCGCCCGCCTGGCACGCCTGCTCATCCCGGCCGGTGCCGGGGACCCCGCCACCGGTTCTGACCCGCACCGCGCCCCGTCGTCACCGTCCGTTCCCCAGTGTGGTCCCATGTTTCTACGCTAGGGACGCCAAGGATCCGCCGGGAACGTGCTCCGGGTCAGGGGTAGACATCATCACCTGCCTGCCGTACCCATACCGGACGAGCCGTCCGCTCGCGGTTCGCGGCGGTCACTCGCTCGGCGGTCCGCTGGAACAGGGCGAGACGGTGCGTGGCCGGTACCGGGGCACTACCCGGCACCCGGCCGCGACCCTCCGCGTGGCGTACTTGCGTCGATGCGTTCGGTTTTCGCCGGTTCGGTCAGCTCACCGAGCCGCCGTGCTGAGCCACGAGACTGCTGATCCGGTGGGCGAACTCGATATCCAGCTGGGTGAGTCCACCTTCGCTGTGGGTACTGAGCGTCCAGGTCGTGGTCCGCCACCGGATGTCGATGTCTGGGTGATGGTTCATCTCCTCGGCGGCCGAGGCCACCTCGTCGACGATGCGGATGCCGGTGCGGAAGTCCACAGCCTGCGTGGTCGCGGTGATGCTGTCGCCCTCGCGGGTCCACCCAGGCAGGTCGGCGAGCTGGGCGCTGACTTCGTCATCGGAAAGCAGTCGGGTCATCACGACGACTCTAGCCCGGATCGTGTGCAGGGCCGGCAGGTGTAGGTGCGGGAGTGCCTGTTCTGTCTGTTGGGTCTTGTCTGACTCGGGACTTGGATGTGTGACGGTCCCGAGGCCATGGAATCGAGCTCCTGCCCCTGGGTGGTGCCGGCGTGACGTTGGGTCGAGGTGCGCGGGCCGGCTATTCCGAGCGCCCGAGGAGATGTCGAACCGGTCATCTTGGACCCTATGGCGCTGTTGGGGTACGTCGGGTAGCGGCACGCCGGCGCCATACGTCGCTTAACGGCGCCATAGGGGCCGATCTGGGCGGGACGGGTGGAATGCCGACGGGGGCTATCGGGCGGTTTGGGTGGAATGCCGCGCAGGAGCCCGGTCGGCGCCCTCAGCTTTCGGGCGCGGTGACGAAGTCGATCAACTCCTCGACCCGCCCGGACATCGTCGGCTCCAGGTCCGCGTAGCTGCGAACCGAACCCAGTAGCCGTTGCCAGCCGGAGGCGACATCCACCTGGGTCCGGGCCGGCCACCCGAGGTGGGTGAGAATGCCGCGTTTCCAGTCCGTTCCGCGGGCGATCACCGGCCATTCGGCCAACCCGACCCGGTCGGGCTTGATCGCCTGCCACACGTCCACGAACGGGTGGCCGACCACCAGCACATGGTCGCGGATCCGCTGGTGCCGCAGCACCTGCGCCGCGGTGTGCCATTCCTTGGACCCTTCGACGAGGTGGTCGACCAGGATGCCCAGCCGCCTGCCGGGACCTGGGCCGAATTCGGCGACGGCCGAGGTGAGGTCGTCCACCCCGTGCAGTGGCTCGACCACGACGCCCTCGATGCGCATATCCTCTCCCCACACCTTCTCGACCAGCTCCGCGTCGTGACGGCCTTCCACCCAGATGCGGGACCCGCGCGCCACCCTGGCCCGGGCACCCACCACGGCCCGCGACCCACTGGCGGTGCGCGTCGGCGCTGCCGGTGCCCGGCCGGTGACCGGGGCGGTCAACCGCACGGGCTTGCCGTCGACGAGGAACCCCGGACCCAGCGGGAACGAGCGCGACCTCCCGTGCCGGTCCTCCAACGCCACCACGTGCACTCCGCCGGACTTCTCCACCCGGGTCACCGCGCCCACCCAGCCGGTTTCGGCATCCTCGACCACCACGCCGGGATCGGCGGTCACCGCAGGCAATTCCCGTTTGCGCGGGGCGGACAACACATCGGCGCCGTAACGATCGGACCACATCACCGCGCCAGGGTAGGCGGCGCACCGTCGCGGCGAGGGGCGCCACGCCGGTCAGCACGGGCCCGCTCGGCCGATGCGACCGGGACAGGTGGGCAACGAGACAGCGGAACCGTCGCGAGCAGGAATGCCACGGCGGCGATTCACCCCTGGTCGTGTCCAGCGCGTAGACTGGCACTCGACAGTTGTGAGTGCCAGTGGTGCAGACACGACTGTCCTGACGACCGGCCGGGCCAGGCCGGCAGAGGGGAGCACAACCGTGAACGCCGACGAACGTCGACTTGCGGTGCTGCGCGCCATCGTCCATGACTACGTACACACCCACGAACCGGTCGGCTCCAAGGCCCTGGTCGAGCGTCACCAGCTCGGGGTGTCCCCGGCCACCATCCGCAACGACATGGCCGCGTTGGAGGAGGACGGGCTGATCGCCCAGCCGCACACCAGTGCCGGGCGGGTCCCCACCGACGCCGGCTACCGGCTGTTCGTCGACCGGCTGAACCAGCCCCGCCCGCTGTCACCGGCAGAGAAACGCGCCATCGCCACTGTGCTGGACCAAGCGCACGACCTCAACGACGTGCTGGACCGCACCGTGCGCCTGCTGGCGCAACTGACCCACCAGGTCGCCCTCGTGCAATACCCCAGCCTGTCCACCGAGACGCTGCGGCACATCGAATTGGTTCACCTCGGCGGGTCCCGGCTGCTGGTCGTGGTCATCACCGCCACCGGACAGGTGGAACAACGCAGCATCCTGCTGGATCAGGTTCCTGACGACGCGCTGCTCGGAGAACTGCGGGCCCGGATGAATGAAGCAGTGGACGGGCAGCAGATCGTCGCCGCCCGCGGCCGGCTGGACGGGGTGCTGGCTCAGCTTGGTGCGCAGGACCAGGAACTGGGCACCGTCATCGTCGATGCCGTGACCGACGCGCTGACCCATCACCGGGAGGACCGGGTGGTGCTGGCCGGCACCGGCAACCTGCTGCGAGCCCGGGGCGAGTTCGCCGACTCCTACACGGCGGTCCTGGACGCTATCGACGAGCAGGTGGTGATCTTGCGGTTGTTGGGCGAGCTGGACGACGATCCCGCCTCCGGGCTGGCCATCAGCATCGGCCGGGAGAACCCGCACGACGACCTCCGGGAAGTATCCGTGGTCGCCAGCGGTTATGGCGGAGGTGAGGGAACAGGGCGACTCGGCGTCGTCGGACCCACCAGAATGGACTACCCGAGCACCATGTCGGCGGTGTACGCGGTAGCCCGCTACCTGTCCCGGGTCCTCGGTGCCGGCGGCACCGCTTGAGCCGGCGACAGCAGGTCAGCAGCATCCGATCCATCAGCACACGACCAACCGGAGCACTGTGAGCGACCACTACGAGGTCCTGGGCGTCAGCCGGGACGCTTCGAGCGAAGAGATCAAGAAGGCCTACCGCCGGTTGGCCCGTCGGCTGCATCCGGACGTCAACCCCGATGCGGCGGAGGAGTTCAAGGCCGTATCCCGGGCCTACGACGTGCTGTCCAACCCGGACAAGCGCCGCGTGTACGACCTGGGCGGGGGAGACGGCGGCGCCGCCGGAGCTGGATTCGGGCAGGGATTCGCCTTTACCGACATCTTCGAGACCCTGTTCGGGCAGGCCGCCGGAGCAGGCGGCGGACGCGGACCGGTGCCGCGGCAGCGGCCCGGGCAGGACTCGCTGGTGCACTTGGACATCGAGCTGACCGATGCGGTTTTCGGCGTGGACCGGGAAATCGTGCTGGAGACCGCGGTGGTGTGCGACACCTGCCACGGGCGCGGGTGCCGCCCGGGCAGCGCACCGGTGACCTGTGCCGGATGCAACGGCCGCGGACACGTGCAGCGGGTGGCACGCAGCCTGATCGGCCAGGTGATGACCACCAGTCCGTGCCCGATGTGCAGCGGCTACGGAACCCAGATCCCGGACCCCTGCCCGGACTGCTCCGGAGACGGGCGGGTCCGTGACCGGGTACCGGTCAGTGTGCACATCCCGGCCGGGGTGGAGAACGGCACCCGCATCCAGCTGGCCGGCCGCGGCGAGGTGGGACCCGGTGGCGGCCCGCCGGGGGACGTGTACTTGGAGATCAAGGTGGCCGATCACCCGGTTTTCACCCGGCGTGGCGACGACCTGCACGCGAAGCTCGCCCTGCCCATGACCGCCGCAGCGCTGGGTACCACCGTCAACCTGGACACCCTGGACGGCAGTCGTGAGCTGGTGATTCCGGCCGGCACCCAGGGCGGCTCGGTGCAGGTGCTGCCCGATCTGGGCGTTCACCATCTTCGTGGTGGCGGGCGCGGTGCGCTGCACGTGCACCTGGACGTGCATACCCCCACCCGGCTGGACAGTGAGCAAACCGAGTTGTTGCAGCGGCTGGCGCGGCTGCGCGGCGAAGCGGGAGTACGGCCCACCCTGGTCTGCGACGATTCGTCCGGTGGCTCGGTGTTCAGCAAGCTGAAGGACCGGTTCGCCGGCCGGTAACCGGATCCGACGGGCGGGTCCGCACCGGCATCCCCCGTGGTGTCGGCGACGGACCCGCCCGAGCTTTTCTCAGCGCACGGTGACCGTGCGCGCCACCTCGAACATGCGCGGACCACTTCCGTTCTCGCCGTCGGAGACGTTGGGGGAGTAGGCCCGCACGGTGTACGTACCGGCCGGTACCTCCAAGGTGATCTCGTATTCGGCGAACGAACCCTGGGCCGCGGTGCCGAAGTCCTGTGCCACCACCTCACCGGTTTCGTCCACCGCTTCGGCGATGACCGTGCCCTCGTAGACGTTGGCCACCCCGGTGACCGTCAGCGGCGAGTCCACCGTGGCCTGCTGCTGCGGGCGGGTGATCCAGATCGGGGCTCGGACCGACGCGTCGCGGTTCATGGCCTCGCCGAGCTTGATCGCGCCCCAGGCATCGGCTGCCGCGCCGTCGACCAGGACGGTGACCGGTCCGCTGGACTGCTCGGCGGCGGTCGCGGTGTACACCAGCGCCTGGATGGCGGCGCGCGCCTGCGTCGGACCCACATTCTTGTTGGCGAAGGCATCCGCCGACATGTCGACGGTGAGACCCTGCCCGTCCCGGCTCACCCGCACCGACGACGCCGGGCGCCACACCGAGAAACTGCCGGGATTGTGCGGTTGCAGCTCGGTCATCGCCTGCACCGCGGAGGCCACCGGGTCGCCCAGGTCGGTGCCGTTGCGGAACTCCCGGTACAGGAAGACGTCGTTGTCCCGCTCGCCCGGGAAATACACCGGTAGTGACGAAACCTCCTGGGGGGGCGCACCTGTTGGCGCGGCTACCGCTTCGGTGGGTGCGACCGGTTGCGAGGAGCTTGCCGATGTGGTCGCGGGTGCCGGCCCGGCCAGCGGGGTGTCGCGCTGGTCCATCGTCAATACCAGCGCGGTGCCGCCGATGACCACCGCGGCCGCCGCCGCGGCGGCAACCACAACCCAACCCCGCCGGGCGGGTGCGGCAGTGGCCGGCTGCTGGCCGATGGCGTGATAGATCCCGTCCAGCCCGTCGCCCGGGTTGACCGCGTCGGCCTCGTGCGCGAGGGCCGCTCTCAGCTTGTCGGCGAGGACATCGTCGTTCATCGGGATCTCCTGTCGATCGGGTGCGGTTGGTGGCCTGCCGGGCTCAGCAGCGCGTTGCGCAGTGCCGCCATGCCCCGGGAGGTGTGGGTCTTCACAGCGCCTCTGCTGATGCCGGCCAGCGCGGCGATGTCCGCTTCGCTGGCGTCGAGGTAGTACTTGAGCACCAGGACTTCTTGCTGGCGGCGTGACAGCGAACGCAGCGCGGCGAGCACGTCGTCGTGTTCGGCCCGCTCGATCACGAGATCCTCCGGCTCGCCCGGTGCAGGGTCCGCGGCGGGCCGATGCCGCAATTCGACACTCGCGTGCCGCTGCACGGAGCGGCATCCGTTGACCACGCTGCGGCGCAGGTAAGCCCGTGCCGCTGCAGCACCGCGCAGCCTGGCCCGGGCACGATAGGTGCCTACGAAAGCGTCCTGAACCACTTCTTCGGCCTGCGCGGAGGAACCCAGCAGCAGGCTGGCGAGCCGCACCATCGGTCCCCACTGACCGGCGTACAGCTCACGGATGAGGTCCTCACCCGCCGGGGAGGCTGAATGCCCATCCATGACGGCTTCCACACTATGACCAACGCGCAGCCGACGGTTCCGGTTGACACAGCAGCGGCGAGTTGACACAGCAGCGGCGAGATCCGACCCACCGCGCGGGCAGGCCGGCACCGGGACAGTGGTCAGCGGCAACCTGATGCGGCCGGTATCCACCCCCGGGGCGAAGAGCCGTGCTATCGCCTAGGGTGTGCCTATGAACGCATCTGATGGGCAAGGGGGCAGCGAATGCCTGTTCTGCCAGATCGCAGCAGGGGGCATGGCCGCGGACATCGTGCACCGCACCGACACCGTCGTCGCCTTCCGTGACATCGACCCCAAGGCTCCCACCCATGTGCTGGTGATCCCGGTGGAGCACTACCAGAACGTATCCGCCCTGGCCGGTGCCGGAGGCGACTTACTGGTCGATATGGCCCAGGTGGCTACCGCGGTCGGCGAGGCCGAGTCCCCGGCCGGCTGGCGGTGGGTCTTCAATTCCGGCCTGGCGGCCGGACAGAGCGTATTCCACGTGCATGGGCATGTCCTCGGCGGTCGGGAGCTTGCGTGGCCCCCGGGGTGAACAACGGGTCGGCCGCATCGCAGGGGCCGGCCGACCAGGCCACCCACACGATCGTCGTGCCGGACTCGGTACCGATGGTGACCTTGCTGGGCGCCAGCGACGAGTTGCTGGCGGTCACCGAGCGGTCCTTCCCCCGGGTGGACTTCCTGGCCCGCGGCAACGAGATGTTTCTCACCGGGCCGCGCGCCGAGGTGTTGTTGGCCGGGCAACTGCTGGAAGAGATGATCACCGTGGTGACGGCGGGGCAGTTGCTCACGCCGGACGCGGTGCAGCGCAGTGCGGCGATGATCCGCTCGGCCACGGCCGAGCGTCCTGCCGACGTGCTCACCCAGAACGTGCTCAGCCATCGTGGCCGCACCATCCGGCCCAAGACGCTGAACCAGAAGCGGTACGTGGACGCCATCGACGAGTACACCGTCGTGTTCGGCATCGGCCCGGCCGGTACCGGCAAGACCTACCTGGCCATGGCCAAGGCGGTGCAGGCGTTGCAGGCCAAACAGGTGAACCGGATCATCCTGACCCGCCCGGCGGTGGAGGCGGGGGAGCGGCTCGGTTTCCTGCCCGGCACGCTGACCGAGAAGATCGACCCGTACCTGCGGCCGCTGTACGACGCGCTGCACGACATGCTCGACCCGGACTCCATTCCTCGGTTGATGGCTTCCGGCACGATCGAAGTCGCGCCGCTCGCCTACATGCGCGGACGCACCCTCAACGACGCGTTCATCATTCTCGACGAGGCACAGAACACCCTGCCGGAGCAGATGAAGATGTTCCTGACCCGGTTGGGGTTCAGTTCCAAGATGGTGGTCACCGGCGATGTGACCCAGGTCGACCTGCCGTCCGGGGCCCAGTCCGGCTTGCGTATCGTGCAGCGCATCCTGGACGGCATCGAGGACATGCACTTCGCCCACCTGGACAGTGCCGATGTGGTGCGGCACCGCCTGGTCAGCGACATCGTGGACGCCTACGGCCGCTGGGATGCGGCCCAGCACACCACCAGTCACGAGACTCAGCCGGTGCGAGGAGGCCGGCGCGGGCGATGAGCATCGAGGTCATCAACGAATCCGGCGCGCAGGTGGAGGAGACCGAGATCGCTGAGTGCGCCCGGTTCGCCCTGAACGCCCTGCACGTTCATCCCGGAGCAGAACTGTCGGTTTCGCTGGTCGACGCAGAAGCCATGAGCGTCCTGCACGAGAAGTGGATGGACGAGCCGGGTCCCACTGACGTCCTCAGCTTTCCGATGGACGAGCTACGGCCGGGACGGGCGGGTGAGCCGCCGCCGGAAGGGATTCTCGGCGATGTGGTGCTGTGCCCGCAGGTGGCCGCCCAACAGGCGGAGTCCGCTGGGCGCACGGCCGCGGAGGAGGTGTTGTTGCTGACCGTGCACGGGGTGCTGCACTTGCTCGGCTACGACCATGCCGAACCGGAGGAGGAGCGGGAGATGTTCGCGCTGCAACGCACCCTGCTGCGCGCGTTCCTCGCGCAGCGCTGATGAGCGGGCTGCCCGTCGGCCTCGTGTTCGCGTTGGCCTTCCTGTTTCTGATCGGTGCCGGTCTGCTTACCGCTGCCCTGACCGCGTTCACCCGGGTTTCTCGGGCCGAGGCCACCCGGCTGCGCGGTGAGGGGCGTCTCGGGTCGGCCCAGCTGACGGTGATCCTGGCCGATCCGGCCCCGGCCATCAACGTCGCCACCTTCCTGCGCGGTATGTGCGAGGCGGGCGCGGTGATCTGCGTAGGGGTGTTGCTGGACGCGTGGTTGGCCACCTGGTGGGCGACGTTGGCGGCGACCACCGCCGGCATGGGGGTGGTGTTGTTCATCGGGGTGGGCATCACCCCCGGCACTTTGGCCCGCCAGCACCCGGAGTCCACCGCGCTGGGCATGGCCGGTGGGCTGCTGTCCGTCACCAGGATTCTCGGTCCGGTGGCGTCGTTACTGGTGTTGCTGGGAAATGCGGTCACCCCCGGTAAGGGGTTCAGCCACGGCCCGTTCGCCACCGAGGAAGAACTGCGCGACATGATAGATATCGCCTCCGAGGCCGAGGAGATCGAGGGCGAAGAGCGGCGGATGATTCACTCGGTCTTCGAGTTGGGCGACACGCTCGTGCGTGAGGTGATGGTGCCTCGCACCGACGTGCTGTTCCTGCCCCGGCAGACCGAGCTGGATGCCGCCAAGCAGGTATTCCTGCGCTCCGGGTTCTCCCGGCTGCCGGTGATCGGCGAGGGAGTCGACGACCCGGTCGGGGTGGCGTTCTTCAAGGACGTCGTGGCCGCCCTGCCGGACGCGCGGCCGGGGCAGAGCGTGCAGACGGTGATGCGTGAGGCGGTGTGGGTTCCGGAGTCCAAACGGGTCGACGCGTTACTGCGGCAGATGCAGCTGGACCATTTCCACTTGGCGTTGGTGGTCGACGAGTACGGGGGCACTGCCGGACTGGTCACCATCGAGGATCTGGTGGAGGAAATCGTCGGCGAGATCGCCGACGAGCACGACACCGAGGAACCCGGCATCGAGCCGTTGACCGACGGTGTGTTCCGGGTGCCTGCGCGCACGGCGATCTCCGGGCTGGAGGAGCTGTTCGACATCGAGTTCGAGGACGACACCGTGGACTCGGTCGGCGGCTTGCTGGCCAAGCAGCTGGGCGGGATGCCGATCCCGGGATCAACCGCCCAGGTCGGCGGGCTGGAACTCGTCGCGGAGCGGCGCGAGGGCCGCCGCAACCGGGTCAGTACCATTCTCGTGCATCGTGTTCCGGTTCCTGATGTTGGTGAGGACGCATGAATGACTCGAGTGCCGGCGGGACCGGTCACCCGGCTGCCGACGTGGGTTTCCGCAGCGGATTCGCGGCCTTCGTGGGCCGGCCGAACGCCGGTAAATCCACCCTCACCAATGCGCTGGTGGGGCAGAAGATCGCCATCACCTCGGACCGGCCGCAGACAACCAGGCACAGCATTCGTGGCATCGTGCACCGGCACGACGCCCAGCTGGTGCTGGTGGATACTCCCGGTGTGCATCGTCCGCGGACCGTGCTCGGGCAACGGTTGAACGACATCGTGGCCGAGTCTCTGGCCGAGGTGGACATCATCGGGGTGGTGCTGCCCGCGAACGAGAAGACCGGGCCCGGCGACCGGTTCATCGCGGATCAGGTCGGCGCCGTGGTCGCGGGCCGGCCGGATCCGCCGGTCGTGGTGGCGGTGCTGACCAAGCAGGACCTGGTGTCCCGGGACGTCGTGGCGCAACGGCTGGTCGCCGCGGCGGAACTGGTCGCGATGGCTGTCGACATTGTTCCGGTGTCGGCGGTGACCGGGTTCCAGGTCGACGCGCTGACCGATGTTCTGTTGTCGCATCTGCCGGCCGGCCCGCCGTTGTACCCGGACGGGGACCTGACCGATGAACCGGAGGAGAGGCTGATCGCGGAGTTCGTCCGGGAAGCCGCCTTGCAGGACGTTCGTGAAGAACTGCCGCACTCCTTGGCCGTGGTCGTCGAGGAAACGGTGCCGCGTGCGGGTCGCGATGACGGCTTGCTCGATGTGCGGGTGAACCTGTTCGTCGAACG
>PDSI01000049.1 GCA_002748415.1 Micrococcales bacterium | reverse complement strand
GGTCACTCGCCCTGTTCGCCCAGCAGCGAGGCGAGCACCCCCACCAGGAGCAAGCCCACTGTGGGCACCGCGGTCAGCCACGGCGCACGATCCACATGACCGACCGACTCGGCCAGCAGCTTTCCCCACTCCGGGGAGTCGTGCGGGGCTCCGATACCGATGAAGCTGAGACCGGTCAGGGCAAGGGCCACGTGCGGCAGGCGCACCAAGGCGTGCATGAGCAGCTGCGGTAACGCCACCGGTATCAAGTGTTTTCGCAGCATCCACCACCGGCCACCACCGCTGAGCAGCCCGGTGCGGTAGAACCCGGTCGCCCTGATCTCCCCGGCCAGGGTCCGGGCATGGACCGCGATCGGGATCCAGCCCACCGCGCACACCGCGAGCGTGGCGGTCGCCAGGCCCGGCCCCACCACAGCGGCCAGGATGATGCCCATGAACACGGCGGGGACCGCGTTCAGGACGTCGGCGATGCCCGGCTGCCCGGAGGGGTTGGCCAGCCCGGCGATGGTTCCGGCCACCAAGCAGATCGCGCTGCACAACACGGCCAGTCCGATGCTGATCAGGGCACCGTCCGCGGCTCGTGCCCACAGGTCACGCCCGAGTCCGTCGGTACCCAGCGGCGCCTGCCACGACGGCGCCAGATAGGCCGCATCCACATCGATGGCCGGCGAACGGGGCAGGCCGCCCAGCACGAGCACCGCCAGCGCGGCACACCCGGCCAATGCACCCGGCCCGAACCGGCGGCCCGACCGCTGGCCGGTGCTCAGCTGAGCGCCGTGCCCGGCAGCCAGCGTCGGCCCGAGCAGCGCGCGATGGGTGAGGGCTCCGGCCACTCCCAGGACCAGGCCGGCCAACACCAGCATCGCCATGGTGGCCTGCACCACCGGCACGTCCTGCGCGAGGCAGGCGTGCAGGGTCAACCGCCCCAACCCGGGGATGGCGAAGATCTTCTCGATGACCACCGCTGCCCCGATGGTGCCGGCGATGATCAGGAAGACCTGCGGAACCACCACCGCCACGGCCCGGTGCGCGATGGCCACGACCAGCCGCCGGCGGCGGCAGCCGTTGGCCCGCCAGGTCAACAACCAGGATTCCTGCGCCGTGGAGTTGATCGCACCCAGCATGATCCGGGCCAGGATCGCGCCCATCGGCAACGCCAGCGCCAGGCAGGGCAGGATCATGTCGCGGGGTCGCTGCCACCCTGAGGTGGGCAGCAGCCGCCATTCGACCGCGATCACGCCGACCAGTGCCACCGCCAGCACCATGGTCGGAAGACTCGCCAGGGCAGCGATCACCCCGCTGAGGGTCCTGGTGACCACCGACTTGCCGTCGGCCGCTCGTCGCAGTGCGGGCGCAACGATGAGCACTGCCAGCAGCAACGAACCGGCGGCGGAGACGGTGGCCAGGTTGAGCGACACCCACCAGGCCGGGACGACCTGCTCTCCCACCGGGGTTCCGCTCACCCATGATGTGCCGAGGTCGCCGCGGGCCAGCCCGGTCAGCCACTGCCAGACCCCGGCCGCCGGGCTGGCGGCGATGTCGAGTTCGGCTCGAATCCCGTGCAGCGCCTCGGGTGTCGCCGGGCGATCGCCGAACCGTGCCCGGAACACCCGCAGCGCCGGGTCCGCTCCGGACAGCCACGGCAGCACGGCCGCCACCAGCAACACCAGCAGCACGGCGCTGGTCCAGCCGCCGATGGCAGCGGCAATTCGCCGGGCTCGCGGCAGCACACCGAAAATGGCCCAACCGGTCCTTTCGTTCAGGGTCGCCTGTTCTCAGCCCACTGCTCAGCCCGTAGTCGTCTCGTGGGTGATGACCCGGTACCACAACCCGTCGCGGGCAAGCCCTTTCACACCTGGTGCGATTCCGAAGTACAACGGCTGGTGCGCCAACGGCACGTAGCTGACCTGGCCGAGCCCGAGCGCCTCGGCCTGCAGTGTCAACCGGTCGCGCTCGTCACCGATGGGTGCTGCCATGGCGGCTTTCAGGGCCGCTTCGACGTCGTGGTTGCACAACTGGGCCGGGTCCCAGGTGGATTCGCACCCGAAGGTCTTGACCAGCCCGGAGACCGGGTCGACGGTGGTGCCGGCCATGCCGTGGTTGGACACGACGACGTCGTAGGTACCGCCCAGGATGTCCTCTTCCATCACCGTGTAGGACTTCACCACCGGCGCTTCGACGGTGAAGCCGGCCTCCCGCAGCTGTTCGGCAACCAGCGAAACGGTGCCGGGTAGCTCAGGCCGGTCGTTGTAGGTGGCAACGGTCAACGCCTGCCCGGACACCTGCGCCGGTTCGGGGCGTTGCACCTGCGGCCGGCCGGAGTCCCACCGCGCGCCCTCGAGGGTGAACTCCGCTGCGTCGGCGTGGCCCTCGAAGGCTCCCTTGACCACTTCTTCGGGATCGAGTGCCGCAGCCCCCGCGGCGCGCAAAGCGGGATCGGACAGGGCCCCCTTGACGTTCAGGAACGCGCCCACCACGCGCACGCCGCGGACCTCGACCACCTGGTCCTCGGGCAGTCCGCCCAGCTCCGCGACAGGCAGATCACTGACGATGTCCAGCTCACCGGCTTTCAGGCCGGCAGCGCGGGCCGCCGGGTCGGAGATGAACTGGACGTCCACTCCCGAGGCCACCGGGTCGCCGGCCCAGTAGTCGGTGAACGCGTCGGCGCTGAACCCGCTGGTCGTCGGCTGCTCGGTCAATTCGAAGGGGCCGGTCCCGGTGCCGACCACGCTCGGCCGGGCCGGGTCGTCCTCGAAGGCCGACGGAGCCAGTATCAGCGTGGACGGAATGGCGAACCGGTTCACCAGCAACGGATCCGGTTGGGCCGACGTGATCGTGACGGTGTGTTCGTCGGTGGCTTCCACCTGCAGGTCAAGGCCTTCCAGGGACGCGGGTCGCGGACTGGCCTTGAGTGCGTGGTCGATGCAGTTGCGCACCGCGGCCGCATCGACCTTCGTGCCGTCGTGGAAGGTGGCATCTTCGCGGAGGGTGAAGACCACGGTCCGCTCGTCGGACACCTCGAACGACTCGGCAAGACCCGCGACGACTTCGACGTTCTCGTCGGTCACCACCAGAGTCTCCGCGACGCCGCCCTGAGTGAGCGCGTTGGCGTCGTCGGTGTAGATCGACATGTCCGAGCTGGGCACCCAGGTCTGCGCGACCGCGAGTCGCTGGCCGGCTGGGCTGTCGGAGTCCTCGCCGGTGCCGGCCATGCAACTACTGGACAGGGCCACCGCGGCGCAGGTGAGGACGACGGCGAAGCGGCGGGAGGTCAGGCTGATCATGTGTTCTCCTCGTGCTCGATGCGGGCGGATGATGTGACGGCACATGACGGTGTGGCCGGCGGGGCACGGCGCCGGGTGAGGTGCGCAACGGCATCCACCAGGTGCCGGGTAGCCGCGGAACTGGGATTGGTGAAGACATCTCGCACGGTGCCGGTGTCGACGGCACGACCATGCTGCAGTACCAGAACCGAGTCGCAGGCGTAGGCGGCGACGCCGAGGTCGTGAGTGACCAGGACCAGGGCGACGCCGTGGCGGGCACAGGTTTCCACCAGCGTCGTGAGCACCGCCAGGCGGATGGTCGGGTCCAGGTCGCTGACCGCCTCGTCGGCCAGCACCACCTCGGGGTTCACCGCCAGGGCACGGGCGATCGCTGCGCGTTGGCGCTGCCCTCCGGACAACTCCCCGGGCCGCCGGTGCGCCAGGTCCGGGCCGATGCTCACCTGGTCCAGGCACTCCATCGCCCGGCTGCGGTGGTCGCCGCGCACTCCCAGGCAGGCCAGCGGTTCCGCAACGGCGTCGATGATCCGCATGGTCGGGTTGAACGAGGTGGAGGGGTGCTGGGGCACGTACTGAATGCGGCGCCGCAACCAGGACAGGTCCGTGCCGGCCCGTACGTCACGGCCCGCAAAGGTGACGCTGCCGCCGGTGGGCTTCTCCAGTCCGAGCAGGAGGTTGAGCAGCGTCGACTTCCCGGAGCCCGACTCACCCACCACGGCCAGCCGTTGGCCCGGTGCCAGGTCGAGGCAGACCCCGTAGACGGCCCGCACGGTCCGGCCCTGCCCCAACGGGAAGTCCTTGACCAGTGACCGGCCCTGCAGGAGTGCGCCGGTCATGGCACGGGTTGTGCGGGTCGCAGGTCCGGCGGAAGCGAGAGGTGTTCGTGTGCCCGGACCATGCTCCGGGTGACGTCGTGGTGTGGCTCGGCCAGGATCCGCTCGGCCGGGCCCGCTTCGACAATCTTGCCCTGGTGCATGACGATGATGCGCTCACACAGGTGGGCGCCGATAGCCAGGTCGTGGGTGACGAACAACAGGGCACCCTCACCCACCGCGTCCTCGAGCAGGTCGAGGACGTCGGATTGCACGGAAACATCCAGGGCGGACGTCGGTTCGTCGGCGACCAGCAGACGGGGCCGGTTCATCAGGGCCAGGGCGATGGCCACCCGTTGACGTTGGCCGCCCGACAACCGGGTGGGGTAGGCCCGCATGACGGTGTCCGGGTCCGTCAGCCGCATCCGCCGCAGCGTCTCGGTGGCGCGCCGCCGCGCAGTGCCACGGTCCACCCCCTTGCTGAGCAGCGGCTCGAGCAGCTGTGGCCCGACGCGGGACAGCGGGTTCAGGCAGGACCGCGGGTCTTGGAACACCGCCCCCATGGTGTTGCCGCGCACCGCCCGCCAGTGGCGGGCGCCGGCGTGCGCGATGTCGTCGCCGTCCACCTCGATGCGGCCACTGGCCCGCAGCGGGCGGGGAAGCAGGCCGAGGACCGCGGCCAGGGTCAGCGACTTGCCTGCGCCTGATTCCCCGACCAGCGCCACCCGTTCACCGGGGCGGATGGTGAACGAGACTGCGGTGACCAGCGACCGTGGCCCCGTCGTGATACCGAGTTGCTGTACGCGCAGAAGCGGTTCCACGGGAACCTCCTCTGCGCTGCGGATGAGTCAACCCTAGCCGGGTTGGCCACCTGTTGGCGGTGGAGGATTTCGCCCGTGGCGTGATCGCTGGGGCGGGATGCGCCAGAGATAGATGCCCGGACCGAAGCAGCGGGAGAGCCCGGCTCAGGAGCCGCTGGGCGGCTGGCCCCCATAGAAGTCGACGTTGCCGAACCCGTCCCCCTGGCCGGGAGCTGCCGGACCGCCGGGAACCGACTGGCCGCCGAACCGTGCATCACCGTAGGGCGACGGTTCAGCCGCACCATGCTGCGTCGGGGCTTGGCCGAACTGTGGGGCTTGGCCGAACTGCGAGGCTTGGCCGAACTGGGCACCGGGCTGGCCGAAACCGGCTCCGCCCGCCATCGAGTGTCCGAGCCCCTTGGGGCTCGGGCCGAACTGGTTCGGCCCGGGGGTGCCCTCCAGCAGCTCGAAGACGAGCAGGACGATGCCACCGAACGGGACGAGAACGATGAGGTACCACCAGCCCGACCGGTCGGTGTCGTGCAGGCGCCGGACAGTCACCGCAAGGCTGGGGACAAGAGCCGCGAGCACGTAGGCGAAGACGACCAGAAACAGCATCATTCCGAGGGCAGATGCCACCTGTTTGCCAATGAGCGCCAGGACCCAGAGCAGGAAGTAGCCGACCGAGACCCCCAGTTGCCACCACCAGAACTCGGATCGTCGCGCTCTCCCGGAGAAATCCGCATACTTCTGAAGGCAGGTGGTAACGGCCTGGGTGAACGACATCGGCGGTTCTCCTGTGGTCTCGAAGTCCGGGCCGGTTTCAGAGTGGCCCCACGCAAGACTTCGGCACGCGGGTGAGCGATCTGACCCCGTGTACACCCGTACGGGCGAACCGCTACTCCCACTCGATGGTGCCCGGCGGTTTGCTGGTGATATCCAGCACCACCCGGTTCACCTCGGCCACTTCGTTGGTGATTCGGGTAGAGATCCGCGCCAGAACATCGTGTGGCAACCGCGACCAGTCAGCCGTCATGGCGTCCTCGCTGCTGACCGGCCGCAACACGATCGGGTGCCCGTACGTCCGCCCGTCACCCTGCACTCCGACGCTGCGGACGTCGGCCAGCAGCACCACCGGGCATTGCCAGACGGAACGGTCCAGCCCGGCCCCGGTCAGCTCCTCCCGCACGATCGCGTCGGCCGCCCGCAAAGTCTCCAACCGGTCCGGCGTCACCGCACCGATGATCCGGATGCCCAGCCCCGGCCCTGGGAACGGCTGCCGCCACAGGATCGGCTCCGGCAACCCCAGTTGCGCCCCAACCGCCCGTACCTCGTCCTTGAACAATGCCCGCAACGGCTCCACCAGCTCGAACTGCAGGTCCTCCGGCAGCCCGCCCACATTGTGGTGGCTCTTGATGGTGGCCGCACCGGTCCCGCCACCGGACTCCACCACGTCCGGGTACAGCGTCCCTTGCACGAGGAACCGCACCTCACCACGACCGGACTCGTGCGCCCGCTCTGCGATGCCGGCCGCCGCGCCCTCGAACGCGCGGATGAACTCGTGCCCGATGATGCGTCGTTTCTCTTCCGGCTCGGCCACCCCCGCCAGCGCAGCGGCGAACGTGCGCACCGCATCCACCACCACCAACTCGGCGCCGGTGGCCGCGACGAAGTCGCGCTCCACCTGCTCGGCCTCACCCCGGCGCAACAACCCGTGGTCGACGAACACGCACGTCAGTTGATCGCCGACGGCACGCTGCACCAGCGCCGCCGCCACCGCCGAATCAACCCCGCCGGACAGCCCGCAGATGGCCCGGTCGCCACCTATCTGGGCCCGGATCGCCCGCACCTGCTCGTCGATGACGTTGCCGGTGGTCCAGTCCGGGGTGATCCCGGCCCCGTCGTACAGGAACGTGATCAGCTGGTCCTGACCGTGCGCCGAATGCTGCACCTCCGGATGCCACTGCATCCCGTACAGCCGGCGTTCGTTGTCCTCCATCGCCGCCACCGGTGCCCCCGCGGACACTGCGGTGACCCGGAACCCTTCCGGCACGGCAGTCACCGCGTCCCCGTGGCTCATCCAGACCTGTTGCGCCGGCGGCTGACCGGCCAACAAGAGGGAATGCGAGCCAGGAGCGAGGCTCACCTGCGTAGCCCCGTACTCACGGGAATCCGTACGCGTCACCGTCCCGCCCAGTGCTTGTGCCATCGCCTGGAACCCGTAGCAGATCCCCAGCACCGGCACCCCCTGCTGCAGCAGCTCCGGGTCCAGGCCGGGCGCACCGGGCGCGTAGACCGACGCCGGGCCACCGGACAGGATGACCGCCACCGGCTCACGGGCCATCATGTCGGCCACGCTCATGGTGTGCGGAACGATCTCGGAGTACACGTCGGCATCCCGGACGCGGCGCGCGATCAGCTGAGCGTACTGGGCGCCGTAGTCGACGACCAGCACCGGCTGATGGACCGGCCCACACGAGGGGCCAAGGCCCGACGGATTCTCGGACCTCGATGGATTGATGGGCGACGTCTGGGCAGTCACCCAGCCAAGCCTAGCCGGGCCGGCCGGTGGGATACCGACCCGGCCACCCTGCCGGCCTGCCCGGCAGCCTCTGCGCCTACTGGTCGATGAGTTCGCGCACCTGCCGGGTGACCTGGTGTTCGGCGACGAAACTGAGCACCGGGACCACTCCGGCCAGCACCAGCTGGGCCAGTTTGCTCAACGGCCAGCGCAGGGTGCTCCAGAGGTCGAATACGGTGAACAGGTAGATCACATAGATCCACCCGTGCGCGAACGCGATCCACTCCCCCAGGACCGGCTCGCCGTTGTTGAAGACGTACTTCAACACCATCTCCACACACAGCAGCAGCAGCATGCTGCCGGTTACGTAGGCCATGATGCGGTACCGGGTCAGCGCCGGCTGCAGCGGCCGGCGACGGGCCCGGACGCGTTGCGTGGCCGGGTCGGGGCCGGCGGTCGTAGGGTCCGAGGTCCGTTCGCTCACACCACCAGCCTACGTCGGCTTCGACCTGAGCCGGAACGCCGGACGGCCCATGCTTGCGCGGCTGCTGTTCCAGTGTTCGCTCACACCGCCGGGTAGGAGCACCGCGACGTCATGAGTGACCACAGTGCGCCGGGTCCGGGGCGCTGCACCGGCTGGCCGGGACGATGCAGCGAGCCTCACCCGGCCTGCGCCTGTTCGTCCACGTAGGCGTCGCGCACCATCCGGTACCACAGGACCACCGCAAAGCCGGCGAACAGGAACCACTGCAACGCGTACGACAGGTTCCGCCACGCCAGCCCGGCGTTCTCCGGTGCCGGACGGACTGCCATGAGTTCGGTGCCCGCGGGCAGGTCGGCGTCCAGCGTTGCCGGCTCGACGCCGATCAGGTAGGCGGAGTACATCGGTGACTGCCAAGCGTTGACCAATTCAGCCGTGGACAGCGACCGGTACACCGTCACCCCTGACGGGGAGGCGGTTCGATGGTCGACTCCGCCCGGTGACTGGCCTTGCCGGAGGTGGCCGACGACCTGCACCGGGCCGCTGGGCAGCTGCGGCAGTTGCCGCGGCGGCTGGGGGGTGAAACCGAGGACCACGGGCAGCCGGGCGTCCTCGACCAATAGCGGCGCGACGATCCACACGCCGGTCCGGCCGTCATGCGTGCGACCGGAAACCAGGACGGTGTCGGCCGGTTCCCAGATCCCGCTCGCCCGCACCCGTCCGTCCGTGGCCGCCGCATTGATGCGTTGCTGCGGTTGCAGCACCGTGGCCAGGTCGCGCGGTGGGGCCGACGAGGACTGCTCGGCAGAGCTGTTTTGCTGGGCCCGGTTCCACTGCCAATTGCCCGCCCACACGAACAGTGTGACGACGGCCAGGACCAGGACCAGCAGCGCAGCCCACTTGGGCCGCAACGCGACTCGCCACACGTCAGACCGGCACCTGGGGGCAGACCACGACCTGGATGCGCTGCAGTTCCTTCAGATCGGAGTAGCCGGTGGTGGCCATCGCCCGTTGCAGGGCCTCCACCAGGTTGGCGGTGCCGTCGGCGACCCGGCTGGGTCCCCACAGGATCTCCCGCAAGGGAGCAACCGTGCCGACGTCGACCCGTTGCCCACGCGGCATGGTCGGATGCGACGCCTCCGGGCCCCACAACCACCCGCGACCGGGCGCTTCCTCGGCCCGGGCCAGGACCGCGCCCAGCATGACCGCATCAGCCCCGCAGGCCAAGGCCTTGACCATGTCACCGGAGCGGCCGATGCCGCCGTCGGCGATGACGTGTACGTAGCGGCCTCCGGACTCGTCCATGTAGTCGCGGCGGGCTGCGGCCACATCGGCGATAGCGGTGGCCATCGGGATATGGATGCCCAGCGTGCTGCTGGTGGTGTAAGAGGCGCCACCACCGAAACCGACCAGCACCCCGGCCGCGCCGGTACGCATCAGGTGCTGCGCTGCGGTATAGGTGGCGCACCCACCGACGATCACCGGCACGTCCAGCTCGTAGATGAACCGTTTGAGGTTCAACGGTTCCGCCACGCTGGACACGTGCTCGGCGGAGACCGTGGTGCCGCGGATGACGAACAGGTCGACCCCGGCGTCGACGACGGTCTTCCACAGTCCCGGCGTGCGCGGTGGGGTCAACGACCCGGCCACCGTCACCCCGGCCGCGCGGATCTCGGCCAGCCGCTGCTTGACCAGTTCCGGGCTGATCGGTGCCGAGTACAACTCCTGCAGTCTGGCGGTGGCTGCGACACAGTCCAGGTGGGCGATCTCGTCCAGCACCGGTTGCGGATCCTCGTACCGGGTCCACACGCCTTCCAAGTCCAATACGCCCAAGCCGCCGAGCTTGCCCAGTTCGATCGCAGTGCCCGGCGACATCACCGCATCCATCGGGGCGGCGATGAACGGGGTGTCGAAGTGGTAGGCGTCGATCTGCCAGGACACGGACACATCATTGGGGGCCCGGGTGCGACGGTCCGGGACGATGGCCACGTCGTCGAACGAATAGGCCCTGCGCGCACGCTTTCCCCGGCCGATCTCGATCTCGCTCATCGGGCCACAGTATCCGGGCGGCCAGGTGTTCGGTTAACCACAGGTGGTTCAGCCGCGAGGAGCATAGTTGGGTGCTTCCACGGTCATCTGAATGTCGTGCGGATGGCTCTCCTTCAACCCGGCCGCGGTGATCCGTACGAACCGGCCCCGCTGTTGCAGGTCGGCCACGGTGGGTGAACCGGTGTACATCATCGCTTGGCGCAATCCGCCGATCAATTGGAACACCACCGCCGCCAACGGGCCGCGATACGGCACCTGTCCCTCGATTCCCTCGGCGATGAACCGGTCGTCGCTGGCCTCGGCCTGGAAGTAGCGGTCCTTGGAGTAGGAGACGCTGCCACGGGAGCGGGCCGCTGCCACCGATCCCATGCCCCGGTAGGACTTGAACTGTTTGCCGTTGATGAACACCAAATCGCCGGGCGATTCCTCGCAGCCGGCCAGCAGCGACCCCAGCATCACCGAATCCGCTCCGGCGACAATGGCTTTCGCGATGTCACCGGAGTACTGCAGGCCGCCGTCACCGATAACCGGAACCCCGGCCGGGCGGGCCGCCCGGGCCGCCTCGTTGATGGCGGTCACCTGCGGCACGCCGACACCGGCCACCACCCGGGTGGTACAGATCGATCCGGGACCGATGCCCACCTTGACCGCGTCGGCACCGGCCTCGATGAGGGCTCGAGCCCCCGCCGCGGTGGCGATGTTGCCTCCGATGACCTCGACGCCGGCGGCACCGGGATCGGCCTTGAGCCGGGTGATCATGTCCAGCACCCCGTTGGACTCACCGTTGGCGGTGTCGACCACCAGCACGTCTACTCCGGCTTCGACCAGGGCCATGCATCGCTGCCAGGCGTCGCCGAAGAACCCGACCGCGGCGGCGACCCGCAACCGGCCATCCGGGTCCTTGGTGGCGGCCGGGTACTGCTCGCTCTTGGTGAAGTCCTTGACGGTGATCAGCCCTTTGAGCTTGCCGTGCCCGTCCACCAGCGGCAGCTTCTCCACCTTGTGCCGCTTCAGCAGCTGCATCGCGTCGGCCTGGCTCACCCCGACCGGGGCGGTGATCAACGGCATCCTGGTCATGACTTCACGCACCGGCCGGGAGAAGTCGTCCTCCCAGCGCAGGTCGCGGTTGGTGATGATGCCCACCAGGGTGCGGTCGGTTTCGACCACCGGCAGCCCGGAGATACGGTACTGCCCGCACAGCGCGTCCACGTCGGCCAGGCTGGCGTCCGGATGAATGGTGACAGGGTCCGAGACCATGCCCGCCTCAGAGCGTTTCACCACATCCACCTGGTGAGCCTGCTCGTCCACGGACAGGTTGCGATGCAGCACGCCGATGCCGCCCTGGCGGGCCATCGCGATGGCCATCCGAGATTCGGTCACGGTGTCCATCGCGCTGGATAGCAGCGGGGTGCGCAGTTCGATGTTCCTGGTCAGCCGGGTCGAGACGTCCGCATCCGCAGGCGCGACCTGTGTGCTGTTCGGCAACAGCAGCACGTCGTCGTAGGTGAGGCCGGTCGGGGCAAGTCCCGCGGCCTCAGGATCGCGCACCAGCGAGAGCGGATCCGACGGCCGGTCGAGGGAAACGTTGGAAGCGGCAGTCGCTGAGTCGTCCACACCTCGAGTCTAGGGGCTCGTCACGCTCGCCGGGGCCGGTCGGCCGGCACCGGGTCAGTCCTGCAGCGCCTTGACCCGGTCGCGCGCAGCGGTCCCACTCGACCGGGTCGTGGTGGTATCGCCGGCCGTCTCGCTGGGCGAGGACGACGGGGTCCGCGGGGCCGTCGCGGTGCCGGACGGCCGGGCGTTGGTCGGTGGCGTGGTGGACACCGGGCCGGTCGGCCCCGGCACGGGTGTGCCCGTCGGCGTCGCGGTGGAGGTACGTCCCGATGCGCCGCCCGGTGACGCGGAAGTGCTCCGCCCGCCGGTAGCCGGGTTGGCCGCGCCCCTCGCAGGACTGGCCGCCGGAGTCGGTGCACCGGTACCGGCCACGCCCGCTTCACCGGGCACACCCGGCACCGGCGATATCAGGGGGTTGCGCCACTCGCCGGAGGCCGGGGTCCCGGCCGAGCCCCGAGCGGAGGATGCCTCACCGAGATCGCCTGGCTCGGTTCCCGCCCCGGCGGCGAGGATGTCCTCCTGCGGGCTCTTCGGGGCGGTCCCGCTGGGGGCGGCTGCGCCACCTGGGCTCGCCTTCGCGGCAACAGCGACGTGGGCCTGGACCGCGGCCGCCTCTTGCCGTGCGGAGTTCTGTTCACTGCTGTCCAGCGCGCGCGTGGTTTCCTCGGCCTCCTGCAGCACCTGCCGAGCCTCAACGACATCGCCCTGTTCGGCCAGGGACTGCGCCTCGACGACCTTCTTGCGCACCTGCTGGCCCAGGTAGGACAACCGCAGTTCGTGGGTGGCGTCCGGGTGGCGGACCGCGACGGTCGCCGCACTCCGTAGTCCGTCCAGCCCAGCCAACGGGTCACCGGTAACGGCGGCAGCGACGCCGCTGCCGAGCCCGAGCAGGGCCGTGGTGACGGTGACCCCGGCCACCGAGCCACGCAACCTGGCGCTGAGCCGGCTGCGACGCGAGACCTTGTTCACCGAATGGGGTTGCAACGCCGCCGGCCGGTCGAACTCGCCGGTCCTGGCCTGTGCCACCCACACCGCCAGCAAACTGAGCGTGCGGTCGTCGAGGTCGGCCGGGTCGAGCGTCGAGCCGGCCAGCAGGTCCAGGGCGCGCTGATCCTCCAGCAGCTGGCTGACGTCGACGATGCCTGACCGGTCCTCGGTGCTGCCGAACGGGTCGAAGGGGTCGAAAGGAGTCGTCACGAAGCGGCCCCCTCCCGCTCTGTCAGCGCACGCAGCTTCTGCAGCGCGCGGTGCTGGGCGACCCGTACCGCGCCCGGGGTCATGCGCAGTGCCCGAGCCACCTCCTCGGAGGACATACCGACGGCGATACGCAACGTGAGGAGCTCTCGGTGCGCGGACGGCAGCTGGGCCAGCAGATCCCGGGCCAGCCGGGCGTCCTCGGAGGCGACCGCAGCCTCCTCCGGGGTGGGATCGATCTCCACCGAGTCGGGCACCTCGGCGACCGGGGTCGGAGCCCGGTACATCGTGCGCTGCTGGTCGGCCACCCGCCGGGAGGCGAGGGTGTAGACCAACGCTTCGAACGGCCCGTCTGCATACCGGTAGCGGGGCAGCACGTCGAGCACGTTGACGCAGACCTCCTGCGCCGCGTCTTCGGCGGCCTGCTCGGCACCGGGGCTACCCCCGAGCCGGGACCGGCTGTAGCGCAGGACAGTGGTGCGAACCCGGGTCAGCAGCTGCTCGACGGCACCGGGGTCGTGTCCCCCGGCCGCAGCCACCGCCAGCGTGGTCATACTGCGGCCTGTCAGCTCATCCTCGGCCCCATCCGTGCGCACCCGAACGGGATCGGGTGCCGCAGCGGCCCGGACACCGCCTGGCCCGCCCAATCGCCCGGAACGCACCGATGCGCGGGAACGCGCCCACGCAGGGGCGCCGACCGTCCCCGGACGCGCCGATGCGCCGACGGTCCGCATGGCGGACTGCCCACGGTCACTTGCCGCACTCCACGTCATCTTTCGCCCTCGGGTCGGTGCCAGCGCAGCACAAAAGATTGGTGCGGTACCGACGTTACCGTGAGTTCGGCCCAGCTTCCAATGTCGTACGGCCACGGGCTGCACCTGGACCGGCGGGCAGAGCCGCCTCAGCGCACCAGCCCCCAGCGGAAGCCGACCGCCACGGCCTGGGCGCGGTCGGCCGCTCCCAGTTTGCGGAACAGCCGCCGCGCGTGCGTCTTCACCGTGTCCTCGCTCAAGAACAACTCACGGCCGATCTCTGCGTTGCTGTTCCCCTGGCTCATGCCGGTGAGCACCTGTACCTCGCGTTCGGTGAGTTCAGGTGCCCGCTCGCGTTCGCTGGCCTGCCGCGCAGAGGTGCCTGTTCGCTGCCCCTCGGTGATCACTTGCAGCACCGCCGCGCCGATCTCGTCGCGGTGCGCGTCCTTGACCACGAAACCGCGGGCGCCGGCACCGAGCGCCCGGGCCACGCCGTCGACATCTTCGGCCACGGTCAGCATCACCACGGCGGCTTCCGGGTGCCTGCCGATGAGTCGCCGCGTTGCCTCGACTCCGCCGATGCCGGGCATCCGCACATCCATGAGCACCAGCGACGGCCGCTCGACCGGCCAGTTGGCGACCGCCTCCTCGCCGGAAGCGGACACGATGACCCTGGTCACGCCTGGGATCGAGGACACCGTACGCTTCAGGCTCTCCCGGGCCACCTGTGAGTCATCGCAGACGAGCACCGTCGACATCATCACCTCGCGTGGGCCCACTGTTGTTGGCGTCCGGAACGCGGGGCCTGTTCGCGTCCTCGGTCACCTATCGGCAGGAATGCCGCGAAACGTGAGCGATTCGTCGCAGAGAGTTTTGCGCAAATGGGACAAGGTAACAGTGAGTGGTGAGACCTGGGCGACCCGACTGGATCTTGTCGGCGCTCCTTACCGGGCGGTAGCATGGCCGCCGGACAATCGACCATGGCTGACAAATAGAAACTACTCAGCGTGTTCCAGACCACGGGACGGCTGCGTGCGTCGGTCGCCATGAGTGGTCCTTGACCCGTCACCACGTCCGTTGTTCAGACCATGTGCGCGATCTCAACGGTGACCTGACAGACGGAGCTATTTGACATATGGCAGAGCTCTCGAATCTCCCCGGGCCGGTGGCCGACCTGTGGACTTGGCAGCTGGACGCCGCATGCCGGGAGACCGATAATTCACTGTTCTTCCATCCGGAAGGCGAGCGTGGCCCCCGCCGGCGAGCCAGGGACGCAGCCGCCAAGGCAATCTGTGCATCGTGCCCGAGCCTGATGGCTTGTCGCGAGCACGCACTGGCCGTCCGCGAACCGTACGGGGTCTGGGGCGGGCTGACCGAGGAGGAGCGCAGCGCGATCCTCGCCGAGCGCGACAAGGAGGGCGCCGCGGCGGACAGTCCGAACCCGGCACCGGTCGTTGTGGTGTTGCCCGATCCAGCGGTCGGGCCGCCGGACGGCAACGACCTATGCGACGGCGCCAGGCCGGCGGCCTCCTAGGTCACCCGGGGCAGGCCTTACTGGCCAATACCCGCTGCTGGCCAGACTCGCTGCCAGCCATGACCTGCTACTGGCCAGACTCGCTGCTGGTGGCCAACACCCGATCGGGGTGTCGTTGCGTGCCGGTGGAAGAGACCTTTCACCGCGGGACGCGCAGCGGACAACCGCCCGCACCTGCGCGTAGAACCCCGGTACTGGACAGCGGACCCCGGTACTGGACAGCGCCGACGGCCCGGTCCAGGCTGGACCGGGCCGTCGGCGTGACCTCGGTTTGGAACCCTGACGCCGAGCGGAACCGTCAGTGGCCGTGACCGTGACCGTGGCCGTGACCGGCCGCAGCCTCCGGGTCTTCCTCCTTCTTCTCCACCACAAGGGTGTCGGTCGTGAGCACCATGGTGGCGATGGAGGCGGCGTTGCGCAGCGCGGACCGGGTGACCTTGACCGGGTCCAGCACGCCCACCGACAGCAGGTCGCCGTATTCTCCGGTGGCGGCGTTGAAGCCTTGACCCGCCGGCATCGAGCGGACCTTGTCCACGACGACGAAGCCCTGCTCGCCGGCGTTCTCGGCGATCCAGCGCAGCGGTTCGACCACAGCGCGGCGCACCAGTGCCACGCCGACCGCTTCGTCGCCGGACATGTCGAGTCCGTCCAGCGCGGTGGCGGCATGGACCAGCGCGGTACCGCCGCCGGCGACGATGCCCTCCTCGATGGCGGCCCGGGTGGCGGAAACGGCGTCCTCGATCCGGTGCTTCTTCTCCTTCAGTTCCACCTCGGTGGCCGCGCCGACCTTGATGACGCCGACGCCGCCGGCCAGCCGGGCCAGCCGTTCCTGCAGCTTCTCCCGGTCCCAGTCGGAATCGGTATTGTCGATCTCCCGGCGGAGCTGTTCCATCCGGGCCGTCACATCCTCCTCGGCGCCGGCTCCGTCGATGATGGTGGTGTCGTCCTTGGTGACCACGATGCGCCGCGCCGAGCCGAGTACCTCGACACCGACTTGGTCCAGCTTCAGGCCGACATCGGGGCTGACCACCTGGGCACCGGTCAGGATGGCCATGTCACCGAGCATCGCCTTGCGCCGGTCACCGAACCCGGGCGCCTTGACGGCGGCGACGGTCAGCGTGCCGCGCATCCGGTTGACCACCAGGGTGCTCAGCGCCTCGGACTCCACGTCCTCGGCGATCACCAGCAGCGGTTTGCCCTGTTCGACGATCTTCTCCAGCAGCGGCAGGAGCTCGTTGATGGCCGAGATCTTTCCCTGGTTGATGAGCACCAGGGCGTCTTCCAGCACCGCTTCCATCCGCTCGGTATCGGTGACGAAGTACGGTGAGATGTAGCCCTTGTCGAACTGCAGGCCCTCGGTGAACTCCAGTTCCATCTGGGTGGTGGAGCTCTCCTCGACGGTGATGACACCGTCCTTGCCCACCTTGTCGAACGCCTCACCGATCAGCCGGCCGATCTCGGTGTCCTGGGCCGAGATGGCCGCCACCTGGGCGATCTCGTTCTTGTCGGTGATGTGACGGGCAGCGCCGAGCAGGGCCTGGGACAGCGTCTCCACAGCCGCGTTGATACCGCGGTTCAGGGCCGCCGGGGAGGCACCGGCAGCGACGTTGCGCAACCCCTCGGTAACCATGCCCTGGGCCAGTACGGTGGCCGTGGTGGTGCCGTCTCCGGCGATGTCGTTGGTCTTGGTCGCGACCTCCTTGGCCAGCTGGGCGCCGAGGTTCTCGTACGGGTCTTCCAACTCGATCTCCCGAGCGATGGTCACCCCGTCGTTGGTGATGGTGGGTGCGCCCCACTTCTTGTCCAAGACCACGTTGCGGCCCTTGGGGCCGAGGGTGACCTTGACCGCATTGGCCAGGGCATTGACGCCCCGCTCGAGGCTGCGGCGGGCCGAATCGTCGAACTCCAGGATCTTGGCCATGGTGTCCTTTCAGTGTCAGAGATGTTCGAGGCTTGTCGAGGGTGGTGGCACACCGACGCGGTCGGGAAACACCACCGCTCCGGGCGCCGGGCAGGTGCCGGCCGACCCGGAGCGGTGAAACGAGAGAGTCAGGTGCTCAGCTGACGACGGCCAGCACGTCGCGGGCCGAGAGAATGAGCAGCTCGTCGCCACCGTACTTCACCTCAGTGCCGCCGTACTTGGAGTAGATCACCCGGTCGCCCACGGTCACGTCCATGGGAACGCGGTTGCCCTTGTCGTCGATACGGCCAGGGCCGACGGCGATGACTTCGCCTTCCTGCGGCTTTTCCTTGGCCGTGTCCGGGATCACCAGGCCGGATGCGGTTGTCTGCTCGGCCTCGACGGCCTTGACAACGATCCGGTCCTCGAGCGGCTTGATGGAGACCGACACGAACGGACCTCCCCTTCCACGAATATCGAGTGTTGGATGAATGCGGCGCTTCGGGTAGCCGCCGTCGCGGGGCCGGCCAACCTCGGCATTTAGCACCCTCCCGATGAGAGTGCCAACGGCGACTCTAGATGCCTGATTAGCACTCGGTCAAGGCGAGTGCCAGCCGGGGGTGGGCGGGCCGCGCCCGCGGCCGCACCGGACTGCTGGAGCCGGTCGCGGTGACGGGCCGGGTCCGCGCATCCGCGCCGGCCGGACCAGCGCCACCGGCAGCACCCCACCGGGCGTGCCGAAAACTGAATCATGGAAAACTGAGGTTTTCTCACCAGGGTTCGGGTGCTGGGTGTGAGGTTGGTTGCAGGGCAGTGGGCTGCCCCGTTTTCCGGCTCTTCGCTGTGGGGTGCGGGGTCGGCACGACGCTCAACGGCGGGCGGCCCGAAGAAGTCCGTCCATGACGATCAGCGCGCCAGCGCAGCCACCCACAGCGCCGCTACCCCCGCCACGGGCAGCGATGACGTGGTGGGCCCGCTTCGTCTCTGCTTCGCCACACGAAGCAGAGACAAAACACCTGCACCAGGTCATCCCCTGCCCCGGCTGAACCCCGGCACTACGGGCTACCAGGCGCGCCTACCCCCGAACCACCCAAACCTCCCCAGCAGCATTCGCCCGCACCACCCAAACCTCCCCACCACCACTCCACCCACACCACCCACATCGGCCCCTATGGCGCCGTAAGACGACGTATGGCGCCGGCGCGCCGCTACCCGACGTACCCCAACAGCGCCACAGGGTCCAGAACGACCGGTTCGACATCTCCTCCGGCGCCCGGAATGACCGGACCATGCACCTTACTGCCAGGAACGGCCCCGCAACCGTCCAGTCGCAATTCCCAAACAGACCAGACACCCGGATTCCGCCAACACCACAAAGAGAGACCAAAGCGACCAAGTCGATGTGAGATCCCCCGTTACCTTGTCCGTGGTCCTGGACACCGGGGCTGCTGGTCACTGGGATTGGTTGTGCCTGATCGCCCCTGGTGTTGATGATCCCCCCGGGGGTGTTGTCGCCGGTCCT
>PDSI01000155.1 GCA_002748415.1 Micrococcales bacterium | reverse complement strand
GCCGGTCTTCAGCGTCGTGTGCACTCGGAGTCACCCCGCAAGGATTGCACTCTGGGCGCGAAAGTGCAATCAGCGGGGTGCCGCATCGGCTGTTCCGGGCGACTACTTCCATCGAGTGGACATGAGGAACCCGCTCATCAGGATCCCGAAGCCGATCACCAGGTTCCAGACCCCGATGTCGGGGATGGGGTAGGCCTGCCGAGACAGGTAGAACACCACGATCCAGGCCAGCCCGACGATGAACAGGCCCAGCATGACCGGGACGAACCACTGCGGGTTCAGCATCTTCGGCTTTGCGTCCTTGCGCTTGCCGATGCGTCGCTTGGCCGCCGACCGGCGCTGCCTACGGGTGGTCTGTTCCGGTTTGCCCGGGGAGTCGCCACCCGCGCTGGAGGTGTCGCTGCTTTTGGTTGTCGTGCTCTTCGCTGCGGTACTGGACCGGTCTTCGGCCGTCCCGGCGTCCTCGGCCACCTGATCGACGTTCAACTCGTCGGTGGCAGCCAGCTCGTCGGTGGCGGCAGGCGTGCCTTTGGCAGCGAGCGTGCCGCCCGCCGAATGCGTGGCCGCGGCCGGGCTGGTGGTGGCGGTTTTCCGGCTCGCCCGGCGGCGGGCTGGCTTCTTGGCCACGGTGTTCCTCCTGTGCGGGCTCCTGCTAACCCTGGTCATCGCGTGTGCGGCGTCTTTCAACAGCGTCCGGTTACCCGGCCGTCGTGTCCGCAGTAATACGGACGAGCGGATCGGGCAGCCTCGTCTAGCCTAAGGGTGCCGGCTTGTTCCCACTGCCCAGACCACAACATAACGAATCGTTCCCCCGGGGGTCCCGTGATCCGTCGCCTCACCCACCTGACCGGTGAGCTCATGATCACCGCAGGCCTGTTCCTGCTGCTGTTCGTCCCGTGGCAGCTGTGGTGGACCACGGTCGTGGCGGAACGGGAGTCGCGCGTCGTCGCCGCTGCCCTGACCGAGAGTTGGGCACAGCCGGAAGAGACCGTGCAAACCGAACAAGCCCCAGTCGAGCCACCGGTCGATCAGCCACCGGGGGCGGGGGAGCCGTTCGGGTTGCTGCACATCCCGCGTTTCGGGTCGGGCTACGAAGCCCGCCCGATCGTGCAGGGCACCTCGGTCCAGAATCTGAAGGCCGGTGTCGGCCACTACCCGGACACGGTCATGCCCGGCGCCGTCGGCAACTTCTCGGTTGCCGGGCACCGCACCACATACGGTGCACCGCTGAACCTGATCGCCGATTTGCAGCCGCAGGACGCTCTCGTGGTGGAAACCGAGTCAGGCTGGTACACCTACCGGGTCACCCGGCACGAGATCGTCGCGCCGACTCAGGTCGATGTCGTCGCGCCCGTACCCGGCAGTCCCGGTACCGAACCCCGGCAACGGCTGATGACGATGACCAGTTGCCACCCCATGTACTCCGCCCGGCAGCGGTACATCATTCACGCCGAATTCGACATTTTCACCCCGCGGGCCGCCGGCCCGCCCGACTCATTGACAACGTGACCATGACCGAGGACGGACCGCTTGCGATGGACGGACGGATTTGATGTACGGATGGATCTGGCGGCACCTACCGGGGCCATTGCCGGTGCGATTGTTGACCGCATTGCTGCTCATCCTGGCTGTGGTGGCGGTGTGCTTCGTGTGGGTGTTTCCGGCGATCGCCCCCCACATGCCGTTCAATCAGACCACGGTCGGTACGCCCTGATGGGCACGATGCGGTGCCGGGCACGGCGTTAGCATCGAGCGGTGGCCCGCATCCTGGTCGTGGATAACTACGACTCCTTCGTGTTCACCATCGTCGGCTACCTGGAACGACTCGGTGCCGAATGCACCGTGATCCGCAACGACGAGGTCGACCCGGCCACCGCCGGCGGGATGCAGCATGGGTACGGCGGTGTGCTGGTGTCTCCAGGGCCGGGGACGCCGCGCGAGGCCGGCCGGAGCATGGACGTTATCCGCGAGTGCGCCCGCTGGCGGGTGCCGATGCTGGGGGTGTGCTTGGGGCATCAGGCGCTCGGCGAGGTGTACGGGGCCACGGTCACCCATGCTCCGCAGTTGATGCACGGCAAGACATCGCCCGTCGAGCACGACGGCCAGGCCCTGTTCGAGGGGCTAGCCAGCCCGTTCACCGCTACCCGTTACCACTCGCTGGCGGTGGTACCGGCGACGGTGCCCGATGCGCTGACCGTGACAGCCTGGACGGCAGGCAACGTGGTGATGGGCCTGCAGCACGTCGAGCTCCCGCTGTTCGGGGTGCAGTTCCACCCGGAGTCGGTGCTGACCGAGGGCGGGCACCGGCTACTGGCCAACTGGCTGGCCGTGTGCGGGGACCCCGGAGCGGTAAGGCGCAGCGCCGGGATGACCCCACTGATGAGTTGAGCCGTGGGGTCGTTCCCGAAATCTGCTGACCTGCGCCGCAGGCGACTGTAGGGAGACTCTGGCACAGTCCGGTGCTGCACCGCGGTGCCGAGTGCTGATGCGACAGATGGTTGCATTCGCTACGGCACCCCCGGCGGGCGTCGCCATCGCGTTGAACTAGGGCATTGGTCACAGCCTCGTCGACGGCGATCGGGGAGAAGCCCGGAAGGGCAATCTCAGGGTCGAGTGTGGCCCGCATGGAGTCGAGGGCGTGGGGAAGGAGGAGGACCAGCGGTTCACGCAGTCGTCGCAGGGCATCGCCGAGCTGCTCGAGTTTCCCACCGAGTTTCCATCGCGGATGCGCATGCCTGTGGCACAGAAACTCTGAGAAACTCCGCTCCGACCGGTGGTCGGCGTCCAGCAGTGGACGGACCCAGCGTTTTCGAGGGCCGGCCGTCGACGGGCATCCCGTCAAGGTCCGCTACCCCAAAACGCCGGCCTCGATGCGCATGCCCCACACGATCCCCACCACGACCTGCATCCCGGGCCAACCCTGTGGGTGCGGCAAGACGATCTACGTCTACCACAGCGAGCTCGAACGCG
>PDSI01000043.1 GCA_002748415.1 Micrococcales bacterium | reverse complement strand
GTTGACCAGCACCTTGCACTCCGCTTCGTGCCGCACGCCGAGCGATTCCCACGCCTGAATGCGCAGGCGCATGGCCCGGACCGCCATGACATCGGCCGTCGTGACAATGAGGACCTCGTCTGCGGCTTCCACCGCTGCCGCCTGCGTGGGTGAGACGTGTCCGCCGGCATCGAGGACGACAAGATCGAACTCCTCCCGCAGCACGGTGACGATCGCCCGCAGCGCCACCGGGGTGACGTACTCCGCGGCGCGGACGTCGGCGGGCGCGAGCAGGAGCCGGATCCCGGTCTCGTGATGAATCAGTGCGTCGTTGACCGTCTGGGCCGTCATGTCATCGGCGACTTTGGCCACGTCGGCGATCGAGACACCCTGGCGTGCCTCCAGGATCGCGCCGACATCGCCCTTCTCCACGTCAGCGTCAACGAGGCAGACCCGGCCGTCGGGCTTCTCGGCAAGGTAGTCGAGCGCGAGATGAGTTGCGATGGTGGTGGTTCCCACCCCGCCTTTGGACCCCGCAACAGTCACCACCGAACCACGTTGGGAGACAACCCGGGCAATGCCCTTCCTCGTGGCGCGGATCGCCTCAGACCATTGACGCGCGGTCGAAGCGTTCGACGAGACGTCCTCGTAGGCGAAGGGGTGTGCCACCACACCTCGTGCCCCGGCCTCAAGTGCCTTGATCACCTTGCCGGACGTCCGGGCACCGCTGATGACGAGCACGGACGTGTCCGGATACCCCGCACTGAGATCGCGCACCGTCTGGTGCAGCGGCTGCGGTCCGATTTCCTCGTGGACGAAGAGCACCTCGGGTTGCACCCGGGCCACGAGGTCGCGTGCCTGGTCTGTCGTGGTGGCCTGTCCCCGCACCTCGTAGTCGCCGAGTTCACGCAGGATCCCGGTGAGGTCGGAAGCGAGGTTTCCGTCGCTGATCGCGAACACTACGGAGGTCATCGCGCCTGCTCCTTCACGGCGGTGCCTCCGAGGTTGCTTGCGTCATACCCCTGGGGCTCCTTGCCACGCTCGACGCCGACATCGGTCGGCAACGCCACCAGGCGGACTTCCAGGGCGAAAGCTGCGGCGTAGGTGACACTGAGAGCGTTGTTGGTGTCCAACGCAAGCGTCACAGGGATCACCTCGGCCTCGGTGATCCCGTCTTCGCCCTGTTGGGTCACCGTCTGCTGGCCGGCGATAGAGACCACCCGGACGTCACGCACCAGGATCTTGACCGACTTCGGCAGGCCAGGTACATCGCCGAAGACGGCGTAGATGTCGACCCGGTCACCGGGTCGAACGCGGCCTGCCACGCCGGTCACAGCGTTGACATTGATCGCGATCTCGCGCTCGTCCCGGTTCAAACTCGACGACGGTATCAACATGTCAGAACTCACGGTCGTCCCGGTGTTGATCCGGAACCCGACGCGGCGGCCCTGTAGATCGCTCATTTTCAACACGGATGATTCCGAGGCCCACCGCTGCGGGACCTCGACCGGCTCCAGGTTCTTCGGCGTCAGGGCGGTGTAGGGCTCGATCGGCTGGGTCGCCCGGTACACGGTGACCCGGGATCCGACCTGGCTGTTGACGGACGCCACATAGTTCGTGACCACGAAGAGGGTGGCCGCAGCCATGACGATGGCGATGAGGACGAAGAGCAGTCCTCGACGTTGTCTGGGATTCATCGGTCTCTCTCTAGGGGGCCTGGTAGGTGCAGCAGAAGGTGCAGCGCCCGGCACGGACGGATTGGCCGCAACTACGGCAGCGCGGACCCATCGGTGCGGGCGGGGGCAGCATGGCAGGAATGGCGACGAACTCGACGCCTTTGGCGCCATAGGTGCGCTTGACGTCGGCCAGGGGCGGAACAGCTTGCGGATTCGACCGGCCGGTGGCCGAGGCGACCGCCGCCAAGTGCGGGGAATCGGCCGCGGCGCCGACGAGGAAGATGCTGTTGTCCCCTGCCTTCGGCTCAACGCCCTTGTGGGCGGCCCGGATCCGTGGCTCGGGCGTGAGGTTGGCTAGGTAGGTCGATTTCGGCAGCCAGGACTGGATGTGCTGGCCGAGGGACGGTCGTGGATGGTCTAGTTTCGCCACGCTTGACAGGTAAGCACCCGAGTCGCACTTTTCGATGACGTCCACGATCTGGCTGACCGCCGGTCCGGGACTCACCCTGGATTCGAGAACCACCGAGGCGACGGCGGCCGCGGC
>PDSI01000027.1 GCA_002748415.1 Micrococcales bacterium | reverse complement strand
CGAGCGCGGTTGGATCGTGCGTGCGGACGAGGTCGCGCGACAGGTTGAACCCGGCGACGGCAGGGTCGATATCGCGGATGGCAATAATGGTCAGTTGTTTGTGGGCGCCGTCGGCGAAACCGACGTCGAGCCGCTGCCCCTGCTGCCAGCCGAACTTCTTGGCCAGCAGGGTCGACACCACCGCATGGTTCGGTCCGTCGTCGACAGGAGCCAGCCAGCCCACCCCGTTCATCACGGTCGCGTGCTGGCCGGCAGTGCTTAGGCCTGCCGGCTGGTGGGCACGTAACCGCTGATCAACACCGCGAAACCGACGGTCGCAATGACCGGCGCAGCCAATGCCGCCGTGCGCGCGGTGGCGTTCAGGAGCTCGGCGCGCAGGAGCATTGGGCCGGCCCCTCGGGTCTGGCGCGCAGGCCAGGTCACCACGCGGACAACCGGCCCGGTGACCACAGGCACCAGCAACGCGGCCGCCACCGCGACATCCTCAAACCACTCCTCATCGACGGCGACCTACGTGGAAACCTCGTCACCGACGCTCACCTGGCCGCCCTCGCCACCGAGCACGGCACCAGCATCTGCACCCTCGACATGTCCTACACCCGCGATCAAGAAGAGCCGATATACGACTGAGAAAGGCAACCGAACAACGGCCAGGGAAGGACGCGATATGCCGAAGCCGCTCTTCATCACGCTGCTGATCGGGGTACCGGCCGTCCTCGGCAGTGCAACCGACAACGAGGTTGTTGCCGTCATCGCGCTCGCGCTGGTGCTGATCGCGAACCCGATCATCTGGAAGGTGCGCAAGGACCGCTACTTCAACTCGGAACAGTTCCAGGCGTTGCGCGCACAGGTCGTCTCCGTCATCGCTGAGCACAATGACGTGGTCAACTACGTCGCCGAGATTCGTGCGCAGGGAGCGTTCACGCTGGGGGCATCGTCTTCCGGGCAGTATGCGCACTTGGCGAGCTTCGAGAACACCTCGGTGTGGAGAATACGCCGCGACCGCAACGTGGCCGAATACGCCCCGAACGTCCATAACGCATCGCTCCAGGTGGTTCGCAACGCGAGTGTGGATCCGATCAAGTACCTCATGAAGTACTTCCACATCAAGGCGGACAAGGCGACGCTGGCCGATGTGCAACGCGTCGCTCAGGACATCTCACGCCTCGAGGAGGCCGTGCGCAACGTACAGCAGAGGGAGGCCCAGATCGTGGCGATGATCAAGCCACCCAGGTTCATCCTCAAGCGGTACGCGAAGCAGTTCTGGAGCCTGGTGGGTGTCCACCTGTCGCCGATCACAGTGCCATACCCGGAATACAAGTTCCAGTACACCTCGGCGGGCGGCAACAGCGGCCAGACGGTGAACATCAAGCTTGACACCCCAACGCTCGACGCGTTGTCCGAGACCCTTGCCCGGAAGATCCGCTGGGCGAAGTCCGCTGCGGGCCAGCGCGCCCTCATGACGGCTCGTCTGCGCGAGTGGATCAAGGCACGCGACAACCACACGTGCGTGCAGTGCGGTGTCTCTGTCGCCGCCGAGCCGCACTTGCTGCTCGAAGTGGATCACATCGTGCCGGTGTCCAAGGGCGGTCTCAGCCAGCCGGAGAACCTCCAGACGCTGTGCTGGCGCTGCAACCGCACCAAAGGGGCCAAGATGCCGGCACAGCGGCGTCCGGCGTCCACCCGGACGAGCAGCTGAGGCCGGGAGAACACTGCGGGGACAAGGCGCGTGGCACCACCTTCCGCACAGCCTCGAAGAGCCGGGCCGGGTGCGGCTGGTGCAATGTCGCTCTACATAGTGAGTCTTCAGTGACGTAGAAGTCTTCCTTGGGCCCGTGATGCGTGCAAGACTCCCGCCAATCGGTAAAAGCGGACACGTGGAAGTGGGGTAGGATTATGTCAATCTCCTGGCACGAGCAGAACCCGGACGGAGAGCGGGTGCCCGAGGTGCGACAGCAACCCCCGGCTCCCCAGCAGCCGAATCTCACCGCTGGCTATGTGCCGCAGCCGCGGGAGGATCCTGCGGCCCGGCCGCCACAGCCCCCAGGGTATGCAGGCCCGGCAGGGCCGTACCCGGTCAACCCGATGCAGGCGGCACCTGGAGGGCCGCCAAGCTTTCAAACCCAGGGCGTCCCGGTGATCAATGTGAGCCAGTCGCTGGCGGTCAACGTGGCCGGACAACGAAAATCGGTTGGGTTGGCGTTCTTACTGGCCTTCCTGTTCGGGCCACTGGGAATGCTGTACTCGACAGTGACGGGCGCTCTCGTGATGCTTCTGGTCGATCTCGTCATCCTGATTCCCACCGTGGGGTTCGGCCTGCTGGTGACCTGGCCCATCTGCGTCATATGGGCCGTGGTGGCGGCGAACAGCCAGAACGAGCAGAACATCGTCGCGGTACCATCCGGTCCAGGAAAACCGATGCACTGACCACGGCCGGTGCGATGGGACGCGGCCGTTCCCTGGGGCTGAGTTGCCACCGGAATCTACGGCACAATCATGACATGGACGAACACGCAGATGCCGACATCAGCTCCCGGGCGGAAAGCAAAGCCGGCGAGTTGGCCCGCGTTACCGTGTTCGTGCGCGGTCACGTACAAGGCGTCGGCTTCCGCTGGTGGACCAGCGCGCAAGCCCGGGAACTCGGGCTGGACGGGCGGGCCACGAACCTCGACGACGGCCGGGTCGAGGTGCTTGCCCAAGGGCCCAGAGGTGCGGTGGCCGAACTGGTGAGCCGGCTGCAGGCCCAACCGCCGACGCATCGCCGGCCGGGCCGGGTCACCGGGGTGACGGTGCACGAAGCGCCGCCGCTCGACCTGCCCGGTGGCTTTTCCGAGTACTAAGCAGTGCGCGACCGGAAGGCTACCCCGACCGACGTGTCGGGTACGAGGGTCGGTGTGGTGAGTCAGGAATCGGGAGAGGGGCTTTCCACGTGCTTCCCGAGGAGAGGTCGCCGCCCAGTTCCAGCACAAAGTCGAAGTGCTCCAGGCATTCTCGCGCGTGCGTTGCCACCACCACCGTGACTGGCCTGCCCAGGCCCGGGTGCCGTCCCGACATCGCCGCGAGGTCCCTCAGCAGGGCCTTGGACCCCGGCACGTCCACATGCTCGGTCGGTTCGTCCAGCAACAACACCCGCGCCCCGGTCAAGAGTGCCCTGGCCACCAGCAGCCGCCGACGTTGTCCGCCGGAGATGTCGACTCCACCCGATCCCAGCACGGTATCGAGCCCGTCGGGTAGCCCCTCAAGCCACGAACGGAGGCCAACGCGCCGCAGCGCATCGAGGAGTTCCTCGTCCGGCACCGGCCCGGCGGCCAGTCGCAGATTCTCCCCGATGGTGGTGGCAAAGATATGTGCGTCTTCGGCGGTGTAGTTGACCAGCCGGGCCAGCTCCTGCTGGTCGATCAGGCGCACGTCCGTACCGTCCAGCCGCACGGATCCCGCGCGAGCCGGGATCAGCCCGGCCAACGTCAACAACAGCGACGTCTTGCCGATGCCCGACGGGCCGACCAGGGCATATGACCTTCCCAGGCGCAGGTCCAGTTCCAGATCGAAGCTACGCAGAACGGTGGCGTCCCAACCGGTATCGATGTGTGCGACCAGACGGGACGGGTCGGTCCGAGCCGGAAGACCCACGCCCGGCTGTTCACCGGTTGCCGAGGAGTCCAGCAGCTGCGCTATCCGCGTCGCGCTGCGGGCGCCGCGGACCAGCTCTACCGCCGCGGCAGGCAGTGCCAGCGTCGTCTCGAACGCCGCCAACGGCAGCAACGTGACGACCACCAGCCACACCGCGTCCAAACGGCCGGCCTGGACCGCCGCAACACCGAACCAGAACGCCCCCACCACGCTGAGCCCGGCGGCCAGTGCCTGCATCGCGGCCGCCCCTGCCACCGAACGTGAGGTTCGGTCCAAGGACCGGACCCGTCGCTGTTCGGCATCATTCAGCTGGTCGCGCAGTTCTTGACGCCCCCCGGACACCTCGAGCTCGGCCGCCGATTCGATCATCGTCTGCGCCAGGGTTACCACCTCGGTCGTCGAATCGGCTTGCGCGCGTGTGGGTGTGGCCGCCCGGGCAGCCAGCAACGGCGCCACTGCCCCGGCCACCAGCAGCCCCACGGCCAGCGTCACACCGGACTCCGCAAGCACGATCCCGCTGAACACAGCGCTGGCGGTGCCGACGGTGGCGGCCACGGCGAACGGCAACACCCCCCGCACCAGCACATCGGCAAGGGTGTCGATGTCGGTGCCCATCCGGTCCACCAGGTCACCGCGCCGCAATCCCAGGACCACTCGCGTCGGCGCGCCGGCCAGTGCCGCGTAGCAGCGTCCCCGGATGTGCACCAGCCCGCGCAAGGGGAGGTCGTGGGAGATCAACCTCTCCAGGTAGCGGAACAGTCCACGGCCGATGCCTAGCCCGCGCACCGCCACTATCACCAGGGTCAGTTCCATCATGGGTGGCTGCTGCGCCGCGCGGGCGATCAGCCATGCCGAGCATGCCAGCAACGCGACCGCGCTGCCGAGCGCGCCGGATCCGGCCAGGACAGCCAGAATGACTCTGCTGGTGGGCAGCTCAAGTTCGGCAACGACGCGGCGTAGCGCGTTCGTGGAGTTCATCGCGGCCCACCCGCAATCAGGGATTCCGCCGTCACGGGCACAGTCTGATCGGCCAATGCCGTCAACTGCTCACGGTGCGCGGCCAGCACCACCACGCACCCGGCCCGCCTGGCGGACCGGATCGCCGCTGCCACCACGTGTTCGGTGCCGGCATCCAGGTGCGCGGACGGCTCGTCCAACACCACCACCTGCGCACCGCGTCGAACCGCTACCAGTGACCTGGCCACCGCCACCCGTTGCCGTTGTCCAGCCGACAACCCCGACCCCACGTTGCCGACCGGCCGGTCCCATCCGGCCGGGTGTTCGGCCACCACCTCGGCCAGCCCGGCTTGAACCGCGACGTGATCCAACTCGGCGGCGGTCGGCGGACCACCGCGCAGCCCGAACCCGACGTTGTCCGCCAGCGTCCCCGGCAGGATCAGCGGTGACTGCGGCAGCCAGGCGCACAGCTGCTGCCAGTGCGCCCGGTCTACTTCCGACAGCCGGTACGTGCGCCCGTCGGCGGTGTGCACCAAAACGGTTCCGCTGGTGGGGGAGCGGAGTCCCAGTAGCACGGCCAGAGCGGTGGACTTGCCTGACCCGTTCGCCCCGACCAAAGCCAGCACCCGGCCGGCGTCGGCGCGCGCCGTCAGCCCTGCGGGGGCAGCTTCGGCGCGTCGCTGCACCCGCACGTCTTCCCACTGCACCGCCGTCACCGCCGCACCCACCCGGGCCGTACCGTCGGCCCGGACAGGCTCGTCCAGCACGGCCAGCGCACGGCTGGCTGCCGCCACCCCGTCGGCACTGGCGTGGAAGTGTAGTCCCACCATCCGCAACGGGAGGAAAACCTCCGGGGCCAGGACCAGAACCGTCAACCCGGTCCGCAGGTCCAAACCGCCGTGCAACAGCCGCAACCCCACACCGACGGCTACCACTGCGACCGCCAATGTGGTGAACAGCTCCAACACGAGGCCGGATAGGAACGCCTGCCGCAGAACAGCGTTGGTGGCTCGCCGGTAGTTCTCCCCGACCATGCGCACCCGCCGCACTTGAGCGCGGGCCCGGCCCAGGGCGCGCAACGTGGGAATGCCGGAGATCAGGTCCAGCAGCTGGGCGCCGAGGCGTTCCAATTGCACGGTGCGCGCGGCCGACAGCGACTGCGTGGTCCAGCCCACCAACGCCATGAACACCGGTACCAGCGGCAATGTCACCGTCATCAGGATCGCCGAGGTGAGGTCTTGGGTGAAGGTGACCACCAGCAGCGCAGGGGTGATGATCGAGGTCGCCAACAGCTGCGGCAGGTACCGCACCAGGTAGGCGTCCAGCGCGTTCAGGCCGCGGGTGGCGAGCACGGTCAGTGCGGTGGCCCGATCCCCGTCCAGGCCGGCCGGACCGGCTTTACTCACATGATCCAGCAGGGAAGCCCGCAGCTGGGTGATGGTCTGTGCGGCTGCCCGCTGACCGAATCGCTCACCGGCCCAGGCCAAACAAGCCCTGATCGTCACCACGACGAGTAGCCAGCCTGCTACCCGCTGGGCGTCCGCGACCGGAAACTGTTCCCCCGTCGTCGCGGCATCGACCATGCCGGCCAGCCCACTACCCAGTAAGAACGCCTGCGCCACGATGGTTGCCGCCGTGGCGATCTGGATAGTGGCGGCCACGAGTATCCAGCGCCGCGAAGCCGCTGACACCCGCAACAGGCGCGGGTCCAGCGGCATCTGGTGGGACGAGTCTGCCATGTGCTCCCTACGGTGCGGTCAGCTCTTGCGGGCGGGCGGCTCCTCCTTGGCCGGCAGGCCGTGGTACTGCGGCAGGGCCGCTACCGTCAGCCGCTTGCGGAACACCCAGTACGACCAGCCCTGGTACACGAGCACCACCGGAGTGAGAATGACTGCTACCCAAGTCATCACCGTGAGCGTGTAGTCGGTGGAAGACGCGTTGTCCACCGTCAACGAGTAGGCCGGGTCGGTGCTGGAGGGCATCACGTCGGGCCACAGTGACCCGAACAGCAGCACCACAGCCGCGAGGATGGTCACGCTGGTGAGAATGAACGCGCACTTCTCATTGCGGGCGCGAGTCAGCAGCACTGCGCCGATGAGGCACGCGGCCGCAGCCGCCACGGCCAACCAGGTCCACACCTTGCCGTGGGCCAGCTGGGTCCACACCGCGAACGCGGCGGCGACGACAGTCGCCGGAACCGCCAGCTTGGCAGCCAATTCCGCAGCATCGGTGCGGATCTGCCCATCGGTCTTCAGCGCTACGAACACGGTGCCGTGCAGCAGGAAGAGTAACAGTGTCGTCGCGCCGCCCAGCAGCCCGTACGGGTTCAGCAGGGTGAACAGGTTTCCGGTGAACTGCATGTCGGCATCGATGGGAACACCCCGCACGATGTTGGCGAACGCCACGCCCCACAGCAGCGCGGGCAGATAGGAGGAGAAGGCGATGCCGTTGTCCCACATGCGTCTCCAGCGGGCATCGTTGATCTTTGCCCGCCATTCGATGGCGCACGCCCGGATGATCAACGCCACCAGGATCAGCAGCAACGGCAGGTAGAACCCCGAGAACAGAGTGGCGTACCAGTGCGGGAACGCGGCGAACGTGGCGCCCCCGGCGGTCAGCAGCCACACCTCGTTGCCGTCCCACACCGGGCCGATCGTGTTCAGCATCACCCGGCGCCGGGTGTCGCCGTCCACGCCTTCCTTGTCGTGGCCGAGGATCGGGAACAGCATCCCGACGCCGAAGTCGAAACCTTCCAGCACCAGGTAGCCGGTCCACAGCACCGCGATCAGGACGAACCAGATCAGGGTCAGATCCATGTCAGCTCTCCCGTCTCAGTATGCGAACGCCAGCGGCGCGTCGTCGTCCTCGCCCAGCTGATCGGGCGGCGTTTCCGACTCGTCCAGCCCGGTGCGTGCATAGCGGGTCATCAACCGGTACCAGAACACCATCAACACCCCGTACATCAGCACGAACACGGCAAGTGAGGTGGCCACCAGCCAGGCCGGGTGGTTGGACACCCCGTCCGCGACCAGCATCCACACCCCGTCGACACCGCTGGGGCCGGGATTGGGGGCCACCACCCACGGCTGGCGACCCATCTCGGTGAAGATCCAACCGATTCCAGCGGCCAGGAAGGGCATCGGGATGGTGATGAGGGCCAGCTTGCCCAACCACCCATGGGCCGGGGTGGCGCCCTTGCGGGTCAGCCACAATCCCACCGATGCCAGCAGCATCGCGAACAACCCGAAGCCGATCATCAGCCGGAAGGTCCAGTAGGTGACAAGAAGGTTGGGTGTGTAGTCGCCGGGACCGTACCGTTCTTCCGCCAGCTTCTGCAGTTCGTTCGCGCCGTTGAGTTGGGCGCCGAAGTCGCCGGTAGCCAGGTACGAGGTGAGCCCCGGCACCTCGATCACCTGACTGACGTTCTCGCAGTCGTTGGTCAGATCGCCGATGGACAAGACCGAGAACGGGATGGACTCCCCGCTCTCGCAGAGCCCCTCGGCCGCGGCCATCTTCATCGGCTGTTGTTCGAACATGAGCTTGGCGGAGACGTCACCGCTGATGGACAGGCCGATGCCGGAGACCAGGATGGTCCACATGCCGACGATCGCGCCCAGCCGGTAGGTCTTGGCCAGGTCGGTCCGGCCGGCCTTGGCCGCCTTGACCATCCACCACACAGCGATGCCGGCTACGAACGCCCCGGCGGTAATCAATGCCGCGGCGATGGTGTGCGGGAACGCGCCTTTCAGGGTGGTGCTGTTGGTCAGCAGCGCCCAGATGCTGGTCAGCTCGGCGCGGCCCAGTTCCTCGTTGTAGGTCACACCTACCGGGTGCTGCATGAACGAGTTGGCTGCCAGGATGAAGTACGCCGACAGCCAGGTGCCGGTGGCGAACAGCCAGATCGAGGCCAGGTGCAGGCTGCGGGGCAGCCGGTCCCAGCCGAAGATCCACAGCCCCAGGAACGTCGATTCCAGGAAGAACGCGGCCAGGCCCTCCATCGCCAGCGGGGCGCCGAACACGTCGCCGACGAACCGGGAGTACTCGCTCCAGTTCATGCCGAACTGGAACTCCTGGACGATGCCGGTTGCTATCCCGATGGCGAAGTTGATCAGCAGCAGCTTGCCGAAGAACCTGGTGAGCTTGAACCACCGCTCGTCCCCGGTGCGGTACCAGAAGGTCTGCATCAGCGCGACCAGCGGTGCCAACCCGATCGTGAGGGGGACGAACACGAAGTGGTAAACTGTCGTCGCGGCGAACTGCCAGCGCGCAAGTTCTAGTGCGTCCATGCTCACAATTTTAGGTTGCACTCGCCGGCTTCATCGGCCGAACAAAGACTGTCTACCAAACGTTTTGGTTACATTCCGCACGATGGCGGGTGGTGACGCTTCCATGATTGCTCCGTTCGAGTAAGACAGCAGTCGGCGAACCGAAGAATCGCCCGTAGCGGTTGGGTAGGTGGAACATGGCAAGCGACCGGCTACGATCCGTGGTAACGCGGTGGTGAGCCGTTGGGATACGCGCCCATGGGTTGGAGGGCTGTTGATGGTGGACTCAGACTGGAGCGAGGTCGACTTCTACGGCGACCTGCAGGTGCATCCAGATGCGCCTGACGACGCGATCGCTGAGGCGTTCCGCCGGCTCTACCGGGCGCAGGCGGAGTCACGGACTCCGGACGAGGCGGTGTTCAAGCGGCTCAACCGCGCGCATCAGGTACTGCGGTCACATCGCCAAGAGTACGACGCCTTCCGGGCGGGCCTGGGCACGGTGCAGGTCAGCGGCAACAGGTTCGGCGACGTCAACGGCACCAACGAACTGGTGGCCGCGCTGGCCAAGGCCGACCCCGCATTGCTGCAGTACCAGACGGAGGAGGGCCGCGAACAGATCAGCCAGCAGAGCTCGGCTGCGCTGCAGGGGCTGTCGGCGATGGCTGACATCATCTCCAACCACCTGAAGGTGGTCCAGACTATTTCCGATGCGGCGCCGGCGGTCATCATCGAGTCCCGCCGCGGCGAAGACGTGCACCTGCGGACCACCGTGTCCCGGTCACGGTGGCGGCGCGGGACCGTGCTGCACGCATGGTCGGACGGCCCGCAGCTGAACATGCCGCCGAAGACCGATGTACGAGTGTGGAAATTCGCCGGCGCGGGGCGCCCGGGAGAATACGGGGGACTGCCCGGCGACCTGTGGATGCATGTGGACGTCAAACGCAACTGGGGTGTGCTTGCCCTGGTCAGCGTCCTCACCCTGGTCAGCATCGGTGCGATCGGGTGGGTGCTGACCGGCGGCCTCAGCGCTTTCGGCGGCTAGCCTGGGACGGTGTCGTCTCTGCACATGGGGATCAGAGCGGAGCGGGCCGACCGAGCAACGTGCTGCGTTGATTCCCGCCGATACACCGGCGCGGCGCTGGTCATCGGTGCTCCGTGACGCTGCGCCCAGTCGGCTACGCACCATCGCCGATGTGACCTGTGATGTGACGTCGTGTGCCGTGTCGCCGCACCTACCCGACCGGTCGGGCCCATGGGCAGTTTCGGCGCAGGTGTTCCGGCGGTTCACTGTGGCATAGGTGTGCGTAAGCCGACTTCGCCGCCCATAACGTTTTGATACCCTTGGGGGTATCAAGTCCGCCATATGGAAGGGACGCTATGTGCCGAGCCGTCAAGTGCCGTAAGTGCGGAAAGACCACCTGGGCCGGGTGTGGCATGCATGTGGACCAGGTGATGAACAGCGTTCCGGAGGCAGACCGCTGCCCCGGTCACGAGAACGACCCCAAGAAACCAGGGTTCTTCGCGCGCTTACTCGGCCGCGGTTAGACGGTTCTGAGCCAGAGCCCCGGCAGGCCCGTGGGCTCGCCCGGTGCACCGAGCAGCTACCTGGTCGGTGTGATTGGTCCGTGCCTGGGTTGTGGGGGGTGGCGGAGGACGGGTGGGGCGGTGCTGGTGTAGGTGTGGCCGGTGGGTGTGGTGAGGTGGATGTTTGGTGGTGGTGGGAATGTCGGGGTGGTTTGGTTCCGGGTGATGGTTTGGTTTCGGGGTTTTGTGGGTGTTTGGGTGGTGGCTTTCCAGCCGTGGTGTTCTTTGAGGTAGTTGCAGAATTCGCAGAGTCCGGCGCCGTTGTGGGCGGTGGTGGGTCCGCCGCGGGCGCGGGGGGTGATGTGGTCGTGGTGTTTGATGGGTGCTGAGCATGGACCGTTCCCGGTTGGGTGGACACGGGGGTTGCCTGGTCTGATGGAAGGGTGGGTTGTTGTGGCGACTCGCAGAAGGTTCACGGATGAGTACAAGCGGCAGGCGGTGGAGTTCGTTCTGGATTCGGATCGTCCGGTCGCGGAGGTGGCCAGGAATATCGGCTGCCATGAGATGACGTTGGGGAAATGGGTGAAGAAGGAACGTGAGTCCCGGGCCGCGAAGGATCCGGGTGAGCCGTTGGATGCTTCGGAGCGGGCCGAGTTGGTCCGGTTGCGGGAGCAGACCAAGACGGACCGGGCGAAAATCAGCGAGCTGGAGATGCAGGTCGAGTTCGCAAAAAAAGTAGCGACCTGGTTCGCGAGCCAGAAGCAGTGAGATTTGCTGCGATCGCGGACTGGGCCGAAGAGGGTGAGTACCCGGTGACGTTCATGTGCAAGCAGTTGGG
>PDSI01000124.1 GCA_002748415.1 Micrococcales bacterium | reverse complement strand
TGACCCAAGCGTATGCTGCGAGTTGATCGTCCACCGAGCGGACCTTCTAATGACAGAATCGAATACGAACTGGCCTGCATGGAGCCTCATTGTCAATTCCCGGCGCAACGGGGGTCCGTACCTCACGCGGTTTCCCGGGTCTATCCGAGAAACGGCGTAGGTGACTCTGTCGGCGGCGCGAGCGCGGCATGAATTGTGGCACCGACGATTACTCGTCTGGCGTCCTGGAGCGCTACGGGTACCACCGACTGTCGGGGTACTGGCACCTGTATGGTGCCCGGCCCGTCTCTCGCTCGGGCGCCACGAGCCACTCAGTCGTGCCGGGCAGCGGTGACGGTGGGTCCGGCGACTCGCCCGACATGCGGCCCTCCCTGAAGTAAGCGTGCGCGAAACACGTGTCGTACCACTGCTCTGTCCCGGTCGAGCGTCGTATCACCGTTGGTTTCTGTCCGATGCGACGGTGCGACCGGACTAGTGTGTGACGGGTGAGGGATCTGGAGGATCTACCTGACCTGCAGGAGCACGACAGTGCGTACTACGTCCGGGTGGGTGCGGACACGTTTCAGCCGACGTTGAACGCCCAAGGCGCCTGGAATGCACACGAGCAGCACATGGCGGCGGTCGGGGGCCTCTTGGCGCACGCGATCACGGGGCAGCAACCGCGGCCTGGGATGTCGCTGGCCCGGGTGAGTTACGACATCCTCGGCCTTATCCCGGCATTGCCGACGACCGTCGAGGTGTGCACGGTGCGTCCAGGCCGCACGATCGAGCTGGTCGAGGCGGCAGCTGTGGTCGATGGCCGCCCGGTCGTGCGGGCTCGTGCCTGGTGGCTGGCCGACAACGACACGAGCATGGTGACCGGTGGGTTGCCGCCGGCGATGCCGGACCGGGCCGGGTGCCGGTCCTGGTCGCCGTCGCAGCTGTGGCCCGGGGGTTATATCCGCTCGATCGAGTTGGTGTACCGGCCGGAGGAGTCGGCTGAGCGTGGGCAGGCATGGATTCGTACTCGGCTTGGGGTGGTGGCCGACGAGCCGGTGGCACCGGTTGCGGGGTACCTGCTGCTGGTCGACACCGCGAACGGGATGAACACGCGGGTCCACCCGCAGGAATGGGCGTTTCCCAATGTTGATCTGACTGCTCACCTGTATCGCGAACCGGTCGGCGGGCCGGGGCGCTGGGTCGGTTTCGACACACTCGTGAGTATCGGTGGCAGCGGGGTGGGGCTGACCTCGACGGTTCTGCATGATGAGCAGGGCCCGGTCGGGATGTGCGAGCAGATCCTCACCGTACGCCCACTCGGCTAACCCACGTGACCGTCGACTGGCACTGACCGGCGGCCCTACGCCGACACGCGGGCCGACAGGCTCGGCGGGTCCCGCAGTGGCACGATAAGGAGGCACGTGGAGTCCTGGGTGACAGCGGCTTCTTGATTGTCCGGCCCTGGGCCGATGGGCATCACGTGCCGCTTGCGACGCGCCATCAGCGCCGGTTGCGGCTACGAGACCTCGCCACACCCACGGTGCTGGCGAGAAAACCGCAGTCAAGGGGGCCGCAATGTCCACCAAGATCGAGACTCCGCCGGCGTCGAATCCGCCACGGGTGGCTGCCGTACCGAGCCAGCTCGCCTGGCTCGAACGTGAACTCACGGCATGGCAGAACGAGGGCATCATCGATCAGGCCACAGCGACCACCATTCGCAGGCGCTATGTCGCCACCCGGCGCCTCACCCTCGTCCGTGTCGTCCTCAGTCTGGGTGCTGCGTTCAGTGTTATCGGCCTGATCTGGCTGGTGGCAGCCAACCTCGGCCGGGTTCCTCCCATGCTCCGCTTCGTGCTTGTCGTTGCAATCTGGTTGGGGCTTACCGCGCTGGCCGAGCTGCTGGCCGCCCGTCAAGAACGTCAACACGACGTCGGCTCCCCGGTCGTGGGGGCCGCCCGGTTACTGGCTGCGGGTGCCTTCGGCGCGGTCGTCTTCCAAGCTGCGGAAAGCCTGCGCTTTACGGGGAGTGGAACCTTCCTCGTGGGGATATGGGCACTCGGTGTGTTGCTCTACGCGTATGCGGTGGGCGGGACGGCACCACTTGCGCTTGGGGTGGGCCTGGCCACCGTTTGGTACCTCTTCGAGGCGACCGGAGTGAAGGATTCGTTGTTCGTATTCGCCACCGCGGTGCTGGTTATCGCGCTTGGCTGGGCCTCGTTGGCAGCCCTGCACGCGAGTCGCTGGCGGCCCGGGTTCGCCTGGCCGTGGCGCTACGTCTCGGTAGGGCTGGCACTGCTCGGTCTGTTCCTTTCGGCGCTGCCTTTCGGGCAGGGCGCCCGGGGCTGGTCGGCTTGGCTGGTGGCTGGCCTGCTCGTGGCGACCGGGCTAGCCGTCGCGGCAGCGGTGCTTGGGACGCGTGAGGTGCGTATCGAGCTAGCTTTGGTCGCGATTACGGCCTTTGCGGGGATCGGCCTTGCCGCGTGGGAGGGTGGAGAGCGACTCTAGGGCGATCGAGGGAGAGGCCTATGTGCGGGCCGTGGTGAGCGTCCTGGTCTTCCTGGCCATCGCGGCCGGGTATGCCGTGCTCGGCGCGGCGCGCGATGTTCCGGTGCTGACCGTGCTTGCCACCCTGGGGTTCGTCGCGTTCACCACCGTCCAGGCGTTCGCTGTGTTCGCGCCGATTCTGTCCGGGGCAGCGTTGTTCCTCGCGGTGGGTGTGGTGCTCATCGTTGTCGGAGTGGTCGCCGATCGTGGCCGCCGCAAGCTGGTGGCCTCGGTCGAGGGAGGTGGTTCGTGAGGTGCGTGTCGCGCCCGGTCCTCGTTGCGGCGGTGTGCGTCGTCCAGCTCGGACTCCTCGGGGTTGCGATGGCCGAGCCGCTGTCGGCCCGGCTCATGGGCACTGAGGTGGTGTTGCGGGTAGCCCCGATCGACCCGTTCGATCCGGTCCCGGGCAGCTATGTCGACGTCGGGTATCCGGATCTGGAGCGATCGATGCCCGACCCAGAGGGTCGCGAGCAGATCGACTCGGTCGCCATCGGCGACCTCTTCATCCCGCTGCGCCGCGAGGGTGCGGTGTGGGTGGGAGCCTCGGTGACCGAGACGCGACCAACCGAGCAGCCGTACTTGGCCTGCAAGAGCCAGCAGTGGCGAACAGAGTGTGGCATCGAGAGCTGGTTAGTCCCGCATAACGACGTCAAGCAATTCGAGAAGGTGGCCAAGAACGGCGACTTGGTTGCCGTGGTCAAGGTCAACAGTCGCGGATACGCCGTGCTGGTTGACGTGCGCGCTGACGGCTAGTCTCGGCCTTTCATGGTTGAGGGGGGTGACATTGAACGGACCCCCTGAAGACGTCAGAGAGGTGGGCCGGTCGGGTTGACGTGCCCCCTCGTCCTGAATATTTTCGGTCATATCCGGTTGACGTGAAAGAGATGAGGATTTCGATGTCCGTTCAGCTTTTCTGATAGGCGCCGTTTCCTGGCCAGCGTCGCTCCGGCTGTTGGCCTGCCGTGCAGGAGAGTCAGCGTCG
>PDSI01000226.1 GCA_002748415.1 Micrococcales bacterium | reverse complement strand
GAAGCCAGGTTGGTGACCAGCGACAACCCGAGCACCTCCATCGCCGACGCCCGCGCGGCGATCGCCTCCAAGGCCGTGGACATGCCGACCAGGTCGCCCCCGAGAATGCCGGCCATCCGGACCTCGGCAGGGGTCTCGAACTGTGGGCCGTGCATCGCCACGTACACACCGTCCACCAACTCCGGCTCCACCCGGCGGGCGATGTCCCGCAGCCGTGGTGAATAGAGGTCCGTCATGTCGATGAACGTGGCTCCCCGCAGCGGAGTCGCGCCGGTCAGGTTGATGTGGTCCCGCAGTACGTATACCGAGCCCTGACCGTGCTCAGGGTCGAGCCCGCCCGCGCCGTTGGTCAGCACGAGTACCCGGCACCCGGCTGCTGCCGCGGTCCGTACTCCATGCGCGACGGCGTCGACGCCGTGCCCCTCGTACAGGTGGGTCCGGGCCCCCAACACCAGTGCGTGTCGGCCGGTTTCGCCGATGCGAATGCTGCGCAGCGTGCCGACGTGCCCCTCCAACGCGGGAGGACGGAAGCCAGGCACCTGCGGTGCCGGGATGCTGTAGACCTCTTCGCCGAGGATGTCGGCCGCACCGGCCCAGCCCGAGCCCAACACCAGTGCGATGTCGTGGCGGGCGACCCCGCTGCGTTCGGCGATGACATCTGCCGCAGCGCGCGCCGTTTCCTCGACCGAGGGGGCGCTGTTGATCTCGTCAGACGCGATGGTCTGGTCTGTTTTCATCGGGTGCGGCGTGTTCATGGCGCCACTCTACGATGCTCCGCCTTCCCCGGCTGGTGGTGAAAGCCACAGTTGCCGAACCAAGTCGGCCTCCTGCACCCGGCCTTCGGTCCGCAGGTAACCGGTCCACACACTCAAGACGTCCTCCAGCAGCCACGGCAACCGATTCGCCGCGGCGACGGCAGCCGCGTCCTGCCATGCTGCTTCGGCCTGTTCGCGGCGGCCCAACTGCGCCAAGTAGTACCCGCGGGTCATCATGACTTCGGCGGCTTGTGCGTCGTATCCGGTGTCCAGGAATTCCCCGTCGACCCCGTCCAAGGCATCCAGGGCCTGCGTCAGACCGCCCGCTTCGGCAAGGATCTCGGCCCGGTCGCGTTTGAGCTCCAACGCTTCACACATCACCAGCCCGCGTTCCAGGGCCCTGTCGTGGTCATCGGGGAAGTCCTCGGCCGGCGCATCGTCGATCTCTGCCAACAAAGCGTCGATCGCCTTCTCGCTGGAATCGCAGGCCGCCAGCGCGGCCAGCGACCCCTCACCCGACCACGCCACCGCCGGCATGACGGCGTAGGCCCTGGCCTGCAGGTCACGATCGCCCCCGCGCCGGGCGAATGCGACCGCTTCCAGCAACGCGGTGAGCGCCGCCCCGGTCTGTCCGGCACCGCGGTGCACGTGCGCCAACTCCAAGGACACCAGGGCGGCCTGCCCGAGCTGCCCGGTCGATTCGTGAATGAGCGCGCACCGGCGCAACAACTGCGCTGCGCCCGCGACGTCGGCCGGTCCGGCATGCACCGGGCGAGCGCATCGTTCGTCCTTGCCGGACCCGTCACGGCCCACCCTGGCCGCGGCCACGGACCGGGCGATCACCGCCCACATGCTCCAACACTGCGCGACCGGGACCGTCCCGCCTTCGTACTGCGGTGGGTCGGACGCCATCGACTCCAGCGCCGCCAGCGCGGCCGACCCCACCTCGTCGGCCTCGCGGAACTCCTCGATGGCCACCAACTGCTCCACCAGGAAACCCCTGATGTGCTGGGGCGCCAACGGGTCGGCGCACGAACGAGCGGCGGACAGCAGAATCCGCAGATACCGGGCCGCCTGCGTCTCCGGGAGGTGTCGCATCGTCGCGCCCAGCGCACACTGGGAACCGGCCTCCCAGATCGTGCGGGCCCGGGCACTGCGGGCCGCGGCGGCTACCGCACTGGACAGCGAGTGGGTCGCGCCGTCCGGGTCGGTGTCCTGCTGAGCGGCCCACCGGCGCAGCAAGGTCCTCGCGCGCCACATCGGATACTCCTCGGGCGCAAGCAGATTCAGCATCGACGCGGTCAACACGACCTGCTCCTCGCTGGGCAGGAACGCGCCCGCCTGCTGCAACAGGTGCAGAGCCAGTTCGCGCCGCGGCCGCTCCGTGTCGCGACTGACCGGCCCCAGCTCGGCCAACCCGTGCTGGGCCCACCGGCGGGAGGACTCGTGGTGGAACCGCTTGGTCGCCCAGGCAGCGTTGAGCGCCGCTCGGGCACGTTGCCCGGGGCTGCCGCACGCACATTCGTGCACTGCCCGTTCCACCCGGGCGCACAATTGCCAGTCCAGCTCGCGCAGGCTGCGCAGCCGGTCGGTGTCCACCGCCTGCTTGGCCAGCACGGCCTCGACCGGATCCTCGATCCGCGCCGCGATCCGCTCCAACTGGTGCAGCCGGGGTTGCGCCTCACCGGTCCGCCGGTCCCGGACCGCCGGCCATCCGGCTGCCCGCTCCAATTCGAACGCGGCCAGCCAGAACGTGGTGTGGTCACCGTCCGGCGGGCCCGCCGCCACCACGTCGTCGGCGTCCAGCCGCCACTGGTGCAGGACCGCTGCCTCGGTGTGAGCATCGCCCTGCCAGCAGGCGTCGCGCCACGCGTCGCGCCGGGTGACGGGGTGGCCCGGTCTTGGTGGCGACATCGTCCGGGCTCCTCTCTTCTGCTGTTCTTGCGGGTCCGGCTGTTTGTCGCGGGTCCGGCGGTACCGGCCCAGGAGATCTGTGATGATCACGAACTTAGCCCTCCGGGCGCGCGCATGGGGCCCGTTTGGTCTGGTCGGCAGCCGACCGGCTCCGACGCCGTAGGCTGAGCGGGTGCCAGTTCCGCAAGTAGTCGTCCTCGACTACGGGTTCGGCAATGTCCGGTCCGCTGTTCGTGCCCTGGAAGGTGCCGGCGCCGAGGTCCAGCTCACCGCCGACCACCGGGCCGCCGCCGCCGCGGACGGACTGGTCGTTCCCGGTGTCGGGGCGTTCGCCGCCTGCATGGCCGGCCTGCGCGCGGTGCAGGCCGGCCAGGTCATCGACCGGCGGCTGGCCGGAGCCCGCCCGGTCCTGGGGATCTGCGTGGGCCACCAAGTCATGTTCGAGTCCGGGATCGAACACGGCGCCCGCACTGAAGGCCTTGGCCAATGGCCCGGGGTGGTGCAGCGACTGCAGGCACCGGTCATCCCGCACATGGGTTGGAACACCGTGCGAGCTGCACCGGGTTCGGCCATGTTCGCCGGCATCGAGCAGGAACGCTTCTACTTCGTCCACTCCTACGCGGTCACCGAATGGCCGGACATGCCGCCGTCCAGGCTGGAACCGCCCAAACTCACCTGGTCTAGTCACGGGCAGCCGTTCGTGGCCGCGGTGGAGAACGGCCCACTGTGGGCCACCCAGTTCCACCCGGAGAAATCCGGGCCGGCCGGTGCCCTGCTCCTGCGGAACTGGTTGGCCACCATGTGACCGCCGGCCTGCCCGCCTGGCATCCGCCGAATGCCCGCCTGCAAGACAGCGAGACAGACGAGACAGAAAGACAGATAGGACAGTGACCACAGCACCGGACCCATCGGCAGCCGACGCGCCCGCCTCGGATCTGACCGCATCTGACCTGCCGTCCCTGGAACTCCTCCCGGCCGTCGACGTCGCCGGCGGCCAGGCCGTCCGCCTCGTCCAGGGCGAGGTGGGCACCGAAACCCACTACGGTGCACCGCTGGAGGCCGCCTTGGCCTGGCAGGAAGCCGGCGCCACCTGGCTGCACCTGGTGGACCTGGACGCCGCGTTCGGCCGCGGTTCCAACGCCGTCCTGCTGGCTGAGGTGGTGGACCGGATGGACCTGCGGGTGGAACTGTCCGGGGGGATCCGCGACGACGAATCGCTGGCCCGGGCGCTGGCGACCGGGTGCACCCGGGTCAACCTGGGCACCGCCGCGCTGGAGAACCCGGACTGGACCGCGCGGGTCATCGCCGAACACGGCGACCGCATCGCGGTCGGGCTGGACGTGCGCGGCACGACGTTGGCGGCCCGCGGCTGGACCCGCGACGGCGGCGACCTGTGGGAGACGCTGGCCCGGTTGGACGCCGCCGGGTGCGCCCGGTACGTGGTCACCGACGTCACCAAGGACGGCACGCTGGCCGGCCCCAACACCGGCCTGCTGCGGCAGGTCTGCCAGCAGACCCCCGCACCGGTGGTCGCCTCCGGTGGGGTGTCCACGCTCGATGATGTCCGTGCCCTGCGCGAGTTGGTTGCGACCGGGGTGGAGGGCGCCATCATCGGAAAGGCCCTGTACGCGGGCGCCTTCACGCTGCCGCAGGCCCTTTCGGTCGCCGGGCCGCAAACCCGCCACCAGCACGCCCGCAGCGGCACCGGCCGAGAACGGACCGGCACAGAACGGACCGGCGCCGATGGGCCGGACTGAGCACACGAGCCAGCAGCGCGGTGTCAAAGGCCTGGCCCCCAACCCCTACTCCGCCGACCATGGCAGTGTCGATCCCGGCGTCGCGGCCGCCCTGCAGGCGTGGTCGCGCGACGGTGACACGGCCGCAGTGGTGGCCGCGATTCGCGACACCAGGGTGCTGGTTTCGCTGGTCACCCCCCGCGGCAAGGAGTCCTCGGCCGACCTGGCGATGGCCATCCTCGAAGCGCCCGACGGCCGCCCGGCCCTACCGGTGTTCACCAGCGTGCAGAACCTGGCCCGGTTCGACCCGGCCGCCCGGCCGGTGCCGGTGCTGGCCCGGCAAGCCTGCCTGGCCGCCGTCGACGAGGACTGCGAACTGGTCGTGGTCGATCCCGGCGGGCCGGTCACGGTGACGATGCCGCGCCCGGCGGTATGGGCCGTCGCCAAGGGCGAGCCGTGGGTGCCCAGCTATGCGGACGAGCAACTGTGCGGCACCATCTGCCGGGCGGCGTGCGAGGTGGCGAGCGTTCAACGGGCCAGTTGCTGCGCCGGCGACCGGGCCGAACTCGGCATCGTCCTGCAGGTGGCGCCCGGCCTGGATCGTGCCGCGCTGGCCGCGCTCACCGCGGCCGTGCAGGAGCGGATCGGTGCCCTGGAGGAGGTCGCGCAGCGGGTGGACTCCATTCAGCTCACTCTCAGGTGATAGGCTTCTTGGGTCTATCCGGGTAGTCGTGCCCGGAGTGTGAAGCGGAGGCCAACTCCCACCCAGGTCACTGCCGGTGGCCGGGTCCAGACACCGGCCACGGGTTGTATGCCGTACATCCCGGTGGCGCGGCGTTATTCCGGCCTCCGCCAGCACCGTCGGCGGGGGCCTTCCCTGTCGGTGCAGACACCGGTCCCGACCACGAGGAGAACGCGACATCACCGAGCCCAGAATCAACGAGCGAATCCGCATACCGGAAGTCCGGCTGGTCGGCCCCGCCGGCGAGCAGGTCGGCATTGTGCGGGTCGAGGATGCCCTTCGCCTGGCGCAGGAGGCGGACCTCGATCTGGTGGAAGTGGCGCCTAACGCACGCCCGCCGGTGTGCAAGCTGATGGACTACGGCAAGTTCAAGTACGAGGCCGACATGAAGGCGCGTGAGGCGCGCAAGAACCAGGCCAACACCGTGCTGAAGACCATCCGCCTACGGTTGAAGATCGACGACCACGACTACGAGACGAAACGGTCGCAGGCGGAGAAGTTCCTCAAGTCCGGCGACAAGGTCAAGGTCATGATCATGTTCCGTGGCCGCGAGCAGTCCCGTCCCGAAATGGGCTACCGGCTGCTGCAACGCGTCGCCGGAGACCTCGCAGAGTTCGGCAGCATCGAGTCCAACCCGTTGCAGGATGGCCGCAACATGGTCATGGTGCTCGGACCGACTCGCAAGAAGTCCGAGAACCGCCCACAGCGCCGCAGTTCCCGCTCCTCGCGCCGCGAAACCCAAACGCAGCAGGCGGCCGAGCCACCCGCTGAGCCCGTCACCGACCAGGCCGAAACCGGCTCCGACAACCCTGCCACCCCGGCCCCGGCGCAGTAGGCCGCCGGACCGAACGAATCTCAGGAGGAGATCACCCATGCCCAAGCAAAAGACCCATAGTGGGGCAAAGAAGCGTTTCCGGGTGACTGGGACCGGCAAACTCGTGCACGAGCAGCAGAACAACCAGCACCTGTTCGAAGGCAAGACCTCGCGTCGCAAACGCCGGTTGGCCCGCGACGTCGTCATTTCCCCCACGGAGCGCAAGCGAGTTCGCCGCCTGCTGGGCCGCTGAGAGCGGACCAGCCGCACCAGCGCGAACAGCGCAATCGAGACCTGACCCCGCCCGTGCCCTGAGCCCGGCTCACGGCACAAGACAGCACAAAGGAGCACGCACGTGGCACGCGTGAAGAGGGCCGTGAACGCCCACAAGAAACGCCGGGAAACCCTGGATGCCGCCAGCGGGTACCGGGGCCAGCGGTCCCGCCTGTACCGCAAGGCCAAGGAGCAGGTCACCCACTCCCTGGTCTACTCCTACCGCGACCGCAAGGCCCGCAAGGGCGACTTCCGCCGGCTGTGGATCCAGCGCATCAACGCCGCCGCCCGCGCCAACGGCCTGACCTACAACCGGTTCATCCAGGGCCTGAAGGTCGCCGGCGTCGAAGTGGACCGCCGGATGCTGGCCGAACTGGCCGTCAATGACCCGGCCGCGTTCAACAGCCTGGTGGAGCTGGCCAAGCAGCACGCGGGCACCGCCGACAAGGCGGCAGCCACCCCAGCGGCCTGAGCCTGGCCGGCGCGGGTCGCCGATGCCGGCGAATAGCATTCCCACCGGGTCATCGGTTGGCCCGTTCCACGGACACCTGTCCAACCCGAACAGCGACCGTGTCCGGTCGGTAGCCCGGCTTGCTGCTCGCTCCGGGCGCCGCCGCGCCGGCCGGTTCCTGGCCGAGGGCCCGCAAGCCGTTCGTGAGGCACTGCCCGCCGCAGCGGTCGACGAGTTGTTCATGACCGGTGACGCGGCGCAACGGCACCCGGACATCCTGGCGTCGGCGGCCGCTGCCGCAGTGCCCGTCCGTCGCTGCACCGAGCCGGTCCTCGCCGCCGTGGCCGGCACCGTGCACCCGCAAGGCATGGTGGCCGCCTGCCGCCCGGTGGACGTGCCGGCGCCGGACCTGCTGGCCGCTGCACCGCGGCCCGGCTCGCCTGCCCTGTTCACTGTGCTGGCCCAGGCGCGCGACCCCGGCAACGCCGGCACCGTGATCCGGGCCAGCGACGCCGCAGGCGCCACCGGTGTGGTGCTCACCGTCGGCAGTGTGGACCTGTACAACCCCAAGTGCGTGCGCGCGAGCGCCGGATCGCTGTTCCATCTGCCCGTCGCGATCGGCGCCGTCCTGCCCGGTCTGCTCGCATCGATCCGTGACCGCGGAGTGTGCGTACTGGCCGCCGACGGGTCCGGCGACACCGGCCTGGACGACCTGATGGCCGACGCCTACGCCGGGACCGGTCCGCTGACCGGGCCGGTGGCGTGGGTCTTCGGCAACGAGGCCTGGGGGATGGGCACCGCCGAGCGAGCCGCGGCCGACCTGGTGGTCCGGGTGCCCATCTACGGGCGGGCGGAATCGCTCAACCTGGCCAGTGCTGCAGCTGTGTGCCTGCACGGCACGGCGCAATGTCAACGGCTGTCCGGGCGCTGAGGCCGAGGCAGAACAACAAGACGTCGCCTGTGCCGACCCCCCTCAACCGGCACAGGCGACATCCGGGTCCGAGTTCGGCTGTGGCCCCTCACCGTGCCGGCCCGTCACCTTCGGTCGCGCCCCCTAACCGGTCGTTTTCCCCTCGACGACCCGTCCGACCGTTGTGTCCCCAGTGTCGCCACTCGGGCGGCGGATTGACTAGTGGTGGCCTGCCGCTATGCGTTGCGACATCCGGTCTGTCCGACAGGGTGGAGTTGCCTGCGTACCATTGCGCGTATGGAAAGCCAGACGCGTCCGCCCGACGGCTGGAACATCCGGGCCGTGCCGTGGTTGGCCGAAGGCTCCGTGGTGCCGTTCGACGGTGAGGACCTGGCCAGGTCCACTACCGTGCAATTGGGGATGCTGATCGGGCGGTTGCTGGGCAAGGGTGGGCAGGCGGCGGTGTTCACCGTCCAGTCCAATGTGGGGCGTAGTGTCGGCTGGAGCGGCGACGACGTGGTGCTACGGGTGTCCTACCGTGACGAGGAATACGGACGCGACCCACGTCGTACCGCCATCTACCGCCGACTGGCGCAGATCCGCTCCGAGGCCACCGGTGGGCGTGACCCGCTGGCCGGGCTGTTGGAACTGCACGCGGTCGGCAATCTGCCTCCGCTGCCGTACATGCCTCAGGTAGACCTGTGGGCGCAGGTCCTGGCCCGCGGCGGGCGCACGCTGAGCGACCACGTGGCGCAGGCCGGCCCGTTCGGTCCGACCCGCGGGGTCCGCACTATGCTGCCGATGATCCGCGCGCTGGCGGTGTGTCACGGCGAGGGGATCGCGCACCGTGACATCAAGCCGAGCAACGTCTTCACCGCCAGCACCGCGCAAACGGGCCCCTCCACCAGGCTCGGTGACCTCGGGTCGATGTCCACCTTCAACCCCAACGTCAACCAGCTCGCCGACGAGGACCGCGAACATTCGGAGGAGGATTCCGGGGACGCCTCGATGGGCCACGCCATGACCACGAACATCGATACCGGCCCGTTCACTCCGCCCGAGGTGCGGATGGCCCCTGAACGGGGGCCTGCCAATCCGGCCGGGGACATCTGGCAGTACGCGGTTACCCTGCACTACGCCGTGGCAGGTGACCTGCCGTTCCAAGGCTGGCAGGCGCGGCACTGGACCACCGACCGGCGCCGCTACATCGATGCCAGCGGCCACGGCAATCCGAATAGTCCTGCCTTTGCCCGTCTGCCTGAACGATTGCAATACCTGTTGCGGTGGTCCCTGGCCGCCCATCCGTACGATCGGCCGCGGGCCGCCGACCTGGTGGAGGCGTTGGAGGAGTTCCTGGACGATGAGCCTGCCGACTACTCCGCGGCCGCCGCGGCTGGCGGGCCGCGTCCGGGTACCCTGGCCCGTCCGGTGCGGTTGCGCCCCGCGCCGCCCGGTCCAGCTGCGCCGGACCTCCCAGCGCGGGGATCTGCTGTGCCGGGATCTGCTGTGCCGGGCACACCTGGCCGGGACCCGGCCGCCATCACGGGAACGGGCGCCCCGGCCTGGGTGGGCAACGAACTGATCGACCAGGACACCCGGCAGGGCGCTGCCAGCGGGCACGAATCCGATCCGGTGATGGGCCGGCCGGGTACCGATGCGGGCGAGATGGTTGCGCAGGAGCCTGGTGGTCTGGAGCCGGTGGGCGCGCAGGATGCTGGCGGCCGGATGTACGACGAGGAGTTCCCCGAGGGCGAAGGATTCGTCGACGACGAAGAGTTCCTCGACGACGAAGAGTTCCTCGACGACGAAGAGTTCCTCGACGACGAAGGCTTCGTCGAGGACGAGGAACGCCGCGACGATCGGGACGACCCGGCGCGGCAGTATCCGCAGCAGCAGGACCCGCCGCGCGCCGATGGCACGCACCACGGCATAGCCCGCGACGATGCCGTGCACCTAGGCTCGCAGGATGCGCCGCCGGCCAGTCCTGTCCCGTCGTGGCGGACACGGCCAGGGCAGGCGGAACCGTCGGCAGAGCCGGATCACGACGCGGGCGTGGCTGCAGCCCGTACGGGTTCCCCGTCGTTCGGCCGGGGTTCGTCCGCGGCGCTTTCGCCGGTGGCCAAGCAGGAGCAGCCCACCGGTTCCTTGCGGGCCTGGTTCAAAGCCATCGGGGCCGGTGTGGCCGTGGGGCTGGTTACCGTCTTGGCCGTGTTCATCGTTTATCGGGTCAGCGGCCTCAGCGACCCCGCTCCGGCCCCCAGCCAGCCACCGCAGCAGGCGACCCAAGCCCCGGTCGAGCCGTTCAACGGGAACAACTTGAAACTCAACCGGGACGCGGATCGGTTGGCCCAAGGGCTGCCGCAGCTGTTTCCCGGCACCGCGGTGGCCAACCAGCCCGTCTCCGCGTTGTTGACCACCAAGTCGGCCGAGTTCTGTCAGGGGTGTGACACGGACAAGGGTTTCGCGCGTTTCCGGGTGGTTGTCGAGATCGAGAAAGTGCAATCCGGCGGGATCAAGCTGGTCGAGGGCGACTCCACCCCGGCGGTCAAAGGCCCCTATCTGGTGGTCGTCACCCCGGCCGGGGAGAAGGTCACGCCCTCCCGGCTGGTCAACAACCGTCAGGTGCAGGACTACGAGATCGCCAAGCAGTACGCCTCCAGGGAGTACGGCCAGGTGGTCCTCATCCCCAGCAACTGGAGCAGCCAGGGGGAGGCGGGGGCTCCTGGAGACGACGGTTGGCACACCAGGTTACGCGACCAACGGGAGGGGCCCAGCCAGCTCGTTTTCGACGTGCCGAGGAACCACCAGGTCCTGACGGTGCTGTGGTTCGGAGAGGATGGCGTCGTCGGGTTGAACACCTTCAACGGAACCGATGCGGCCGCCCAAGACCAGCGGGTCTCCACTCCGTAGTGCCCGGCCCTGACTGTGCCTGCCCCTGGGACCGCGTCTTGCTCGTCTTGCCCGTCTTGCCCGTCTTGCCCTGGCGGGATCAGCGCATCGAGTCGGCCCAGGCCAGCATGTCGGTCACGTCCTCGGCGTTGACCGTTCCCTGCCGGACCGCCGTCTCGGCGACCCGTCCGAACACGGCATCCTCGGGCAGGAAGACCCGTAGCCGGGCCTCGGCGATGGCCTGGTTGAACGCATAGGTGGTGGTGGGGCTCAGCTGCTTGCACCGGTTGAACAGCCGCAGGGCTACCCGGTACTCCGGCGGCTTGGCCGGCCCACTCTGCGGCAACAGCGGCCGGCACAGCGCGACCGCGGCCAGGAACCAGTCCGGCGCCTGTCTGATGTCGTTCCAACTGCGGCGGCGCACCTGGGTGGTGCCGACCATCAGATCGGCCCGCTCGTCGATGTTGTCCGCCTCGACCGTGACCGCGTACACGGTGCGGTCCTCGTCGTACAGGCAGATCCGCAGCGGCGTCTCAGGTCGGGTCAGGGTGATCTCGTTGTCGAAGTGCAGGGTGGTCCCGAACGGGACGTGTTCCTCGGTGCTCACCTCGATGCGTCCGGACTCCGGGTTCTCCCCGCACCGCAACGCGTACCGGTCGCCCAGGTCGCGCACCTCCATGGCCAACCCGGACAGATGCGGGTTGGTGTCCAGGTGGATGTGTTCATGCGGCTGGGCCGGCAGACTGCCGTCCTTGCGGGTGGTGGGATTGGCCGCCCGGCCCAGCGTCAGCGTGCCGCCCGTCGGCACGGTGTACTGCACGCCGTCGGCCAGTCGCACGGTGATACTCACGATTCAACTCCCGATACTGCTCGCATCCGCGCCCACGCCGACAACGACACCATCCCGGCGGGGGACTCGGGTTCTGCTGTCCTCGACAATACTGAACCTTGACCCGCACCCCGGAATACATCCTCGGCGCCGATATGGTGTGAGATCCACGGGGTGAGTCTGAAAGACTAGCCAGCATGTCCGCTCCGAACTCCAACTTCGACCCAGTCGAAGTGTTTGTTTTGCGCCCCGAGAACGTGCAGGCCGCAGTCGACGACGCCCTGGCCGCGTTCGAGGCCGCCGCAGATCTGGCCGGGCTGAAAGCGGCCCGGATCGAGCACACCGCGGACAAGAGCCCGCTCGCCCTGGCCAACCGGGAGATCGGTGCGCTGCCCCCGGCCGCCCGGGCCGATGCGGGCAAACGCGTCGGCCGGGCACGCAAACAGGTCGCCGAAGCGCTGGCTACCCGCCAGCAGCAGCTGGAGGACCTGCGCGACCAGCAGGTGCTGGCTCAGGAGAGCATCGACGTCACACTGCCCGCCGACCGGCGCCAGCCGGGCTCCCGGCATCCGTTGTCGGCGCTGATGGAGCGCATTTCCGACGTGTTCGTGGCGATGGGCTGGGAGATCGCCGAAGGCCCCGAGGTGGAGGCCGAATGGTTCAACTTCGACGCGCTGAACTTCGGCACCGATCACCCGGCCCGGCAGATGCAGGACACGTTCTTCCTCGACCCGGTCGACTCCGGGCTGGTGCTGCGCACCCACACCTCGCCGGTGCAGGCCAGGGCGCTGCTCGAACGCGGGGTACCGGTGTACGTGGCCGTGCCCGGGCGTACGTTCCGTACCGACGAACTGGATGCCACCCACACCCCGGTGTTCCATCAGGTGGAGGGTTTGGCCGTGGACAAAGGGCTGACGATGGCGCACCTGCGCGGCACCCTGGACCACCTGGCACAGGCGATGTTCGGCCCGGACATGCTCACCCGGCTGCGGCCGTCGTTCTTCCCGTTCACCGAGCCGAGCGCGGAAATGGACCTGCGGTGCTTCGTCTGTGCCGGCGCCGACGCGTCCTGCCGTACCTGCTCGGGCACCGGCTGGATCGAGTGGGGCGGCTGCGGCATGGTCAACCCGAACGTGCTGCGTTCCTGTGGAGTGGACCCGGACGAGTACAGCGGGTTCGCGTTCGGGATGGGAATCGAGCGAACCCTGATGTTCCGCAACGCCGTTGCGGACATGCGGGACATGGTCGAGGGCGACGTCCGGCCCGACCCCGACACGGTGGCTGTACAGGTTGCTGCCGACCTGGTGCGGGTCGGCCTGGAAGAGGAAACGATTCACGGCGGTGACGTGAGCGGTCCGCTGGTGTTCGGCCGGGTGCTGGAGGTGACCGCCGAGCCGCAGAAAAACGGCAAGACGATCAACTGGTGCCAGGTCGACGTCGGTGCCGAGCACGCGTCACCGGACGGTGGCCCCCGCGGGATCGTCTGCGGGGCACACAACTTCGCTGCCGGTGACCTGGTGGTGGTGGCTCTGCCGGGCGCCGAACTGCCTGGCGGCTTCCGCATCGCCTCGCGTAAGACCTACGGTCACCTCAGCGACGGCATGATGTGCTCGCAGGTCGAACTCGGCCTGGGAGAGGACCGCTCGGGCATCATCGTGGTGCCGCGGCTGCTGGGCGAGCAGGCCGCTGAGTCGTTGCAGCCGGGGCAGGACGCGTTGCCGGTACTGGGGTTGGACCAGCACACGATCGAGGTCAACGTCACCCCGGACCGGGGCTATTGCTTCAGCGTGCGCGGCATCGCGCGCGAGTACGCGTCGGCCATCGGGCGCCCGCAGGCGTTCAGCGACCCGGCCCGCCACCAGGTGCCGGATGCCACCGCCGACGGGTTCCCCATCGAGGTCGACGACACGGCGCCGATCCATGGCGTTGCGGGTTGCGACCGGTTCGCCACCCGCATCGTGCGTGGCGTCGACCCGGCCGCGCCCACCCCCAGATGGTTGCGCCAATGGGTGGAGCAGGCCGGTATGCGGTCGATCTCGCTGATCGTCGATGTCACCAACTACATCATGCTCGGGCTCGGCCAGCCGATGCACGCCTATGACCTCGACACCGTCACCGGCCCCATCACGGTGCGCCGGGCCAGGCCGGGGGAGGCGTTGCGCACGCTGGACGACGTCGAACGGGAACTGCACCCCGAGGACCTGCTCATCACCGATGCCGGCGACGGCGCCCCCGGGTCCCGGGTGATCGGACTGGCCGGCGTGATGGGCGGGGCCAGCACCGAGATCTCTGCTGCCAGCCGCGACGTGCTACTGGAAGCCGCTCACTTCGACTCGGTCTCGATCGCCAGGACCGCGCGTCGGCACCGGTTGGGCAGTGAGGCCAGCAAGCGGTTCGAGCGTGGAGTGGATCCCCAACTGCCGCCGGTTGCCGCGGAACTGGCCGTTCAGCTGCTGGTGCGCTACGGCGGCGGAACCGCCGACGAGCGGGTCGGGGACCTCTGCGAGGTGCCGGAACCGGCGCCGATCACGCTGGCTGGCGACCTGGTGGCACGGCTGACCGGCATCGAGCTGACCCAGGACGAAATCCGGTCGGTGCTGGAAGAGATCGGTTGCACCGTCAACGACGTAGGCAGCCACTTCGCGGTAACACCGCCGAGCTGGCGGCCCGATCTGGTGGAAGGTGCCGACCTGGTCGAAGAGGTAGCGCGGCTGGTCGGCTACGACCGGATCGACTCGATCCTGCCGGTCGCCCCGGCCGGGCTCGGGCTGTCCCGGGCGCAGCGGATCCGGCGGTTCCTGCTGGATGCCACGGTGGCTGCGGGCTGGAATGAGGTGTTGTCCTACCCGTTCGTCGGGGCCGACGTCTTCGAGGATCTCGGCTACCCCGCCGAGGACCGGCGGCGGTCGGCGTTGCGGCTGGCCAACCCGTTGCGCGAGGAAGCGCCGTTGCTGCGCACCAGCCTGCTCGCGACGTTGGCCGAACTGCTGCGGCGCAACCTGTCCCGGGGCGGCACGGATCTGGCGCTGATCGAGCTGGGAACGGTGTTCCTGCCCGAGCAGGAGCTGCGGGCGGGGCAAGCTCCCATCCTCGCGGTGCGAACCAGGCCGGACCAGCAGGA
>PDSI01000016.1 GCA_002748415.1 Micrococcales bacterium | reverse complement strand
CGGAAGGCAGCGGTCCCCGGCACCTCGTACTGAACGCGGAACAGACCGCGGCCTTCGTGCTGACCGAGTTCTCCGGGGTGGCGCTCGGCTTGTCCAGAGACCCCCGCACCGGTGTGCTCACCCCGCGAGCGGCGGCGCCTGCTTATGCCCAGGACCGCGGCCTGTCCCGTGGTGTGCAGGGTGCCGACCCGGCCGCAGAACACCGCATCTGGGGCGCGGACCTGCATCTGGCCAGGGACGAACGATTCCTGTTGTGCAGTGAGCGAACCGCGTCGACCCTGTCCTGCCTGCCCGTCGAGGACCGCGACCAGCTGGGTCACCCCGTCTGCGTCATCGACACCGTGGCCCAGCCGCGTGGCTTCGTGGTGCTCGCCGACGGTGCGCATGCCGTGGTGACCGGGGAGCGTTCGACCGAGGTTGCGCTGGTTCACCTCGGCGCGGGTGGAACGCTCAGCGAGGTGGGCAGGTACGAGACCGGAGCCGGTGCCAACTGGGCCCGCACCGTACCCGGTGGTCAGGCGCACCGTGACTAGCCGAACCGGGTTTGGCCGAACCGGGTTTGGCCGAACCGGGTTTGGCCGGACCGGGTCCAGCCGGACCGGCCCCGGCAACCGGCGCGGTTGTCATCAGGTGGCCGGTTGCGCCCCCGACGCTTCGGAACCGTCGGCCTTGTGCCCCGGCCCTGCCTGGTATCCGCCCGAATCTGCCAAATGCCGGACAGGGTCCGGCCTTCTCACAGCCAATTGTCGCTGTGGGTAATCATGTTCGGTGGTCGGTACGCCCGGCACCAAGATAGGGACGCTTTTTGGACGCCACAGGTGCAAAAAGCGTCCCTATCTCGGCGGACGCGGCGATTGACCGTGAGGCCCCTGACGCACAGTGACGCCACTGTTGTCCGGGCTCATGAGACCGGTCGTTCGCGCTCGCGAGCGCCGAGGTGTTGGTCGCGGTTCGGACGGCCGTTGCCGCGGCTGCTGCAATTCGGCCGGTTACCGCTCCCGCGAGTACCGTGGGAGTGTGACCGAAACCCAGCATCACGACACCGGCACCACGCGCGTCAAGCGGGGCATGGCCTCCATGCTCAAAGGCGGGGTCATCATGGACGTCGTCACCCCGGAGCAGGCCAAGATCGCCGAAGAGGCGGGCGCCGTGGCCGTGATGGCCCTGGAGCGGGTCCCCGCGGATATCCGCGCGGAGGGCGGGGTGTCACGGATGAGCGATCCCGACATGATCGACGGGATCATCGCCGCGGTGTCCATCCCGGTCATGGCCAAGGCTCGGATCGGCCACTTCGTCGAGGCACAGGTGTTGCAGGCGCTCGGTGTGGACTACATCGACGAGTCCGAGGTGCTCACCCCCGCCGACTACGCCAACCACATCGACAAATGGCAGTTCACCGTGCCGTTCGTGTGCGGCGCCACCAACTTGGGCGAGGCGCTGCGGCGCATCACCGAGGGCGCGGCCATGATCCGGTCCAAGGGCGAGGCTGGCACCGGCGATGTGTCGAACGCGACCACCCACATGCGTGCCATCACCGGCGAAATCCGCAAGCTCACCTCGATGAGCGAGGATGAACTGTACGTAGCCGCCAAAGACCTGCAAGCTCCCTACGAACTGGTCGCCGAGGTGGCCCGCACCGGCACGCTGCCGGTCGTGCTGTTCACCGCAGGAGGCATCGCCACCCCGGCGGACGCGGCAATGATGATGCAACTCGGCGCCGACGGGGTGTTCGTCGGGTCCGGCATCTTCAAATCCGGCAATCCGGCCCAGCGCGCCGAGGCCATCGTCAAGGCGACGACGTTCCACGACGACCCCGACATGCTCGCGAAGGTCTCCCGCGGGCTGGGCGAGGCGATGGTGGGCATCACCGTCGACTCGCTGCCGGTGGACCACCGGCTGGCCGACCGGGGTTGGTGACCCTCGGCACCGGCCGTACCGCTGGGGGAGCACCCCCCCGCTGGGAGATCACCGTGATCGAGCGCCGCAGGATTCCCCCCTGACCGGGCGGCGGACACCGGGCCCGGCAAGGTGACCGGCCCCAGGGTCGGCGTACTCGCGGTGCAAGGCGATATCGCCGAACATGCCACGGTACTCAGCAGCGTCGGGGCACAACCGGTACCGGTCCGGCGCCCGGAGGAGTTGGCCCACGCCGACGCGCTGGTGTTGCCCGGCGGTGAGTCGACCACGATCATCCGCCTCTTACGGGTGTTCGACCTGTTGGAACCGCTGCGGGTCCGGATCGCCGGCGGTCTGCCGGTGCTGGGCTCCTGCGCCGGGATGATCTTGCTGGCCGACCGGCTCGCCGCCCCCGACGAGGGCCAGCCCACCGTCGGCGGCATGGACATGACCGTGCGCCGCAACGCGTTCGGCCGTCAGGTGGACTCTTTCGAGGCCGACCTCGGCATCGAAGGAGTCACCGACGGGGGACCGCCCATGCGTGCGGTGTTCATCCGCGCTCCCTGGGTGGAAAAGGCCGGTGCTGACGTGCACGTGCTGGCCGAAGTCAGCATCGAGGATGTGCCGCATCCCGTGGTGGTGGCCCAGGACCGGTTGGTGGCCACCGCGTTCCACCCGGAATTGACCGGTGACGCCCGCCTGCACGCGTGGTTCCTTCGCCGGAACCGCATCGCGCCCTGAACGAGGAACCGGCGCTGCTGCCGAACGCGACCGAGCAAGCCCCCCGCCTGACCGATAGCTCACCAGTACCGGCCAGCGCGAAGACAGCACCGGCCAGCGCGAAGACAGCACCGGCGAGCGCAAAGACATCGGGGGAGAGTTACGACTGTCGTGAGCATGGTGCTGCCGTCCTGGCGTGTCCGGCCGGATGGGACCGGGCGGTTGCCGGGCTGTCCTTCGGTACTGGGTTGTTCTGCGGTGCTGGGTTGTTCCGTGGTCCTTGGTTGTTCCGCGGTCCTTGGTTGTCCGGTGGCAGTTGGCCGAGTGCGAGAGCGAGCAAGGCGGTGACGAAGCCCAGCAGCTGCAGCCCGTTCAGCCATTGTCCGAGAAAGACTGCACCGATTGTGGCTGCGGTCAGTGGTGACAGCAGCACGAGAAGGGCGGTGGAGGTTGCCGGGAGTACCCGTAGCCCGGTGAACCACAGCACGTAGGCAACGGCACCACTCACGATTCCCAACCAGCTGTACCCCACCCAGCCTGCTGGCGGGATGTGGCCGGGGTAGCCGGTCAGCAGTACTGGGATGATGAGCACCGCCCCGCCTGCGCTCAGGAGCCAACCCGCATAGGTGACTGAACTCACTGCCTCCGGAAGACCCCAGCGTTTGCTCAGCACAACACCCAAGCCCATCGAGGCGGATCCGCCGAGCCCCGCCAGCACACCGATGGGGTCGAGCCGGGCGGTAGGCCCCAACACCACGGCGGCGACGCCCGCAGACCCCAACAACGCATAAGACACCCGGGACCAGGTGACGTGTTCGCCCAGCAGCCAACCGGCGAGCCCCACCACGATCAGCGGCTGGATCGCTCCCAGGGTCGCCGCGACCCCACCGGGCAAGCGTTGTGCGCTGATAAACAGCAGTGGGAAAAACACGCCCATATTGAGGATTCCCATCACCAGTACGCGCCACCACCAGTGCCCCTGTGGCAGTAGCCGGCGGTTTCGGCCGACGGCGCCGAGCGCAACCGCCACAAGGCCTACCGGCAGACATCGCAGCAGCGCTGCGAACATCGGATAGCCGGGCGGCAACAATTCGGTGGTGACCCAGTAGGTGGTGCCCCATACGGTGGGCGCGAGTGCGGTCAGTGTCACCCGTGTCCATCTCGGAATCCTCATGATTGGCGGTGGAGCTCGACATGGGCCAGGAAGGAGTCAACCCATTCCTGGAGGTACGCGCGGGTGCGTTCGCAGACGACGTGGCCGTTGTCGAAGTCCTCGTCACGGTAGGTCAGAAATACCTCTGGCAGAGTCAGTGTGGGCATGCCGATGTGCGCGAGAGTGTTCCGCAGGTCGTGCTGGGCCAAGGCGGTACCGATGGATCCCGGTGCAGCGCCGACGATACCGGCCGGCATGCCCTTGAAGATGTTCTGCGGCCAGGGCCGCATCCCCCACTCAAAGACGTTCTTGAGCGCTGCAGGCATGCTTCGGTTGTATTCGGGAGTCGCAAAGAGTGCGCCGTCGAGATTCGCGAACTGCCGCTTCATCGCGTGCACGGCGGCGGGCACGTTGTCGTCGAGGTCGTAGTTGTACAGCGGTATGTCGATCGGAATGTCGACGCAGACGGCCCGGTCACCGATCAGATGCGTGATGGCGGTGGCCAGTCGCCGATTGATGGACTTGGCAGCCAGGCTGCCGACGACGATTCCGATGCGCGTGGGGTTTTCGTGCGGGTTTCTCATGTTCTCCACTGTCGCCCAACCCCTTCCTATGACGCCAACACATATTTGTCATCATATCAATGAGGTACGATCATTGACCGTGGAACTCCACCAACTCCGCTACGTCGTTGCCATCGCCGAAGAGGGCAGTTTCACCAAGGCGGCCCAGACCTGCCATGTGGTGCAGTCGGCGCTGAGCCACCAGGTGAAGGCGCTCGAGAAGGAGCTGGGGTTCGCGCTGTTTGCCCGCAACAGCCGTCACGTCGAGCTCACTGCCGCCGGGCGCGCGTTCATCGGCCCGGCCCGGGAATC
>PDSI01000202.1 GCA_002748415.1 Micrococcales bacterium | reverse complement strand
TGACTGAGCCGGCGCCCGCCTGGGAGGCGAAGATCTTCACCGGAGCATGGACCACCGGGTCCGGCGCCGACATCGCCGTGACGGAGAAGGCGACAGGCACCAGGCTGGGGGCCGTCGGTGGTGCGACCGTTGCGGACTTGGACGCATCCGTGGCTTCCGCTCTTGCTGCCCAGCGCGAGTGGGCCGCAAAGCCGTACCTTGCCCGGGCCGAAGTGCTGCATCGGGCCGCCCAGCTGTTGCAGGAGAATCCCGCCCGGTTGTCGTACTGGCTGGTTCGCGAAGCAGGCAGCGGACAGGCCAAGGCCAAGGTGGAAGCGAAGCTGGTCGGTCACGAGTTGCGCGAGGCTGCCGCGACCGCCTCCCAGCCGTACGGTGAATTGCTGCGGTCGGTGAAACCACGGCTGTCGATGGTCCGTCACATCCCCGTCGGTGTTGTCGGGGTGATCTCACCGTTCAACTTCCCCGCCGTACTGGCCATGCGCTCGGTGGCGCCCGCGTTGGCGTTGGGCAATGCAGTCATCCTGAAACCTGATCCGCGCACGAGTGTGGCGGGCGGGATGGCCTTGGCCGAGCTGCTTACCGAGGCCGGTTTGCCCGCCGGGTTGTTGCATGTGCTGCCTGCAGAGGCGGAAGTCGGCCAGGCGCTGGTGGCTCACCCTGATGTTCCGTGCATCTCGTTCACCGGTTCCACCGATGCCGGCCGCGCCATCGGCCAGCAGGCAAGCAAGCTGCTGAAGAAGGTGCACTTGGAACTGGGCGGCAACAACGCTCTGCTGGTGCTGCCCGACGCCGATGTGGAGCTTGCCGCGGCCAACGGGGCATGGGGCTCGTTCCTGCACCAGGGCCAAGTCTGCATGACCACGGGCCGGCATCTGGTGCACAACTCGCTGGTGGCCCAATACACCGAATTGCTGGCGGCCAAGGCCGAGCGTTTGCGAGTCGGTGACCCTACCCAGGACGGTATCGCCCTCGGCCCGATCATCGATGCGGCGCAACGAGACAAGGTGCACGCCGTCGTCACCGAATCTATTGACAGCGGAGCCACTCTCGCCGCCGGTGGCACGTTCGACGGGTTGTTCTACCGCCCGACCGTGCTGTCCGGGGTGGTAGCGGGCAGCCGCGCGTTCAGCGAGGAGGTCTTCGGCCCGGTGGCCCCGGTGGTCGGCTACGACTCCGTCGAGGAGGCTGTCGAGATCATCAACTCAGATCAGTACGGTCTCAGCACAGGCATTCTCACCGCTGACGCGATGCGGGCGTTCGAGCTGTCGCATCGGATCGCCTCCGGGATGGTGCACATCAATGACCAAACCATCGACGATGAAGCCACCGTGCCTTTCGGCGGTATCAAGGCATCCGGCAGTGGCGGACATTTCGGCGGGGTCAAAGCCAGCCTGGACGCCTTCTGCCACATGCAGTGGGTGACCATGCGGTCCGACATCCCCCCGTATCCGTTCTGAGTCTGAAGGCCGCTCAGCATCAGGCGGAGTCGGCAGTCAGGTGCGCAGTGACCGTCTCGTAGAGCGTGCTGCGTTGGCGGGTGGGCCGGCCGATACCGGTTGCGATGTCGGCGATCTCGGCCGGGGTTTTGGCTGACCCGTGCTGCGAGCCGGCCATCCGGGAGATCGTTTCCTCCATCAACGTGCCGCCCAGGTCGTCGGCCCCGCCATTCAGTATCGTGCGGCTGCCGGTTACGCCGAGTTTCACCCAGGACACCTGGACGTGGTCGATCACGCCGTGCAGCATGAGCCTGGCCATGGCGTGCACTGCCCGGTTGTCGCGCATCGTCGGCCCGGGTCGGGCGACGCCGGCCAGGTACAGCGGAGCCGACTGATGCACGAACGGCAGGGGCACGAACTCGGTGAAGCCACCTGTTTCCTCTTGGATCTGGCGGATCAGCCGCAGATGTGCCACCCAGTGGCGCGGATGGTCGACGTGCCCGTACATCATGGTGGCACTGGACCGCAGGCCTACCTGATGTGCCGTCTTGATCACCTCGATCCAGGCGGCGGTCGGCAGCTTTCCCTTGGTCAGCACCCAACGCACCTCGTCGTCCAAGATCTCTGCCGCCGTGCCCGGGATCGAACTCAGGCCCGCGTCCCGCAACGCGACCAGGTACTCGGCCACCGCGACTCCTGCGATCGCCGCGCCGTGGCTGATCTCCATCGGGGAGAACGCATGAATGTGCATGTCGGGAAGGCGTCTTCGGATCGCTGCGACGATGTCGGTGTAGGCCGTCACCGGTAACGACGGGTCGATGCCTCCTTGCAGGCAAACCTCGGTAGCACCGGCTTGCCATGCCTCCTCGGCCCGGTCGGCGACCTCGTCCTTCGACAACGAATACGCATCGGCGTCGGTGCGCCGTTGCGCGAACGCGCAGAACCGGCACCCGCTGTAACAGACGTTGGTGAAATTGATGTTCCGGTTGACCACGTAGCTGACGACGTCGCCGACGGTCTCGCGCCGCAGGTCGTCGGCGAGCGCGCACAGCCGATCGAGGAGTTCGCCCTCGGCCGTCATCAGCGTCAGCGCATGTTCGTCTTGCAGACACGCTGGGTCGTGTTCGGCCGCCGCCAAGGCAGCCTTCTGAGCGGGATCCATCGTCGATCCGCACCGGCGCGGTGACGAGCCGCCGCGGTCGCCCGCCGCGCTCATCTGCGCATCGGCGCGCACCTCGTCCCAGTCCCCGTAGACGTCGTCGAAATCGCCGCGCCGGTCGGCCTGCCGCCCCTGGGTATCCACGGCCACGTGCAGGTCGGACCGCCCGGTGGTCGCCAACCCGCCGTCCGGTTCCTGCCAGGGCAAGCCGGCCGGGATCACGCCCGGGCGAGCAAGCCCGTCCGGGCCGGCCAGCGCTGCCACATGCGGGGCCACCCGGGGGTCGATCCACGGCTCCCCGCGGTGCACGTACTCCGGGTGCACGGTCAGCCGGGCCCGCAGGTGCAGTCCGGCCTCGGCGGTGATGGATTGCAGCATCTGTAGCGACGGCCAGGGG
>PDSI01000039.1 GCA_002748415.1 Micrococcales bacterium | reverse complement strand
GCGATCCGAGACGTTCAAGTTCTCCACCGACCCGGAACTCGTAGGCAAGGTCACCGACATCGTGGGCCTGTACCTGGCGCCACCCGAGAACGCGATCGTGCTGTGTGTGGACGAGAAGAGCCAGATCCAGGCCTTGGACCGGACCGCGCCGATGCTGCCAATGCGGCCCGGTGACGTAGAGAAACGCACCCACGACTACAAACGGCACGGCACCACCACTTTGTTCGCCGCACTAGACATCGCGACCGGGCACGTCACCGGCGCAGTCACACCGAAGCACCGACGGCAGGAGTTCCTCGCCTTCCTCCGGCAACTCGACCGGGCCTACCCCGGGCAGGACCTGCACCTCGTGATGGACAACTACGCCACCCACAAGACCCCCGAAGTCAAGGCGTGGCTCGAGAAGCATCCCCGGTTCCACACACACTTCACACCCACGTCCGGGTCATGGCTGAACCTCGTCGAGGTCTGGTTCGGCATCATCGACCGGCAAGCGATCCGCCGCGGCGTGTTCACCTCAGTACAAGACCTCAACACCAAAATCCGGCAATTCATCACCGGCTGGAACGACCGGAAACACCCCTTCGTCTGGACCAAAACCCCCAAAGAAATCCTCAAGAAAGCGAACCATAAACCAACTTCAGAAACGCGACACTAGCCATGTTCGTGGACCAGGAGTGTTCGTACCAACTGGAATGATGCATCATCACCCCCGTTGTGGGACCAGTTGCAGGCTCTGATTCCGGAGCGGATCATCGTCGGCAAACTCATCCAGGTCGCGGTACTGGGAATCGCCGACAACAAGATCGCTGACTCCTCCTGCTCGCCGACCACGATCCGGCGACGCCGCGATCAATAGACCACTCTGGTCATCGTCGAAAACTTGGCAGGGGCCATCGCCCGTGACGGCTGCGACAAGATGATCGGACTGGAGCTCGAGGATCTCCTGATTGACGGAGGCATCGTCAAACCCCCTGCGCAGGGCAAGCAACCGGACCCTCCCCGGTGGATCGGGGCAAACAAGGCACCGAACGTTCCCCGATGACTGATGCCAACGGCGTTCCGGTCAGTGTGGTTGTCGCAAGGGCGAACCGACACGATTCCCGACTGCTGCGCCCCACCCTGGAAGAACTCAGCAACTTCGACATCGGCCTGGGAGCAGGACTCCCAGAGAAGACCACCATCCACCTGGATGCCGGCTACCACTCCAAGACCACCCGGGCCCTGCTGAACGAGTTCGGTTGCCAAGGCGGGATCAGACCCCAACCCCTACCGGCGCGACTTCTCAGCACGCTCGCCCGTGTGGCCCGCGAAGTGGTCCGTATCAAGAACCTGCCGAAGGCCCGCGACTCTGCCGGACCCTCGCGGCGTCGTCATAGTCGGCAGCTGTGGCCATGGTCCCAGCGGCATCCCTGACGACTTGCACCGGATCGTCAGCGACCATCAAGACAGTGCCGCTGGTCTGGAACGGCCGTTGGTCCGGAACGACGTCACCTCCCTGCGCCCCAGCTTCGCGCAACGCGTCTTCCAACTGACCACGGGTAGACGAGCCACGGTGTCCCCCGTTGCGGTTCTGGTCGAGGCCCGCGTGCATTCCCAGTCCTGCAGATCGTCCGAGGCCCCGAGGGCGCAGCGGTCACGTTACAGAAGTACACGCAATGGACCTGGACATTGCGCTCGCATCGGCCCCTATGGCGCTGTTAGGGGACGTATGGCGCCGGCGTGCTGCTGCCCGACGTACCCCAACAGCGCCATAGGGTCCAGGATGACCGGTTCAAACCCTTTCCTGATGACCGAAATAGCCGGTTCACCGACTTCGCTGTGCGGCATCCAACCCCTACCTGAGGATTAGCTTCACCCAAAACGGAATGAGCACGCCCAAACCGCCCACACACCACGCCCCGCTGGGTTCGACCGACTACCCAAACGCTCAAACCGGTCACGCACTACCCGCCGCCAGCTTGGGCTGCCCGCACCAACACCTAAATCACCCAATAGCCCTCGCCGGGAACCCGCCCGTCTCGCCCACATCGGCCCCTATGGCGCCGTTAGGGGACGTATGGCGCCGGCGTGCTGCTGCCCGACGTACCCCAACAGCGCCATAGGGTCCAGGATGACCGGTTCAAACCCTTTCCTAGTGACCGGAATAGTCGATTCGACGCATCTCCGCACGCGACAGTCCGTAGCGACTAGCTGGCCCAGGAGCGACACAGCACTCGTGAAGCGCCTGCAACGCGGAGACCTCGGAACTGTCCCACGTTCAAGAACTTCAAGCAGGACAGCCACGCCCGCGCCCCTGAACACACCGGCCCGGCATCGAACTCACAACCGATCGGGTCTAGCGATTTCACGCTAGGTGTAGGTAGGCTGCACTTGTTGTTACGGCAGTGTGGCCGAAGCGACGTCGCGGCAGGGGCGACGATGGGTCCGATGAGCGCGTTGGGGGACGCAGCGGTCCGGTCGTCGCCTCTACCGTCGCCAGTCAGGTAGGCGTCAATGAGGCGACCGACACATTCTGAATCACTAATGCACCAGATAGTGTTGAAGCGAGGACTGCCTGCACACGCCCGAGGAAGTAGCCGTGACTGACCACGCTCTGTACCGATCGCACAACCACCACGATTCCCGGCCGCACGTCGTCATCGTCGGCGGCGGCTTCGCCGGCATCTCAGCGATGGAGTCTCTGGCCAAAGCGCCCGTCGACATCACCCTGATCGACCGCAATGGCTACCACACCTTCCAGCCACTGCTCTACCAGGTCGCAGCCGGGGGGCTGAACCCCGGCGACGTCACCATGTCGTTCCGTGCCATCGCCGCCAGGCAACCCAACGTCCGGTTCCGGCACGGAAACGTCGTGCAGGTGGATACGCAAGAACAGGTCGTCACATTGCACGACGACACGAAAATCACCTACGACTACCTGTTCATCGCCACCGGGGTCACCGCGAACTTCTTCGGCATCCCCGGCGCACAGGAACACTCCCACATCATCTACACCCGCCGCGACGCACTGGCCACCCGCGACCACCTGTTCTCCCGGCTGGAGACGCTGGCTCAGTCCGTGGGCAAGGAAGGCGAGTTCAACATCGTCGTCGTGGGCGGCGGGGCCACCGGTGTCGAGGTGGCCGGCGCGATGGCCGAGATGGCGGTCGAAGCTCTCCCCCGCGCCTATCCGGAACTAGACCCGAACAAGATCCGCGTCTACTTGGTGGAGATGGGCGAAGAGCTGCTCGCGCCGTTCAAGGAGCGGATCCGCGACTACACCGCGGCCGCCCTGGAAAAACGCCGGGTCATCCTCAAGCTCGGCACCGCCGTCGAGGAGATCACCGACGACGAGGTGGTCCTCTCCGACGGGTCGCACATCGCCAGCAAGTCCATCATCTGGTGTACCGGGGTCACCGCACCCGAAGACGTCAAGCGCTGGCAGCTACCGCAGGGCCCGGGCGGGCGAGTTCTCATCGACCCGGAGTGCCGCGTCGTCGGTTTCCAGAACGTGTTCGCCGGAGGTGACGTTTCCGCCGATACCGTGGAACCGTTGCCGCAGCTGGCCCAGCCGGCCACGCAGCACGGTACACACGTGGCGGCGCAGATCGAACGTCTACTCGCGGGCGAACCGCTGGAACCATTCCAGTACGACAACAAGGGCATCATGGCCACGATCACCCGCAACGCCGCCGTCGCTCAGCTGCCCGGTGGCCAGACCCTGACCGGTTTCCCGGCCTTCTCCGCCTGGGTCAGCCTGCACATCGCGGTACTGCTCAGCAACCGCAACCGGCTCGCCGTGCTGACCAACCTGGCCTGGCGCTACGTGTCCTGGCGCCGGCACTTCAACGTCATCATCGGCGACGTGTACTCCGAACAAGGCGAGCGCAAACATCAGCGCACGGCAGACAGCATCGCGCGGAATCCGGGCGGGAGCACCTGTGCTCATGCGGGCCCGGCCGACAAGAAAGCGGCTGGGTAGGGCCGGCACCGCCGGGTGGTGTGGACCGGTCTGTTGCTGTTCTCGGCGGCCTGGCTGAGGTTCTTCCGCTTCGGGCTCGCGGAATGGCTGCTGCGATCGCTGAGCTATGCCCAGCGGCAGCGGCCGCGCGCGTGAATCGACATCGCCGCAACCCGCTCCGATGCGGGAGTCGGGGCACCCGTGTGGGTGGCATTCGGCAAGACGGGTGAACCCCGGGTGGTGACCAGCCGACACCGTCTGCGTGCCTGCGACCGCTGCCGCCCGAACCCGCCCCCGGTGGGTGGACCGCCTCGTGCGCTGGCATCCCGACCCGGAGGAAGCACGCCAGCAGGCAGTCCACGTGCAGGTTTGGGCCGCCACCGCGATCGGCGCCGGCATCGGCGCGCTGAGCGCTTACCAGCGCCCGAACCTGAGCGCGATATGGCTGGGCGCCAGTGCACTGATGAGCCTGCTGACCGTCCTGGTCGCCCGGGCGCCGCAGCTGCGCCGAGTGGTCACGGGCACCGTGTTCATCGGTTTGCTGCTGTTCGCCGCCTTCGCACTGTTCCTCGTGCAGAGCCTGCCGCTCGCGCTGGCCACGCTGTTCGCGACCATGGGCAGCACCGCGATCCTGGACACGCCGCGGCGGGTCCTGTTCGTGGCCATCGCCGGCTTGGGCATGGTGGTGTTGTCCCTGTTCGCCGATCTGTTGACCGGCCAGGCCGAGCCGATGTACGTGTACAGCACCATGATCGGCGCCTTCCTCGCGCTGGGTGCCATCACGGTCAGTTCCTACCTGGGCGCGACCACGTGGCAATGCACACTGCACAACCTGGCGCAACAGACCCGGGAACACCGAGAACTCACCGAACAGATCCGGCAGAAGAACGCGGTCCTGGAGCAACGGGTACTGGACCGCAGCCGACAACTGCGGGCCCGCACCCAGGAGCTCACCGAACACACCGCCGACCTTCGCCGTTCGCTCACACACCAAGAACAACTGCGACAGCGCCTGTACGAGTTGTCGGTTCGTGACGAGCTCACCGGGGTGCACAACCGGCGCTACTTCATGTCCACGGTGGAGGATGAACTGGCCAACGTCCGGCCGCTCAGCCTGATGATCGTCGACATCGACCACTTCAAGCGGCTGAACGACACCCACGGTCACAGCCACGGAGACGAGGTCCTGATCAAGGTCTCGCACGGCATCCGCGACACACTACGCACCGACGACACCGTTGCGCGGATCGGCGGCGAAGAGTTCGGGGTGCTGGTCAGGACCGGTCTGGCCGAAGGGGCAGCCCTGGCCGAGCAGGTCCGTGCCCAGGTCGCCGCCTTGTGGCCGCCGGACCGGGGACCGGTGACCGTGAGCATCGGGGTGGCCGAGGCCAGCGGCCCAGCGGTCACCACGTCCGCGCTACTCACATCGGCCGACAAGGCCCTGTACGCGGCCAAATGCGCCGGACGCAACCGCGTCGAGGTGGCCGCCGGCCTGCCCCGCCAGGCCGGCCCCGACACGCCACTCACCGCGGAACGGCCATGATCGACATCGACGGCAGCACGCTGCCGACGTACCTGCGGGCGAGTGTGGCCGCAGTACCGGACGACCACGAACGCAACCGGCTGGTGGTCTACCTGTGGGTGTCCCTGATCTTCGGCCCGCTGGCGATTCTGGCCGGAGTCGGGCACGCCATCCTGTTCGGCCCGGGTCACGTCTCGGCCTGGATGTATATCGCGGTCGGTACCGCACTGCTGGTGCTGACCAGATTCGCGGGCTCACGCATTCAGCCCTGGATCACCGGCGCGATCACCGTGCTGGTCGTGGCATCCAGCACCTACACCATGCATTCCCTTCCGACACTGGGCGCGGGCATCGGCGGGCTCACCATCGTCATCGTGCTGGCCTCGCTCACCGAGTCACCCCGGCGCTGCATGGTGATCGGCGCCGCCTGCGTGGCCGCCGTGCTCCTGCTCGATGCACCCGAACTGCTGCTGCCGGGTTCCCCGCAAGACATCCCCGTCGGCGCCGAGAAGTCCTCGCGTGCCGGCACCATCGCAATCGTGGCCGCTCTGGGCGTGGTCAACGCACGGTCGCGGGACCGGGCGCTGCGCGACGTGCGCGAACGACTGGCGACCAATAGTGAACTGGCCGCGGACGTGCAAGCGGCGCGCACCCAGCTCACGCAGCAGGTGGCCGACCGGACCCACAGCCTGCAAGCGCAATCCCGGGACCTGGAGGCCGTCAAACGCGAGTTGCGGGCCGCGCTGGACCGGGAGACCGAGCTGGCCGAACAACTGCGCATCATCACCCTCACCGATCACCTGACCGGGCTGGCCAATCGCCGCCGGCTGGTGCAGATGCTCCAGGAAGCCCCGGCGGGCAGCTGGATCATGATCGGGGACATCGACCACTTCAAGACGATCAACGACACCTACGGCCATCTGGCGGGCGACGCCGTACTGAAGCGGGTTGCCGACACCATCCATCAACGCCACCAGCCCACCGCCCGTATCGGCGGTGAGGAGTTCGCGGTGCTGCTGCCACCGTGCGACGCCGATCAGGCATACCGGCAGGCGGAGGGCATTCGCACCGCGATCCGGGACCTGCACTGGCCGCAGCTGGCCGCCGAGCACACCCCGGTGACGATCAGCCTGGGGCTGGCCCGCCTGAGCGGGCAATCCGGCACGGTGATGGGACAAGCCGATGAGGCCATGTACCAGGCCAAGCAATTGGGCCGTGACCGGGTGGTAGCCAGCCAAGCCAGGCAGGACAGCCCCGAAGCCGCCGCCCACAGCGGCTCGGTACCGCCGGCATAGCGATCCGGCGCCCCGTTGCTGGCTGGTCCGGATGGCCCCTTGCCTGGCCGGGCAGGAGGCCGCCATCCCACCCTGCTGGTTGAGCCCGGCTGCGGTTTCAGCGCTCGCCGTAGACGATCCGTTCCACCACGGCCCGCGCCCGCCGGGTGATCCGCCGGTGCTCCTCTTCCAGCATGGTCGAATGAGCGGGCCCGTAGCCCATCAGCCGGGCCGCGGCCACCAGATCCCGCCGGTCGGTGGGCAGGATGTCGCCGCTGCGCCCGTTCCACAAGGCCAGCGCGTTGCGTAGCCGGACGGTGTGCGCCAGCGCCTCGGCCAGGGCCTCCGCGTCAGATTCGGCCAGCAGGTCCAGGTCACGGGCCGCCGTCAGCACCGCGGCCGTCTCGGTGCGCCGCAACTGCTCGTGCGCGTGGCCGTGCTGCAGTTGCAGCAGCTGGGCAACCCATTCCACGTCGGTCAGCCCACCCGGACCGAGTTTGAGATGCCGGTCCGGGCTTACCCCGCGAGGCAGGCGTTCGTTCTCCATCCGGGCCTTCAACCGGCGGATCTGGCGGGCGTCGGTCTCTTTCAGGCCGGCCGGGTTGTAGCGCAGCGGGTCGATCAACGTCTGGAAGGTGCGACCGAGTTCTGCATCCCCGGCCACCGGGACGGCGCGCAGCAAGGCTTGGAACTCCCACGTGTCCGCCCAACGACGGTAGTACTCCGCGTAGGAGTCCAGCGAGCGCACCAGTGGACCGTTGCGGCCTTCCGGACGCAGGTCGGCGCTGATCGCCACCGGTGGCGCGGCGGGCGCCGGAACCTTCAGCAACCGCTGCATCATGGTCACCACGGCCATCGCGACGGCATCCTGCTCCCGCTGGTCCACGCCGGACTGGGCGGTGTGCACGAACAACACGTCGGCGTCGGAGACGTACCCCATGGAAGACCCGCCGAAGCTGCCCATGCCGATCACCGCCAGCCGGATCGGCAAGTCGTCCACGTCGGTTCCGTAGCCGCGTCGCTCGGCCACCACGCCACCGGCCACCAACAGGGCACCGTGCAGCGCGGACGCCGTCGCTGCGGCGATGCCCGCGCCGGTCTGCCGCCAGTCGCTGATGTGGATCAGATCCGCGATGGCCGTGCGCAGCAGTTCCCGGCCCCGGAAGTGCCGGGCCAGGATCGCCGCTTCCTCGGTGGCGGCCCGGCGGCGCACCACCGCGTCCACCTCGGCACGCAAGCTGCTCGCGGGTCGCGGTTGCAGCGCCTCGTCATCTCCGAACCAACGGGTGGCTTCGGTCGAGTTGTTCAGCAGATCCACGACGAACCGGCTGCTGGACAGCACACTGGTCAGCCGTTGCGCGGCGGCACCGGTGTCACGCAGCATCGACAGGTACCACGGGGTGGACCCGAGGGATTCGCTCAGCCGGCGGAATGCGAGCAACCCGTCGTCCGGGCTGATACCGCGAGCGAACCAGCCGAGCAGCACCGGCAGCAGCTGGCGTTGGATAGCCGAGCGGCGGCTGACCCCGGACGTCAGCGCTTCGATGTGTCGCATCGCCCCGGCCGGGTCCCGGTAGCCCAGCGCCGCGAGTCGCTCCTTGGCGGCGTCCTCGGTCAACCGGATCTCGTCGGTGGACAGTTTGGCGGCGGCGGCCAGCAACGGCCGGTAGAAGATGTTCTCGTGCAGCAGACGCACCTGGGACTTGGTGGCCAGCCACGTGTCCCGCAGTTGACCCGCATCCACCAGGCCCACCGACCGGGCCAGGCGCCGCAGCTGCTCGTCGGCGGTCGGCATCACGTGGGTGCGTTTGAGCCGGTCCAACTGCAGGCGGTGCTCGAGCACCCGCAGCAACCGGTACGACTCGTCGAGGGTGGCGGCGTCGGTGCGCCCCACGTACCCTCCGCCGCGTAGCGCGGCCAGCCCCTGCCAGGTGCCCCGCACCCGCAATGACTCCTCGGCCCGCCCGTGCACCAATTGCAGCAGTTGAATGCTGAACTCGACGTCGCGCAGCCCCCCGGGCCCCAGCTTCAGTTGCCGGTCCGCGTCCTTGGCCGGGATGGCGTCTTCCACCCGGCGGCGCATCGCCTGCACGTACTCGATGAACCCCTCCCGCGCGGATGCCTCCCACACCAGTGGGGACACCGCGTCCAGGTAGCGTTGCCCGACCTGGCGGTCCCCCGCGCTGACCCTGGCCTTCAGCAGTGCCTGGAACTCCCACGTGTGCGCCCACTTACGGTAGTAGGCCCGGTGGGAGTCGATGGTGCGCACCAACGGGCCGTCCTTGCCCTCGGGCCGCAGGTTGGCGTCCACCGGCCACAAGGTGCCCTCGGCGGTGACCGCCGAACACGCTCTGGCCAGGCCCGCGGCCAGCACCGTCCCGGCCCGCAGCGCGGCGTCCTCCGCGGCCCCGTCGGCCGGTTCGACCACGTAGATCACGTCGACGTCGCTGACGTAGTTCAATTCCTGCCCGCCGCACTTGCCCATCCCGATGACCGCCAGCCGGGCCTGCCAGCCGTGTTCGGGCGCTTCGTGCCGCGCGATGGCCAAGGCCGCTTCCAACGCGGCATCGGCCAGGTCGGCCAGCCGGTGAGCCACCTGATCCACGATGGCGGCCGGATCCGGTGCGGACAGGTCCCGCCCGGCGACCCCGAGCACCTCACGCAGATAGGCCGCCCGCAGCGCGTCGATGAGCTCGTCGTGAACGCCGTCCGCGACCGGCTGCTCATCCTGTGGGTCGGCACCGACGGCGCGCAACAACACCGCCCTGGCCTGTGCCGCGTCGGCGGGCAGGCCGGCGAACGGGTCGCCGCCCGCCTCGCCACCGGCCAGCACGTCCCAGTGCTCCGGGTGCCGGATGAGATGGTCGGTGAGGGCCTGAGATCCACTGAGAACCGCCAGGATTCGGTCCCGGGCGGGGCCGGTTCCGGTCAGTGCTGCCCGCAGCGTGCCGGCCGGGCCGCCCACCGCTTCGGCCAGCCGCACCAAACCCAGCAGCGCCCGGTCCGGGTCGGCCTGGGCGCAGATGGCCTGTACCAGCTCGCCGCCGACGGTGTCTGCCGGTGGGCCGACGAGCCCGGCTAGGGCCTGGTCACCCAGCAGCCGTTCCGCCCGCTGTGGGTCGCTGAAGCCGAACCGGGCCAGCTGCGAGCGCACACTGGTGGACCGGCCCGAGCATTTCCCCGGTTCAGTCATCGCCACCAGCTCACAGGTGCAGGTGGGTGGCCAGTTCGAAGGGTGTCACCTGGTTGCGGTAGGCGGCCCACTCCTCCCGTTTGTTCCGCAGAACGTAGTCGAACACCTGCTCACCGAGCGCCGCGGCCACGAGTTCGGAGTTCTCCGCTGCGGCGATGGCGTGGTCGAGGCTGGTGGGCAGCGGGGCGATGCCCATCGCCCGCCGTTCCGCGTCCGAGAGCACCCACACGTCGTCCTCGGCGCCTTCGGGCAGTTCGTAGCCTTTCTCGATGCCCTTGAGCCCGGCGGCCAGCAGCACCGACAGCGACAGGTACGGGTTGGCGGCCGAGTCCAGGGCCCTGTACTCCAACCGGACGGACTGCGCCTTGTCCGGCTTGTACATCGGCACCCGCACCAACGCGGACCGGTTGTTGTGGCCCCAGCAGATGAACGACGGGGCCTCTCCCCCGCCCCAGAGTCGTTTGTAGGAGTTGACGTACTGGTTGGTGATCAGGCAGATCTCCGATGCGTGGTGCAGGATCCCGGCGGTGAACTGCCGGCCGACGGTACTCAGCTGGAACTCGGCACCGGCCTCGTAGAACGCGTTGTTCTCCCCCTCGAACAACGATAGGTGAGTGTGCATGCCGGAACCGGGATGATCGATCAGCGGTTTCGGCATGAACGAGGCGAAGACCCCATGCTGGATGGCGACGTGTTTGACCACCGTGCGGAAGGTCATGATGCTGTCCGCGGTGGTCAGGGCGTCGGCGTAGCGCAGGTCGATCTCGTTCTGCCCCGGTCCTCCCTCGTGGTGGGAGAACTCCACCGAGATGCCCATCTCCTCCAGGATGCCGATAGCGTCCCGGCGGAAGTCGTTGCCCGGCCCACGGGTGACGTGGTCGAAGTACCCGCCGCGGTCCACCGGCACCGGTTCCCCCGGGTCTTCGGCGCGGCCCTCGAACAGGTAGAACTCGATCTCCGGGTGGGTGTAGAAGGTCAGGCCCTGGTCGGCGGCCCGCCCGAGCATCCGCTTGAGGACGTAGCGGGGATCGGCCGGCGCGGGTTCGCCGTTGGGGTTGAGTACATCGCAGAACATGCGGGCGGTGCCTTGGCTGCCGTCCTGGTCGGTGCGCCAGGGCAGGATCTGGAAGGTGGAGGGGTCGGGGCGCAACAGCATGTCGGCCTCGGAGATGCGGGCCAGGCCCTCCACGGCGCTACCGTCGAAGCCGATGCCCTCTTCGAAGGCCGACTCCAGCTCGGCGGGAGCGATGGCCACCGACTTCAGGTACCCGAGGACGTCGGTGAACCACAGGCGGATGAAGCGCACGTCGCGTTCCTCGACGGTGCGCAGCACGAATTCTTGCTGGCGTTCCATGCCGGCTAGTCTGCTACATCTTCGGCCGGGCAGGCCGGTGGACACGGAGGGGCCCGGGGTGCTGGTGCCCCGCGTGAGCGTAGCGGGTAACGTCGAGAGCCAGGAGAGTTGCGGGACCAGAAGCCAGCGAACGACGCCCACGGCCGTGGAGGTTGCCCCGTGTACGAGGAGAAGTACTACTACAACACCGTCACCCAGCAGGTGGAGCGCGGGCACCAGGGCCCGATCGCCAACTTGATGGGGCCCTACGATTCGCCCGAGGAAGCAGCCCGGGCCTACGAGATCGCCGCCGCCCGCACCGAGAAGTGGGACCAGGAGGACGAGGAGTGGGAGAACTGGGGGGCCGGTTCCGGGCAATAACGCGGCAGGCCGGTGCCCGGTAGGGTGTGCGCACCAACCGGCGACAGAGAGGTGCGCAAGATGAGCAAGGGCAAGAAGACCAGGCGCAGTGCGGTCGGCGTCGACATCGGCGGCTCCGGGATCAAGGGTGCACCGGTGGACCTGGACGCCGGCGAGTTCGCTGCTGACCGGCTGCGGATCGAGACCCCGCAGCCGGCGACGCCGCAGGCGATCGCCCCCGTGGTGGCCGAGGTCGTCGAACACGCGGGCAAGGGGCCGGTCGGTGTGACCTTCCCGGCGGTGATCCAGCACGGGGTAGCGAAATCGGCCGCCAACGTGGACGATTCCTGGATCGGCACCAATGTGGAGGACCTGCTGCTGGGAGCCACCGGGCGCCGGTGCGTAGTGGTCAACGACGCGGACGCGGCCGGCGTGGCCGAGGCGCACTACGGTGCGGCCAAGGGTGTCCGCGGCGTGGTCCTGGTCACCACCCTGGGCACCGGTATCGGCAGCGCGCTGCTCATCGACGGCAAGCTGGTTCCCAACACCGAGCTGGGGCATCTCGAGATCGACGGTCACGATGCGGAATCCCGCGCGGCAGAGTCGATTCGTGATGTGGAGAAGCTGTCCTGGGAACAGTGGGCGGAGCGGTTGCAGCGCTACTACGCGCATGTGGAGGCACTGTTCTCCCCCGACCTGTTCGTGGTCGGCGGCGGGGTGAGCAAGAAGTCGGCGAAGTTTCTGCCGTTGCTGGACTTGCAGACCCCGATCGTGCCGGCCCAGTTGCTGAACACCGCCGGCATCGTGGGTGCGGCCTGGCTGGCGGCGCAGGCCGAGGACTGACGTTGCGTTGCGCTCAGGTGGCCTGGTCGAAGGTTCCCCACTGGATCATCTGAGCGAACATGTCCTGCATCGACTCCGCGACGGGGCGGTAGGTCATGCCGAGCCGGCGAACCGACTTGGAGTTGTCCAGCCGTATCGGGTGGCCCACGTTGAGCTTCACGAAATCGCGTTCCAGACCGATCGACGGCGCTAGGAGCCAGACGAGAGCCTTCGGTATAGCCCGCTTCGGCAGTGGGTAGGTGCTTGCGTATTCTTCCCTCAAGGTCTTGGTCATCTCGAAGACGTCGGTGTCGACTGCGCGGACGATGTGCCGGCCCTGAGCCGTTGGCAGATAGGCGGCGGCGAGGTGGGCACGAGCCACATCTCGCACGTCCACCAGTGGGACGCTGACCCGTGGCACGCCCAGCTTCATGGTTCCGTCGCCCAGTTGCTGCACGATGGTGAAGCTCGCGGACGTCGGAGCATCGTTCAGCGCTGGGCCGATGACCAGCGCTGGGTTGATGACCACCAGCCGCCATCGATCCTGTGCCCCGGCGATCTGCCAGGCGGCCTTCTCGGCAAGGGTCTTCGACAGGCTGTAAGGCTCGTGAGTGAGTGTCGACCGCGTGTTCCACACGTCCTCGGTCAGCACCCCACCCGGGGCGAACGCGCAGTCGGCAGCGTCGGAGTAGATGGCCGCAACCGAGCTGGTGAGCACGATCCGGCACACGGAGGGCGTCTCGTTCGCCGTCGTCAGAACAGACGTTGTGCCTTTGACGGCTGGGTCGACCAGTTCGGTTTGGGGGTCCTCGAAAGAGCGAATGAACGGCGACGCGGTATGAAAGACGTACGCGCAGCCTGCCATGGCCTCGGCGTAGGAGCCCGGTTCCAGAAGGTCGGCCGAAAACAGCCTCAGCTCCCCCGGAGCCTGGTCGCCCAGCCGCTTCAGGTGGGCCACCTTGGCTTCGTTGCCTGGGTCGCGCACGGCTGCGTGCACGGTGACGCCTGCATCCAACAGGCCCTTGACGATCCAGCCGGCCAGGTAGCCGGTCGCTCCGCTCACCAGCGCCGGCGCGGTGGTATCGATGTCCAATCCGGTCAGGTCGACGTCTTCTGTCATAGTTCCTCAATCCTGCACTGACCGTGGGAGCGAACGACGGATGCGACCCGGCGTTGCGTGCTAGCGGCTCAGCAACTGTCTCGGCAGGCTCCGGGCATCGGCTGCGGGACGGACGCCTGTTCCCGGGACAGCCGCACACTGCGCAGGTTCTCGTCCAGGTTGCGGACCGCGGTCAGCAGTTCCTGCGGGGTAGCGCGCCGGACCCGGTCCACCGTCGGCACCTGCCCGTGCGCCAGCGTCGCGATCACCATGGCGTGTCCAGCGGCCAGGGACGCCTCCTCGCCGTTGACCCCCGCCTCCGCAGCAGCCGCCGCGGCTGAGCGCACAGGCGCCGTTGCGCTCGCCTCGTCCGGGCCGGGAATGTCGTCCCGGGTCAGGTCTTCCGCCGCCTCAGACAACTCGACAGCCTGCGCCGAAGCCGCCGCGGGGCGTATACCCTGCAGGACACCAGGGCCGAATGCCGCACCGAGCAGCCCGGCCGCGACCCCGAGGGCGAACACCTCGGCGTGCCGCTGGCGCAGGCGGCGGGCTGGCATTGCTTCCTCCTCGTCGACTGGTGGCGCGGTCGAGTCGATCTGCGGCTACGTCGCAAGAAACCGATCTGTGGCGTTCATCCTCCTGTCGGCGGCTCACATCGCCACCTTGAGTGGCCGGTTACTCCACTCAGGCAAGCCTACAGCGCAGGAGCGTTACCGACCACCGTCGGTGACGGTTGAAGTGGCGAGCCGGCCTGTACGCCGGGTTCTGTACCGGCTGTCGCCGGTGGCGGCCATCCATCTACGATGCGCGTTGCCGCGCACCTGTCGCGATCCACCCGGGGACTCGGGCGGGCCGCCCTCGAACGTCCCCTGTCTGATCTTGCTCCGGGTGGGGTTTACCGAGCGGACCCGGTCACCCGGGCCCCTGGTGGTCTCTTACACCACCGTTTCACCCTTACCGGCCGCGGCCGGCGGTCTGTTTTCTGTGGCACTGTCCCGCGGGTCACCCCGGGTGGGCGTTACCCACCACCCTGCCCTTCGGAGCCCGGACGTTCCTCGGCCCGTTCGGGCCGCGGCCGCCCGGCCGACTCACCGTCGGCCAGCTTACCCGGTGGGCCCGCTGTCCTGCCCGACCACCCGCAGCCGGACCCGCCGGGCCACCGGGTCCGCGTGGGCCACCCGCACCCGCAGTTGCTGTCCGAGTTCGCCGTCCCCGCTGCACGGAGCCAGGACGGCCGGGTCGGCCAGCTGCACCGACAGGTCTTCGTCGTCCTCGTCGTCTTCCGGCACGTCCACCACCACGGCGTCGAAGGTCTGCTGCATCCGATCGGCCAGCAGCATGGCCTCGGCCATGTCGACGCAGGCCCGGTCCACCGCCCGTGCCGTCCGGTCGGATTCGGCCATGATCGTGGGCAGCTCGAACAGTTCGGTTCGCACCCATCCGGGTACTCGTTCGCCGGTGCAGATGCTGTGGCAGATCGCCAGCACGTACCGGTCCACCAGCCGGCGCAACGGCGCGGTGGTGTGCGCGTACGGCGCGCCCACCGCCGCCTGCTCGGCCTGTTCGGGCACGTCCCCGTCGAACGGGGTGTACCCGGCGCCGCGGAACAGCGTGGCCGAGAAGTGCAGCAGGGCAAGCTGCTTGGGTCGCGCCGGGTCCAGGGACCGCAGGAAGTCGCCGTACTGCCGATCCGCCGGCCACGGGGTGCCCAGGGCCGCTGCCTGGCGCCGGAACCTGGACAGGGTGCGGTCCTGCGGTGGCGGCAGGGTGCGCAGGATCCCGACCTGGGCCCCGAGCATGAGACCGGCCGCGACCATCCCGGTGAGCAGGGAGATCTGCGCGTTCCAGTCCTCGGCCGGCAGCAGTGGCCGGTACCGCAGCACGTAGTTGCCCTCCTCGTCGCGGACCAGCTCTTGGTCCGGGATGGCCAGGCTGGAAGCGCCTCTGGCCTGCCCGGCGAGTTCCAGCAACGGCCCGATCTCGCCGAGCAGCGCCACGGACGGCACCGGGTTCCCCGCGTCGTGGGCGGTTTGAACCTGTTCGTAGGTCAGTTGGGCCTGGGAGCGGACTACCGCCCGCCGCAGGTCGACCGAGGTGATCTCGCCTGCGGCGTCCAACTCGATGCTCCACACGTAGGCGGGCCGGTCCACACCGGCCAGCAGGCTGGCCGCTTGCTCACTGAGCGGGGGCGGGTGCAAGGGGAACCGGCGGCCGGGGGCGTACATCGTCTGGCCACGGTGGTGGGCCTCGCGGTCCACCGGGGAGCCCGGCCGCACGAACGCCGCGACATCGGCGATGGCATAGTGCACCGAGTAACCGCTGCCGCGGCGTTGCAGGCGCATCGCCTGGTCCAGGTCGCGGGCACCTGGTGGGTCGATGGTGACGAACGGGATGTCCGTCAGGTCCTCGTGCGCGCCCAGGTCGGGTGTGCGCGCCTGCTCGCCCGCGTCGGCAAGCACCTCCGGGGCGAACTCCGGTGCCAGCTCGAGTTCCTCGGCCAAGGCCCGCACACCGGCGTCGACAAGGTCCGCGGGGATGGCATCGGGGGCGATCCAGGTCCAGGGTCGAGACATGCTGGGCAGCCTATCCGGACAGCCCGCTCAGGCCGGACGCACCAGGATGCAACCGCATTCCTCACAGTGCACGATGTCCTCGGCGGCCGCGGCGCGCAGATGGTCGATGTCACCGGGGTTCAGCTGCAGCTGACATCCCTGGCAGCGGCCGTCGGAGAAGGCGGCCGCCCCGATCCCGCCGGTGCGGGCAGCGCATCGGTCGTAGTCGGCCAGCAGCGTGCTGGCCAGCCCGGCGGCCACCTGGTCGCGGGTCTGCTGCAGGTGATCCCGTTCGTCGTTCAACTCAGCCAACTGCTCGTCGCGGCGGGTACTCAGCTCGGCTAGCTGCTCGGCGCGGGCCAGCGCATCCTGTTTGATCCGGGCCAGCTCCTGCTCGGCGGACTCCAGTCGCTCCATCAACTCCAGCTCGACGTCTTCCAGGTCCGACATGCGTTTGGCGAGGGTCTGCAACTCGTGCTGCAACCCCATCAGGTCTTTCGCCGAACCGGTGCCGGCGTTCAGCCGCTGGGTGTCCCGACCGATCCTGGAGCGCACCAGCTCGACGTCCGACTCGGCTTTGGTGACCTGGATCCGCAGGTCGCTGACCGCGGTCTCGGCCGCCACTTGCCGGTCCTTCTCGGTGGACTGCAAGTGTTCGAGCTCCGCGATGGACCGATGCTCCGGTAGCGACCGGGCCGCGTGCGCCAGTTGCCTGAGCCGGGTGTCGGCGTGCGCGAGGTCGAGCAATCTGGCCTGGTCTTCCGGCGGAGCCGTGGTCACCGCGTCCTCCTCGGGCTGCGACAGCGATGCACCAGCGCATCCTACTGAGGCTGTCCCGAGGGGTACAGACCGGGCGGCGGCCGGCCGCTCACCGCACGATGCCACCCGAACTCGGCACCCGGAAAGTCCATGGGTCGGTGCGGATCTCGCTGACCCTGACCTGCACCTTGAGCTGGCGTTCCAGCAGCGTGGTCTGCAGCCGGGAAGCGCATCCGTGCAACCACGGCCATTCACTGGACCAGTGCGCCACATCGACCAAGAACGGCTTGCCGCCGCGAGCCTGTTCCCGGGCCTCGCTGGCCGGGTGATGGCGCAGGTCAGCGGTGAGGTAGACGTCGGCTTCGCTGGCCCGCACATCCTCGAACAGGGAGTCTCCGGCGCCGCCGCACACGGCCACTGTCTGGACCTGTTCCTCGGCCGGGCCGCTGACCCGCACGCCCTGCGGAGAATACGGAAGCGCCTCGGCGACCAGCAGCGCGAATCGCTCCAGGCTCATCGGCTCCGCCAGCCGCCCGACCCGGCCGGTGCCACCGGAGCGGGCCGGTTCCTGGTAGCCGAGGAGTTCGCCCGCCCAGACGACCGGTTCCTCGTAAGGGTGTGCGGACCGCACCGCGGCGATGACCGAACGGGCCGAG
>PDSI01000166.1 GCA_002748415.1 Micrococcales bacterium | reverse complement strand
GCTCCCGCTGGGGCTGGCCGCGGCCGTGCTGGTGCACTACCGGCGGCGCTGGCCGGTCACGGTCGTGGTGGCCACGTCGCTCTTGGGGACGATCTCGAGAGTAGCCGGCACGTTTCTTGGGTTGGCGTTGCTGTCGCTGGCGACCCGTCGGGTCTGGCGGGAGCTGGCGACCGGATGCCTGCTCGTCGCGGTTATCGGCATCGCCGGCTGGTTCGTCGATCCGTATGACCAGCGATCGGCGGAGGGGATCCCTTGGTGGGTGGATGCCGTCCCCGTGCTTTCCTTCTTGGCTGTGTTCATCGCCATCGGCCTCTACATCGGATCCCGCCGGGAATTGGTCTATACGTTGCGGAACCGGGCCGAACGGGCCGAGGCCGAGCGGGATGCCCGCGCCGCGCAGGCTCGCACCGCCGAGCGGGCACGGATCGCCCGGGAGATGCACGACGTACTGGCGCACCGCATTTCGCAGGTGTCGATGCACGCTGGTGCACTGGCGTTCCGGGAAGACCTACCGGCCGGCCAATTGCGTGAAGGCCTCGTTGACATCAGGGACCGGGCCAACGAGGCGTTGCAGGACCTACGCGGGGTGCTCGGAGTACTGCGCTCGGACCCCTCGGTCGAGGTGCGCCCGCAGGCGGGATTCGGGCAGATCCCCGAGTTGGTGGAGGAGGCCAGGCGAGCCGGGTCGCGGATCAACCTGACCAATACGGTGGACGGGCAGTTACCTCCGGAGGCGACCGGCCGGGCGCTGTACCGGATCGTGCAGGAGGGGATCACCAACGCGGCCAAGCACGCGCCGGGAGCGTTGCTGTCGGTTTCGCTGACCGGCGCTCCGGAACAGGGCGTGTGGCTGGAATTGCGCAACGCGGTAGGTTTCCGGGGCAGTGGCACGCCCGGTGCAGGGCTTGGGCTCATCGGGTTGAGCGAGCGGGCCGAATCGCAGGGCGGAACATTGGCCGCCACCACGGAAAGAGGAGATTTCGTCGTGAGAGTGTGGCTGCCGTGGCCGGTGAAGTGATCCGGGTCCTCATCGTCGATGACGATCCGCTGGTGCGTTCGGCGTTGCGGTTGATGCTGGGTGGGGCCGAGGACATCGAGATCGTCGGGGAGGCCGGCGACGGCGCATCGGCCGTGCAGGAAGCCGAAACGGTGCGGCCTGCCGTCGTGCTGATGGATATCCGGATGCCGGTGATGGACGGCCTGGAGGCCACCCGGGTGCTGCACAGTGAGCCGGACCCGCCACGGGTCATCGTGCTCACCACGTTCGACGCCGACGACTATGTCGTCAGTGCCGTGGCGTCCGGCGCGGACGGGTTTCTGCTCAAGGACACTGCACCGGCGGACATCGTGGCTGCGGTGCGCCGCGTCGCCGACGGAGAGGCGATGCTGAGTCCGAGCGCGGCCAGGTCGTTGATCCGCCAGGTGCGCGCCCAGGGGCCTGCCGAAAGCCGTTGCGATGCCACGGACAAGATGGAGTCCCTCACCGAGCGGGAGCGGGAAGTCGCCGTCGCGGTGGCGCAAGGGCTCAGCAACGCTGATATCGCTGCGAATTTGTTTATGTCGGTTCCCACGGTGAAGGCACACGTGTCGAAACTGTTGGAGAAAATGCAAGCCACCAACCGGGTACAGATCGCGATCTATGTGCACGAGGCAGGCCTGGTGTAGCGGCAGGCCTGGTGCAGCGGCAGGATCCATGCCCCGCCGATTGCGGCAGCTGCGATCTCTCGCCCGCGGACACGGCACACGTGTTTCGTGAGGTTCGTTGCCCTGTTGTCGTCGTGGAATCCGGGCTCCGGGTGGCGGCGTCGAGCCGGTCATTCTGGACCCTATGGCGCTGTTGGGGTACGTCGGGTAGCGGCGTGCCGGCGCCATACGTCGCCTAACGGCGCCATAGGGGTCGATGTGGGCGATGTGGGTGGAGTGGCGGCGGGGAAGGTTGGGTGGTTTGGCTGGCTGGTGCGGGCATGCGAGGCCAGTGGCGGGGTTGTGGGTCGCCGGTTCGGGCGGGTGAGGTCGGGGGTGGGTGGTTTGGGCGGTTGGTGCGGTCAGCTGAGCTCGGTGGTGGGTGATGTGACCGGCTTGGGTAAGACCAGTTCGCAGGTTGGGCGCTGAGTGTCCGTTGCCGGGGTGCGTGGGTCGGTCATTTCGGGCGCCCGCAAGGACGTCGAACCGGTCGTTCTGGACCCTATGGCGCTGTTGGGGTACGTCGGGTAGCGGCGTGCCGGCGCCATACGTCGCCTAACGGCGCCATAGGGGTCGATATGAGCGGTGCGGGTGGAGTCTTGGTCCGTGGGGTACGTCAGCTCGGGGGTCGATGTGGGCGGGCTGGGCGGCATGTCGATGGGGCCGCCCAGGGTTATTGCGACACCGTGTTGTAGTGCGACACCGTGTTGTGCCGAGCCGTGGGTGAGCCGAGCCGTGGGAGTTCGGTTTAGTAGCTGAGTTGCCTGGCCGGTGCTGGTCCAGAGCCTTCTTCGGGCAAGGGATCTCGTTGGTTTCACCGTTCACACCCCAGCACCGCGACCCGCCACAGGCGGCGTTAGGTTCGTGCTTCAGGCCAGGTGGCGCTCCGGAGGCTCAGCAGCGCTTCCGTGGGTCGCGACCGGAGCCGCCGACGGAGTCGGACGACCGGCTTGAGCCCTAAGGGAGGCAGGGGATGACCACGTCGACACCTTGGGCGGCATCGGAGCGTGTGGTCGCGCAGAGTCTGAGCAGCCTCATCATTGCCAACCCCGTGGCGTGGTCACCTCGCGCTTGCCTCCTCGAGGTAAGTCGCCGCACGAAGCAACGCCGTGTTCGACGAACCGCGTGCTGTCCACGCCGGTTGTACCAGACCCGGACCGGCGTCCCCGGGCAAGGCTTGTGCCCCCGGCAGGAATCGAACCTGCGACACACGGTTTAGGAAACCGTTGCTCTATCCCCTGAGCTACGAGGGCGGGGCCGTGACCGCCGTCACGAACCACATGTGGCTTCCGGCTATGTGGGCGCCATCCAGGGTAGCCCACGTGGGCGATTGTGGCCTCCGCCACGCTGCACTGCGTGATGCGGTGACGCGAAACACGTTGATCGGCATCACTTCCCGGCGTTTTGTCGCCGATTGATGATGCACACTTGAAGGTGGCGGTCAACACCGCCCGGAAGCCCTGTTCCGGGCCACCTGCCTGGAACGGTACTAAGGAGGCATCGTGCTCGTACGCGAGATCATGACAGCCCCAGCCGTCGCTGTCCATGAGAACGACAGCATCGACCAGGTCATCGAGGTGCTGGCCGAACGTCATATCACCAACCTGCCCGTGGTCGGTGACGGCCACTACCTACGCGGTGTGGTCAGCGAGGTCGACGTTCTCCGCCACATGGTTCCTGCCGATGCTCGTGCGCGGCTCACCAAGGTGGCCGCCGACCGGCCGTTGCCCAAGACAGTCGGCGAGATCATGAGCGCCGACCCCACCAGCGCCACCGAGAACACCGATGTGGCTGATCTGGTGCAGGTTTTCATGGAGGAGCGGTACAAGAGTCTGCCCGTCCTGCGGAGCGGCGTTCTCGTCGGCATCGTCAGCCGCTCGGACATCCTGCGGGCGCTGTGGCGTGCCGATGAGGAGCTGAACACCGAACTACAGGAGCTCTTCTCGGCGCTGGGCATGGAAACATACGGGATCGCTGTCGACCATGCCGTGGTCACCATCAACGGCCCCCGTAACGTGCGTGAGGCGTCTGCCGCCGAAGCGCTGGCGCACAGTGTGCTCGGCGTGCGCCGGGTCAGCGTCGCCTGAGCATCGATTCGCCGCACAGACAGACGGGTTGGGTTGCGCTGCCCAGCCCTTCTTTCTTGCTCAGTCCGTACCGACCTCCATGGCTGCCCGGTCGAGCGCCTCCAACTCGTCGTCGATGTCGGCGGCCGCGGCGTTGTGCGCGATCTGATCCGAGCCGCCGGGCTCCAGTTCGCCGAACAGCTTCGCCTGCGGGGCACCCAGCAGACCCATGCCGGCGTAGGACTCCAACCGCGTTCGCGAGTCGGCGATGTCCAGGTTGCGCATCGTCAGCTGGCCGATGCGATCGGTGGGGCCGAAGGCCGCACCCTCGGTGCGCTCCATCGACAATTTGTCCGGGTGGTAGGAGAACTCACCACCGCGGGTGTCCAGAATCGCGTAGTCCTCTCCGCGGCGCAGTTTCAGCGTCACCTCACCGGTCACCGCCGAGCCCACCCAGTTCTGGATCGACTCCCGCAGCATCAGTGACTGCGGATCCAGCCACCGTCCCTCGTACATCAGCCGGCCCAGCCGCCGTCCCTGCTCGTGATAGGTGGCAATGGTGTCTTCGTTGTGGATCGCGTTGATCAACCGCTCATACCCGATGTGCAACAACGCCATTCCCGGCGCCTCGTAGATTCCCCGGGACTTGGCCTCGATGATCCGGTTCTCGATCTGGTCGCTCATCCCCAGCCCGTGCCGGCCACCGATCTCGTTGGCGGCCATCACCAGTTCGACATCGGAGTCGAACCGGGTTCCGTTGATCGTCGCCGGCCGGCCTCGCTCGAACCCTACTGTTACGGTCTCCGGTTCGATCTCCACCTCGGGATCCCAGAACCGTGCCCCCATGATCGGTTCCACGATCTCCATGCCGACGTCCAGATGCTCCAGCCGCTTCGCCTCATGCGTCGCGCCCCAGATGTTCGCGTCGGTGGAGTAGGCCTTCTCCTGGGAATCCCGGTACGGCAGATCGCGTTCGGCCAGCCACTGCGACATCTCCGCGCGCCCGCCCAACTCGGCGACGAAGTCCGCGTCCAGCCAGGGCTTGTAGATTCGCAACCGCGGGTTGGCCAGCAGCCCGTACCGGTAGAACCGTTCGATGTCGTTGCCCTTGAACGTCGACCCGTCACCCCAGATGTTGACCTCGTCGGCGTACATCGCCCGTACCAGCATGGTGCCGGTGACCGCGCGGCCGATGGGAGTGGTGTTGAAGTAGGTGCGTCCGGCCGAGCGGATGTGGAACGCCCCGCAGGTCAGTGCCGCCAGGCCCTCCTCGACCATCGCGGCGCGGCAATCGACCATCCGGGCGGCCTCGGCTCCGTACTGGGCGGCCCGGCCCGGCACCGACTCGATGTCCGGTTCGTCGTATTGGCCCAGGTTGGCGGTATAGGTGAACGGAATCGCGCCCTTTTCGCGCATCCACGCCACCGCCACCGACGTGTCGAGGCCACCGGAGAAGGCGATACCGATGCGCTCGCTCACGGGCAGAGAAGTCAGGACTTTGGACACCTCGGCATTATATGCATTCGACTGCATAGTCATGCATCAGAGTTCGTGCCGACGAGACGCTGAGATCGAACGATCCCGGGCGGTCATTCGACACACGCGGGCACCACACCTTTACAATGCGCAACCCTCGGGTGAGGTTCGGATTACAGTGAACGGGTGCCGCCTGAGCCCATGGACGTCTCCGACGTCACCGTGCACGACGACTCGTTGCGCCTCGAGCAGTCCAGTGATCGGGTGGACTGCGCGCCGCCGCAGGTATTCGACGGTGACGCCGGTGGCGCGCCGGCCGAACCGGCCGGCGACCCCGGCCAGGCCGGGGAAACGGCCGACCCCCAGGTGGCGCTGGAGCGCTGGCGGGCCGAGCTGGCGGGCCTCGGCGGCCACGACTCGCTGCTGTTCTATCGCGAAACCTCCGACGGTACATTGGATCTGGGACATGCCCATCCCAACGGGGTGGCCGGGTTCCTGGCCGGCCGGCCGACCAGGCTGTCCTACCTGTTCCGCGAGGAAGGCGCACTGGCGGCCGCCAGGGGGCGGGCCAGGGCGGTGGCCATCGCGGGCTCCCGGCTGACCGACGAGCACGGCTTGCCCGGAAACCACCTGGCACTCGGCCTGCTGTCGTGGCCGGACCCGCCGTCCGGGCCACCGGGCGTGCTGGCCCCGATCTTGCTGCGTCCTATCCGGCTGCAGCCCAAAGGAGTCGGAGCCGCCGACTACGAGCTGGACCTGCACGGCGCGGCGTGGCTGAATCCCGCCGTCGTCCGGCTACTGGCCCGGCACGGGGTGCAGGTGGATGCGCATCTGCTGGCCGGGCTGGCGAACAGCAAGACCGGGTTCACCCCCCGCCGCACGCTGGACCGGTTGCGGGATCTGACCGCGCACCTGCCGGGCCTCACCGTCGGGGACGCCATCATCGTCAGCACCTTCCTGGACCTGGCCCCCGCGCTGCTGGCCAACCTTGATGAGGTCAGCGACAGCCTGGTCGCTCACCCGGTGGTGTGCGCCCTGGCCGCGGCCGGTGCCGGACAGGACGCGGCCACCCGAGCCTGGGCAGAGGCGGGAGGCGCCGCATCGGAACCCGCGTCCGGGCGGGCCACCCCGTTCGCCCGCGACTGGTCCGGCGAACCGGACCCGTCCGCGGTGCCGGTCACCATCTTCGCCCTGGACGCCGAGCAACGCGCTGCGGTCCGGGCCGCCGCCCGCTGTGACGTCGCTGTGCTCGCCCCACCCGGCAGCGGGGTCACCCAGGTCGCCGCACAGATGGTGGTGCAGGCCGCCGAAGCCGGCGAACGCGTGCTCGTCGTCGCCCCACGCCGCACCGAGCTGACCGATCTGGCTGCCCGGCTGGCCAGGGCAGGGCTGCGCTGCCTGACCGACGAAGACTCCGTCGCCGACAGCAACACCGCTGTACTCACTCCGGTGCCCGATGCGGCCGAGCGCCGGGCACTGCACGAGGTGGACCCGGCCTGGCAGGTCAGCAAGTTGCAGGTGTTGCGCACCCTGGCAGCCGCGATCGCCGAGGACGAGGCCGGCGCCGATGCCGAGTCCGCGGTGGAGAATCCTCGGCTACCCCGCACCCGGCTCACCGAACCGGCGCTGTCCAGGTTGGTCGGTGCCAACCGCGCCCGGGCGGCGGAGCTGCTGGGCGAGGCCGTCACCAGTTCGGCGCTGCGGGTCGGGCCGAAGACCACGGCCTGGTACGGCACCGGCGTCACCACCGGCGACGAGGTGCTCAAAGCGCTGGAGACCGTGCACCGGTTGGAAAGCTCGCTGCCGCGGCTGCGCGCTCTGCTGGCCACGATGCGCGAGCAGACGGGATTCATCGAACAGGCAACCCTGGGCGGTTGGCAGCGGCAGGTGGAACTGCTTGCCGCGGTCCGCGCCACCCTGACCGTGTTCGAACCGGCCGTCTACACCACCGCGGTGGACGACATGATCGTGGCCACGGCCACTGCTCAGTGGCGCGCGCAGCATGCCAACACCATGTCGATGCGGGAGCGGTACCGCCACCGCAAGGCGGCGAAAGCGTTGCTGCGCCCGGAGACCGACCCCGGCGACCTGCACGAGGCACTGGTCCGCGCCCACGAGGAGCGGCGCCGCTGGGGCCGGATGTGCCCGGACGGCACGGATCCCAGTGTTCCGGCCGTGCTGGCCGATGTGGAGCACGAACTGGACCACGTCAAGGACGACATCACCCACCTGGGCACCGTGTTGGCCGGCACGCCGTGGCTCGGCGAGCACCCCGACCTGCGGGACGTGCTCGTCGATGACCTGCTCGGCCACCTGGTCGCGTTGTCGGCGCAATCCACTCAACTACGAGCCTGGCCTCGGCAGCGGCGCGTCCGTGCCGAACTGGACGACCTGGGCCTGTCCGAGGTCGCTGCGTCGCTGCGTGACGCCACCGAAGTACCGCCCAGTCTGGCCGCTGACCTCGAGGTCAGCTGGTGCGCCGGCGTGCTACGGGCGATGGATGCTGCCGCTGCGCACCAGCAGGACGCGCCGGCCGCACCGGCCGAGGACTCCGGCGACGCCGGTATCCCGGTTCGGGACGCCAGGGTGGAAGAGATCACCTGGCTGCGGGACAGCGCCGCCTCAGGTGAACCGGTCACGGCCACGCTGGCCACCGCCTTGTCGGTACCACACCGGTTCAGCGTCGCGGACCGGTTCGACCGGGTGTTGCTGCTGGGCGCGCATCGGCTGGGGCTGGCCGAAGCCGTGCTGTCGATCGTGCACGGGCGCCGGCTGGCGGTGATCGGCGACCCGGCGGGAGTGCGGCCCACCGGCCTCGACCTGGGCGATGAGCAATCGGCGGATTCGGCGCGGCCACGGCGCAGCGTGCTGGAGGCGGCCGGCCGCGCTCTGCCGTCGGTGAACCTTCGGTTCGCGCATCGTGGCCCGGCGGAACTGGGCGATGCGGCGCGCTCGATCATCACCGCGGCGGGTGTGCAGGAGCCATTGGGGGCGACACCTCGCTGGCGGGTCCCGGCTCCGTCCGGGCAGCGCCGGCTGGATCTGGAACTGGTGGCCGACGGGCGGACTGCGCCGTCCTGGGGTCCCGACGTCACCGAGACCCGGGCCGCGCAGGGACACGTGGAGGCGCCGGAGGCCGAGGTGCGGCGGGTGGTGGATCTCGTGCTGGCACACGCCGACGAATCCCAGCACCACAGCCGGTCCGAATCGCTGGCCGTGCTCAGCCTGACCCGCCCGCACGCCCGCCGCATCGCCGACATGTTGCGGGTGCGGCTGCGGCAGCGTCCACAGCTGGCCGACTGGCTGATACGCAGCGGGCCGGAAGCGTTCGCGATCACCGACATCGCCCGCGCCGAGGACTTGGTGCGCGATCGGCTGATCCTCGGGGTCGGATTCGGGCTCACCCCGCACGGGGCGCTGCTGCACAGGTTCGGCCCGCTGGACACCCCGGACGGTGCCAGGTTGTTGCGCTCGGCGGTGACCAGGGCCCGCCAACGGCTCACCGTGGTCACCTGCCTGACCGCCGCAGACCTCGACCCCAACCGGATGAACACCGCTGGGGCGCACGGTCTCCGGGAGTTGTTGCGCGCAGCGGGTGAAGGGCCCGGCCGGGTGCCGGCCGCAGCCGGTGAACCGGACCCGGTGCTGTCCCTGCTGGTGAGCGCCCTGACCGAGCTGGGCGCGACCGTGACGGTGACCGTCACCGCGGACCCGCACAGCCGGGACGAATCCTTCTCCGACGCTCCCGCGATACCGGATCTGGTGGTCGAACCGGGTGGCGGGCGCACACCGGTCGCGGTGCTGTGGGACGGGCGCACACCGGCGGGCGACCCGGCGCTGGCGGTGGCCAGGGACGCCCAACTGAGCACGACACTATCCACCCTGGGCTGGCCGGTCTGCACGGTGCGCGCGGCCGACATTCTGATCGGGCGGCGCGCTGTCGCCGAGGCCATCCTGCAGGTTTGACACGTTGTCCGGGCAGTGGTTTTCGGGTTGAGCTGACGGTGACCGGGTCCGTTCGGCATGCTTGATTGCGGCACCCCAGCGGGCGGTTGCACCTGGCCCCGCCGGTGCCGCACAATCGTGCGGTTGACCTGCAGCAGCGGCCGATCTACCGGGTCAGTCTTCGCTTGCATCATCATGTCGTGAACAGGACTGGCCGTGGAAGCAAAAGAACGCCAACGCATCCGGCGCATCATCGGGTCCGATCCGGTTACCGCGCCCACACCGGTGGTGTCCCGGCTACGAGGCACCCCGTTCGCGGGGGTGCGCCGCGGCACCATACCCGACGATGTGCTGGACTCGATGGACCTGGTGCTGCGGGTGGCTGCCTTGGCCATCCGGTACGGCGCCGGCATGCGCGACGTGGAAGCGATGACGCTGGCCACCGCGGCCGCGCTCGGCCTGGCGGACGACTACCTCGAGTACGACCTGACTTTCAGCTCCGCGATGGTGGCCTATGCCCCGCCGGGGTTGGACCCGGTGGTGCGGGTCCTGGTGGTGCGCAGCCCGGCCCGGGACTACTCCCGGCTGGCGGCCCTGCACGAGTACGTCACCGAGTTGGCCGCCGGTCACGCCGGCCACAGCGATGCACGAGCGAAGCTGGCCGCGGTGGAGTCCGCGCGCAAGCCCTACCGCCGGTCCTTGGTACGGGTGGCGTGGGCGATGATGACGTCGTTGATCGTGTTGCGTCTCGGTGGCGACGCGGTCGCGGTGGCCACCTCGTTCGGTGCCACGATCGTCATCGATTGGATCGGCCACCACCTGTACCGCCGGGGCGCCCCCTGGCCGCTGGTCACCCTGGCCGGAGCGGTGCTGGCCGCTTTCATCGCGATCGTGGTGGGTGCCACCACTGTCAGCGGGCTGGGCCACCTGGACCCGGACGTGGCCAGGCGAACCAGTCTGGTGGTCGCCGGTGGTGTCATGATGCTGTTGCCGGGCCTGCAACTGGTCAGCGTGATCGAGGACGGGCTGTGGGACTACCCCCTGTCGGCCGGGGCCAGACTGTTCCAGGCCTTGCTGGGGACCAGTGCCATCATCGCCGGGGTCGGTGCCGTGTTCGCGGCCGCTCCCGCCGTCGGGGCCGACGTGGCCCCGCTGACCGATCCGCTGCGTGGAGAGCTGTCCGCCCACTGGTGGACCTACCTGCTGATCGTGTTCGCAGCAACCCTGGCGGCTGCTGTGGGCAACCGGGTGCCGCCACGGATGGTCATGATCACCGGGCTGGCGGGCACGGCCGGCGTCGCGGTGCTGATGCTGAGCCAGGGCTTCGGACTGAGCGCCCAGATCGGCACCTTCCTCGGGGCGTTCGTCGTCGGTGCCGTCGGCCGCGCCTGGGCGGCCCGGTACCACACCGCAGCGATGGCCGTGGTGGTGCCTGGCATCACCATGCTGCTGCCCGGCCTGGCGGTGGTCGAGGCGTTGCGTCAACTCAGCGGGGGGAACCCGGTGGACGGACTGATCCACCTGCTGGGGGCGGCGACCACGGCAGGCGCTATCGCGCTGGGTTCGGTGATGGGAGGCATGCTGGCCAGCTCACTGGAGCAGGGGACGGTGCGGCTGCGCCGCGGCGTATGGCCTGCCCGGGACCCCGAACACGTGGGACAGCAGGTCAGCTGAACAGCCGGCTCAACAACCACAGGGCGAGGGCGCCGGCGCCGATCAGCACGGCGATGCTGCCCAGCACGATGAGCCCGGCACCGAGCAGGTAGCGGACCGAACTCTCCCGTTCGAAGTCCGGGTCGAGGACGGCGGCCTCCAGCAACCGCAGGTTCTTGCGGTTGGCCCGGTAGGCGACGTCGCCGATGTCACCGACCATCGGCACGATGCCGATGGCGGCGTCGATGGCGACGTTCACGCCCATCCGGGCCATTACCGGCAGCGGAACACCGTGCTGCACGGCTTGGACCATGATGATGCTGGACAGCGCCGCGCCGGCCGCGTCGCCGAACCCGGGGACGAGGCCGAGCAACGCGTCCAGGCCGATGCCGATGTTGGTGCCCGGGATGGTGAACAGATCGTCCAGCACGCGTGCGGTCAGTCGTGCGCTGTCCAGGTCGCGGCCCAGAGCTGCGCGTTGCGCCGGGTTTCCCGGACGGGTCGGGTTTCGCGACCGGTCAGGAGTTCGGGGCTCTGCTGGCACGGTTGGCTCCCTCGGTGGGTAGCAGCAGCCTACCGATGCCGGACGACTCGTTGCCACGGGAAGCCCGGACGAGGCCGAGCGCGGCGACAGCCTATGGCTGCTGGGCTGCGAGCCCGGCGTGGCCGCGCACCCGGGCCAGGTACCCCCGGGTACGTTTCTTCTGTGGATCGGCGAATACCTGCTCCGGTGGCCCGGAGTCCGACAGCGAGCATCCTCCGCGGGTCACGCGGGACCGACAAGCGGCGTACTCCATCCTCTTACTCCTCGCCGCTGAGGCGCTGCAGCGGGATGTGGTTGCCGAAGCGGGCAAGCAGGGCCTCGTCGTGGGTGATCATCAGGACCAGCGAGGACTGACCCAGGTGAGCGATCTCGTCGCACACGGCTGCCTTGATGCGGGCATCGAGGCTGGCCGAGAACTCATCGAGGAGGATGACGGCCGGCCGCCGTAGGAGTACGTGCATCACGAAGAGAAGCTGCTTCTGCCCGCCGGACAGGCCGATGCCGCTCGCCCCGATGACCGAGTCGAGGCCGTCGGGCAGCCCGGCCAGGAACTCTTGGGCACCGATCCTGTGGGCGAGGGCGTTGATCTGCTCGTCGGAGAAGGCGTGACCCATGCAGATGTTGTCGCGGACTGTGACGCTCAAGGTGTCGCGGGCCTGCGCCATCAGGAGGACGTCTTGGCGGATGCTGCGCGCCGTGACGCCGGACAATGCCACGTCGTTCCATGTCAGCGACCCCGAGGCAGGTAGCCGCAGCCCGTTGAGCAGGCTGAACAGTGTGGATTTGCCCGCGCCGTTGCTGCCGAGGACGCAGTGGACCCCCGGGCCTGTCAGGTCGATGTCTCCGAGGCGTACCGCCTCACCACCCGGGTAGGTGTAGCTCAGGTCGTTCGTCACCAGGCGAGCCGGTGTGGTGAGCCGTGCGGTGGGATCTGCCGGTGCGGGCGGTTCGGCAGGCAAGGTCTGCGAAAGGGTGTGCAGCCGCGCCCAGGACGCTTCCGCTTCCCGCAGGTTGCCGAGCGCGATGCCGAGGGCCACCAGCGGGGAGAGCATGTAGACGAAGTAGAGGAAGTAGGAAACCAGCTCACTGATGGTCAGGGACTCGTGGGTGACCATCAGCCCACCCACGAGCAGGACGGCGACGAGGCCGATCTGGGCTCCGATGTTGACGACCGGCAGGATCAGGGAGCTGTAGCCGACCACCCGGTTGCCGAAGTGCCGCGCCGTGCTGGCGCGCTTGGCGAGCGCGCCCGTGGCCCACTGCTCGCAGCGCAGCGACTTGATCGGCATGGTGTTGTACAGCACCTCGTACAGGAACGAGGAGTAGCTCGCCGTGGCGACCCGCGACCTGGCGGCGAAGTGGTTGAGCCGGCGCAGGACGAGTACCAGGAGGACCCCGAACACGACCAACAGGCCGAGGAGCCCGACCGTGAGCTGCCAGCTGGTCGTGAGCATCCCCGCCAGGCAGAAGAGGATGACCAGTGCGGAACTCGCGATCTCGGGGTACGTCGCGAAGTATGGTTCCTGCGCGGCCGGGATGTCCTCGACCAGACGATTGTTGAGGTCGCCGCGGTCATACGCCGAGGAGTCCGCGTAGGCCGCGTCGAGCACCTGGGCGGCGAGGTGGTTGCGCAGGTTGAGGACGAACCGTTCCGACGCCAGGCCGAACAGCAGGCTGCTGCTCGTCGACACCAGCACGTCGACGGCGAAGGCCGCCGCAAGGCCGGCGAACAGCAGTGAGGGGAAGGTACCTGTCTGGAGGAAGGACTCCGTCACCCGGCCGACGAGGAAGGGCTGCAGGGCCGTCGTCGCAGACCCCACGACGACGCCGACGACGCCGACGGCGTACCACCAACTGACGCCCTCAAAGCCCTGCCGCCTCAACGATGTCACGGGGCCACCTCGAACGGCTGCGGAGCGCAGGATCATTTCGTACCGTGGCGCAAGCGTGAAGCGAGCGGGCGGCCCGGTGCGGGGAAGGGCGCATATGGCAAGCCGACCGATGAGGACACCCCGGACGATCACCGGGCACGCCACGTAGTTGTCGAGCGGGGTCGCCGAGGGCCTCACGGGGCGAAGAAAGCGCCTTTCGTCGATGCTCCTGGGTGCACAATCCCCGGGGTCGAAAGCCTCGATAGTTGACAAGATCTGCGCGGCCGCGCACATCACCTCGGCGGTGTCGGGCGGTCTTGAGACGACATACTTCATGAGTCGTGGGAAATACGTGTTCATGGTCATGGGAGAGGTAGTGATGCTGAGGGCGCCGCCGATCTGCGGTCGGCGGCGCCCTCAGACCGGCGGCTACGTCAGCGCAGCATCTCGGCGCCCCGCACCGCGAGGCGCGTCACGGCGTGAAGGCCACCACGACTGCAGGCGTGGCGATCATGGGCATGCGGTCCCGCTCGCAGGATCCACCGGTCAGCGTCAGGGCCTTTCCGGCGGACTGGTCGCGGTTCATCGGGGCAACGCACTCGTCCATCTTTAGTCTCTTCTTCTGATGAGGCTTGAATTGGCCCGAATGGTCAATCCAACGGCGTGACTGATCGAGATGGATCCAGATTCAAGCAAACGTAACATGGAATCATATAGGGCTCAACCCCTGTGGTGGAAGAGATTTTCGGGGTGAGGTCAGAGCGCGGCGGGATTCAGGGTCGAGGTGTGTCTGAGCAAATGAGCCGCGTCGTGCCGGGAATACCCGGCCGGGGCTGTCGGGTGGAGACCGACCGCGTCTGCGGGCCGTTGCCGCAGGTGGCGGACCACAGCGGGACCTGCCCGGCACCGATGATCGTGTCCCGGTTGCCGCGGGCACGCGTCGGCCGCAGTTCTTCGGCAGCGCGGGCATCTGCTGCCTGGCAGGCCCTCAGCGCCCAGCGCGCCGGTGCAGGCGACCTCGACCCGGGTGGAGGTCGCCTGCACGGAAACCTGGGTGGATCACCCCCAAGAAACCGGCAGAAAGAACACCTGGCGCACCGAGACCGGCTACCCCGATCGTGACGCTGCCCGCCGAAGAAGGCCCCGGCTGAACTCCCCCGAGGTGCATCCAGATCCCACTGGTGCATCGAGAACTGGCTGCATCTCATCGAGAACTGGCTGCACCGGGGTCCGCGACGGCACCCCCTGGGGGTGGGTCCGGGTTCGTGGCACCCACGGTGTTGTCCTTGTCAACCATCCGACACGCGACAGAATAGTTGAACACGATCGCGTCATGAGCATGCTGTCACGCAAGGAATTTGTTGGGTGGCGCAGCGTTACGGCTGTGCGTGTCACATCGGCGCGGCGAACTCGCGAAGTAGCAAAAGGGCCAAATCTCTGCCAGTATCGGCCCGCACCATACGCCCGGTAACCGGGGGTGCTGGGCCGACAGCGGGTTTGTTGAATATAGAATCACAAGAGAGGCGGAAGAATGCAGCGACATTCGGTGACGAGGATGAGTCCATCGGGGGACAGGCTGAGTCTTAGCTGGGAGGGGCAGGAAGCTGCCACCAACGTCAGCGGCGTGCATTTCGTCGGGGGTTCCTACGGTCGCGCGTTCCAGGTCGCACCGGTCGGAGCCCACGAGTTCGGCGCCAAGTACCTTTTCGAAGCAGAACTGTCCGGCCGGATGAAGGTCGGGCAGCATGAGGTCCGGATCTCCCGCACCGCGGACGGGCGCACCACACTGGCCAGCCTGATCGGGCAGCACCACGAATTGATGACCGTGTTTGCCGGGCCCGCCCCGGAATCCCGCAAGGTTGCCGAGCTGTTCGCAGTGTTGGACGTGCGCGATCACCGCGACGGCATGCGGGTCAGCCCGCAACGGTGGACCGGGCTGACCGTCGGCAGTGAGAACCTGGTGCTCAGCACCGTGGACAACACGTCCATCGCGGCCCCTGCTCCGGCCTTCGCCCGGCAGGTCATCCCGTCCAAGAGCGGGCGCCGCACCCGCCAAGGTGAGGTCTGGCGGACCCAACTGCCGGGGCGCGGCAAGGACTCCGCACATGACTACGCCTACCTGGTGGGCACCCCGAACGGAGTCGCCGAAGTCGTTTTCGCCGACTCCGAGGCCATCACCGAGGATGAGGCAATGCACATGCTCGACACCCTCGACCTTTCCTGGAAGTGACTGCCACCCATGGACGTTGAGGTTGCCATGTGGGTGCTGGCATGGATCGCGATCATCGCTGTGTACCTGGGCCTGGCCGCTGTACTGCGTGAGATCCGGGCGTTGCGTGATCAAGTCAGCAGGCTGACCGAGGCCGCGGGTCACCTCGGCCCGGACCAGACCGTACGGTTGCCGGCCGGCGTGGCCGGGGGTAGCGCCCGGGTCGTGCTCGCCGCCGACAGCACCTGCCCGCTGTGCCGGTTGGTCCTGGCCCGGCTGTCCAAGCGGGCCGCCCGGCTGACGGATCCACCGGTCCTGCTGACCCATGAGAGCCCGCAGGAGTGGGACCAGGCGCCGGACGGCGTCACGATGGTCCGCGATGACGTCGCCTGGAGCCGGATCGCGCACCTGGCCCCGCCGGTGCTGATGTGGGTCGAGCCGGATGGGACCGTCCGCGACCTACGACTGCCCGTACACGAGAACGATGTTGACAATGCCCTCGGTCGCTGGACCGTAGAAGGAGTAAGACCATGACCCTTGATTTCGCCAGTATCCCGTCATCCGACGACGAGTTGAACGAGACGGGAGGGCACAGCACCAGCGGCCGGCTGTTGGGATCCGCCGCTCGCCGGCGCACCGTGCTGCGCAGCGTCGGCCTGGCCGGGGCGACAGCAGGTGCCGTCATCCTCGGCTGGTCCCCGCTGTCCAAGGCGCGCAAGGCCAGCGCCGAGGTCAGCCCGAGTGGGCTCATCGGCTGGGACGCCAACGACTGCTCCGACGCCTACCCGTACGGCTACGATGAGGAACCGGACACCATCGGTGAGTTCGTCGACGAACCGGCCGCCTGCTACGGAGGGCGGGTCATGGGCTCGACGCTGTGCGACGAAACCGGCTGGCACCGGGCAGACCGCGAGTACTACAACCGCTATGTCCGCCTCTACTACCGGCCGATATCGACCGCCTGCGGGATGTCGGAACCCAAGAACGCGTGGAAGTGGACCGTCGACGGGGTTACCTACCGGTGCTCGGACGGGGTGACCACTGTGGTGTCACGGTGGTGGGAGCGCTACTCCTACCTGAGCATCTGCCGGGCCCGGGTCGAGGAGTCCGCCGGCAGGTGAAAGCAGTGAAAACCCTTGAGAAATGGGGACAACTCATGAGCACACCACAGGTGGTGGCAGGCAGGCTCGGCTGGCATCCGGTGGTCGGTGCCCTGCTGGTGGCCGCGGTCGCGGTGGTGGGGTTGCCGGTGCTGATGTGCACCGCCCCGGCCACCACGGCGCTGGGCGCCTTCGCGGCGCTGGGCCTGATCGCCGGTTTCGCGGTCTCCGGCTCCACCTGAAGCCGCAACTCGGCCTCAGTGCTGAACTCGCCGGTCTGGCGAGGTCTTCCGGTTTCCGCCTTCGGGCTCGGTCTGGTCGTTGGGGCGCTGGTCAGCGCGACGGTTGTGCTCACCGCCGGATCGTTGGTGCGGGTGCTTGCTCCTGACTGGGTGTGGGTGTGGGTGGTCGTAGCCTGGTTCGCCGTCGTTGCGGTCCGGGAGTTCGGCTGGTTGCACATCGTCTTGCCGCAGAACGCGAGACTTGTTCCGCAGACCGTGTTCCGGCACGGCAGGTTCTTCGGGCCGTTCCAATTCGGACTGGAGATGGGCACCGGCGTGCGGACCTACGTCACCAGTGGATTGCCCTACGTGCTGGTACCCGTCATCGCGTTTCTGGCCTCCTGGCCGGCGGCGGTGTGTGTCGGCGTCGGGTTCGGGCTAGGCCGGCTGTTGATGACGGCCGCCAACCTACGCTTCGGCAACGACGGGCAATGGGACGACGTGTTCGCCCGCCATCAGCGCACGATTTCGGTCCTGCTGGTGGCCGGATTCGCGGTGTCGTTGGCCGCCGTCGTGGCTTCATTGCCAGGGCATCCGCTCGGCACGTGAGCGTCGAACAGCGTCGGCCGCGCCAGGTAGGCGGCACACCCCGTGCCCGAGGCGGTTTGCGAAACCCGCATCGAGGGAGGAATACCCGCACCGGAACCGGCTAACCGGCCGCAGGCTCCTCGGTGGACACGACGACCACGCACTGCTCTGCGGGTCTGCGCTGGATCCGGCGCAGCAATTCCTGCCCGGCCCGGATGGCGGTGAACTGGAATCCGTACTTGCCCCCGATGGCCTCGGTGACGGCGGCGAAGTCGGGGCTGCCCGGGTAGGCAACGTATGCGGTCGCCGGAGTGGGTTCGGAGCCGGGTAACACCTTGCCGCGGGAGTTGCAGGGTTGCAGGGCGGCCGCGTCGTTGCGCTTCAGGCGCTTGACCTTCCACGATCCGGCCTCTGTGGTGAACCCGAGATTGCCCTCCGGCAAGCCGGCGATCCACACCGGCGACGACACCGGCTGGCCGTTCTTCTTGAAAGTGGTGAACAGGACGTACCTCTCGTGGGCCAGCGCGTTCATGAACCCCAGCCTACGTCGTGACGGGCCCGCCACCTCGAGTGCAGCAGCGCGGGGGCCTTGGCCAGGTCACCTCACAGCTGTTTGAAGTCCGCTCCCAGCATGAGCGTGATGGGCGTCTGGAAGGACTGCGACTGCGTCACCGGCACTCCGCCGACCTGCTTGGCCAGCTCCTGCGCCGTCGCCTGCTGGGCCGTGTCACGGTAGTACACGGTCGTCGGCGGCTTGGATTCCCGGTAGGTCTCCTCGGCGACGATGGTCCACCCGTCCGCCTTCAGTTTCTGGCTGGTTCGCGCCGCCAAACCCTGGATGCGCGTTGCGTTGAGAATCTGCACGTCCAGCGACTTGTCCACCGCAGTCGCGTCCGCGGCGCCGTCGGTGGCCTCTCCTGCGGAGGCTGTGGCTGCCTCACTCGGTGCCGCGGCGCTTGCGGCGGCACCCGTTTCGGCGGCCTCGGCAGCAGCGGCGGTCGAAACGGGCGCTCCGGCTTCGGTTGCGGCCCCTCCGGCTTCGGCGCCAGCCCCGGCCGCCGGTTGCGACGTCGTGACCGGATCGGCCGCGGTCTGGGTCCCTTCGTCACCGCCACGGTTGAGGAAGGAGAACGCGACCAGCATCACCAGCAGCCCGGCGGCGATGCCGGCCAGCCACGGAAGCGCGGTGTACCAACCTTTGCGAGCCGCGCGGTGGGCCCCCCTGGGACCTTCCCACTCGTCGACGTCGAACTCATCCCGCGGGTACGGATAGGTCTCATCGGCCGGCGACGCCGGGCCCTCGGATACTGCGTGTCGAGCTGTGGTGACCACGGGGGGACCTTTCGTAGGTACTGCCTGTTACTGCCTGCTAGTCGGCGGCACCCAGCCGGCGAGCTGAGCGTTCGCGTTGACGGGTGGCTCGCATCCGGCGCAGCCGTTTTACCAAGAGCGGGTCGGCGGCCAATGCCTGCGGATTGTCGATGAGGGCGTTGAGCACCTGGTAGTAGCGCGCCGCGGACAGGTCGAACAGTTCCCGGATGGCCTGTTCCTTGGCCCCGGAGTACTTCCACCATTGACGCTCGAAGTCCAGGATGCGCCGATCCCGGTCGGACAGTCCACCCGGCTCGGTGTCGACGCCAGTGGATTGCGGAACTGCGAACGCGCTCATAATCACCTCTCAGTGACGTTCGTCGTTGCCTGCCGATGGCTGGCAGTCGCCGCTGACCGGAACGCTAGCCGATCGAGGCGAAGGATGCGCGATGAGGCGCACCGGCACTGGTTCTGCCGCCACTGTAAGCAGCGAAGTACACCGATGTCATTCGTCCACGCGCAGTGGTGGCGTGTCCATCGGGTGGCCGGGGTGGCCCCCGGCCGGGACGCGAGTTGGCGGCCAGCACCAGGAGGAACCCCCGTGGCCCTGTGCGTCGCGGTCGCCGTACGGTGGCATCGTGCCCGCACACTCGCCCCAAGACACTGATTCCACCCAGCCCTCGGCCGGAACGCACCATTCGCCCCGGCCGTTGAC